>NZ_JBPBBB010000006.1:0-156806 GCF_050896375.1 Roseovarius tibetensis
GGCTGGTCGATCGCGCGCTCGGGCGTCGGAATCCAGTCATCGACCGCCGCCATCAGCTCGCGGATCTTCTCTTCGCCAATCTCGGGGTTGTTGCCCTCCATCGCCGCAAGCGCGCTGCCCGCGATGATCGGGATGTCGTCGCCCGCGAAATCGTAGCTGCTCAGCAGCTCGCGGATCTCCATCTCGACAAGCTCCAGAAGCTCGGGGTCGTCGACCTGGTCGACCTTGTTCATGAACACCACCAGCGCCGGAACGCCGACCTGGCGCGCCAGCAGGATGTGCTCGCGCGTCTGCGGCATCGGGCCATCGGCGGCGTTCACCACCAGGATCGCGCCGTCCATCTGAGCGGCACCCGTGATCATGTTCTTCACGTAGTCGGCGTGGCCCGGGCAATCCACGTGCGCGTAGTGACGGTTCTCGGTCTCGTACTCGACATGCGCCGTCGAGATCGTGATCCCCCGCGCCTTCTCCTCGGGCGCACCGTCAATCTGGTCATACGCCCGGAAATCGCCGAAATACTTCGTGATCGCCGCCGTCAGCGTCGTCTTGCCGTGGTCAACATGACCAACCGTGCCAATGTTCACATGCGGTTTCGAACGATCAAACTTTTGCTTCGCCATCTTGCGGGGGACCTTGTCAGTTGGGGGGCCGGCATGGCCCGTTCAGTGCTCCGCGCGCGGTTTATTAAGGTCGCACGGGAAAATCAAGCCATAGGTTGCGCATCATCGCGTGGCCGATTGCCCGGCCTCGTCCGTCACTGCCGGGATTTGCGACGTACCCGACCCGCGTGGGCCGGATCGCGCCGATTTCGGTTTTCGAGAGGCGGGCACGCCATCATCCTCGAACCAGCCAAGCGTATCATTCTGGCGCTTGAGCCATGTCTCGATCTGCTTCGCGGCGTTGAGGCTGAGATTTTCGAGTTGGGTCTCTCGGCTCTGGGTCAGCCCGGACCCGATGACAGTCGCGGGGGACACGGTCTCGACCACCGTGACCATGTGCGGCTCCGGGTTGAGCTTGGCCCCGGCCGCATCGTCCCACACCGTGACGTTGAGTATGAGCGCCGATTTCGGCGCGGCGACAAGCGGTATGCCGGGCACTGCCAGCACGTACCCTTCAAGACTGACCCCAAGGTGATACAGCTTCCCGCCTTGATACCTGGAAAAACGATCGGCCATCGCATCGGTCATGGCCGCGACCCATTCCCGCTCGGTGGCTTCGCGCGATGCGGGCCCCTTGGTGAGATTGGGGGCGACGACGACATTATGGCCCAACTGGAAATTGCCCAGGTAGGCGGGCTGCCGATCCAGATCATGGGGATTGGTGCAGGCGACAATGGTCAGCAGGCCCAACAGGGCAAGGAAACGCGGCATTCGGGATTGACCTCGACGGAAGCAGGTCCCGGCTCGATAGCGCAACACCCGACCCCGCGCAATCGCATAGCCGATTCGCGGGTCGATCCGGCACCGGCCGAAACGGCGCGACACGTCACCGCGTCGGGACAGGTGTGTCGCCGCGATAGTCGTAAAAGCCGCGTCCGGTCTTGCGACCCAGCCAGCCCGCTTCGACATATTTGGTTAGCAACGGACAGGGCCGGTACTTGGTATCCGCGAGCCCGTCATGCAGCACGTTCATGATCGCCAGACAGGTATCCAGACCGATGAAATCCGCAAGCGCGAGCGGACCCATCGGATGGTTGGCCCCCAGCTTCAGCGACTGGTCGATGGACTGCACGTTGCCCACGCCTTCATACAGCGTGTAAACTGCCTCGTTGATCATCGGCATCAGGATGCGGTTGACGATGAAGCCCGGGAAATCCTCTGCGCTGGCCGCCGTCTTGCCCAGCTTGTCCACCACGGCACGACAGCCATCGAAGGTTTCCTTGTCGGTGGCGATGCCGCGGATAAGCTCGACAAGGCTCATCACCGGAACCGGGTTCATGAAGTGGAAGCCCATGAATTTCTCGGGCCGGTCGGTGCGGCTTGCCAGACGGGTGATCGAGATCGACGAGGTGTTCGAGGTCAGGATCGTGTGCGGTGCCAGATGCGGCAGCAAGTCGTCGAAAATCTGCTGCTTGACGGTCTCGCGTTCGGTCGCGGCCTCGATCACCAGGTCGCTCGGTCCGAGATCGGTCAGGGTCTGTGTCGTCGCGATGCGTGCAAGCGCCCCGTCCATCTCGTCCTGGCCGATCTTCTCGCGGCTGACCTGACGCTCCATGTTCTTGCGGATGGCCGCCATCGCCTTTTCCAGCGCCTCGGCGCTGATGTCGGTGAGTGCCACCTCGTACCCGGCAAGCGCCATCACATGGGCGATCCCGTTGCCCATCTGCCCTGCGCCGACAACGCCGATTGTCTTGATGTCCATGACCGCGATCCTCGTCATTATGCGGCGTCACCATAGGCCCCGGCGCGGCCCTGCCGCAAGGGCCACGGATACGGAAACTTGTCGGCGAATTCGACGGTTAAGCGATCGTAAGTGAAATTCGGATTATCTCCACTACGTGTATATCCGAATGAGGGTCGGCATATGGCATTCAAACATCCGGGGCCCTACGCCCCCGGCCATCCGCCGGTGCGGTATGGCACATCGAAACTGACATTTCGTGGCCCCGAACGCGATCTGTCTGGCAGGTACATCGCGTGTCTGGGCGGCACGGAAACCCGTGGGGCTGACATCGACGCGCCCTGGCCGACGATACTCGAGGACGGTCTTGGCCTGCCTTGCGTGAATTTCGGCTGGCCCAATGCGGGGCCCGACGCCTTCCTGAACGACGACGGGATCATGACGCTTGCGAACGGTGCGGATGCGGTGATCTTGCAGATCCTGCCCACGATGAACCTGTCGAACCCATACTATACGGTCCATCCGCGCAGAAACGACCGTTTTCTGTGCGGCACGGCAAAGCTGCGCACCCTATACCCCGATGTCGATTTCACAGAGTTTCATTTCACCCGACACATGATGCGACGGCTTTCGACACTGGCGCCCGACCGCTTCGCGCAGTTGCGGCAGGCATTGCAGGATGTCTGGATAGCCCGGATGCAGGCCCTTCTGGCGCGCATCGCCCCCCCGGTCGTGCTGTTGTGGTTCGGCAATCACCCCCCCGGCGACGGCACCTTATCGGCGGAGATTTCGGATGACCCTGCCTTTGTCAGCCGCGACATGCTGCAAGCGGTGCGTCCCGGTGCGGACCAGGTTGTCGAGGTGGTGATCAGCCCCGACGCGCGCGCCGAAAACACACCGCGCCCCGTCAACCCATCGACAAAGGAGGGTGCAGACAGCGCGCGACTGCCCGGACCGCTTGCGCATCGCGAAGCCGCCCGCGCGCTGTTGCCCGCAGTGCAGACAGTGCTGCCGCTGTCATGAAAAGACCCGCGCCGGTTTCCAGCGCGGGTCATCGGCGGCATGCCGCCGAACATAGGGGTCACAGCTTTTCGGTCAGCTCCGGCAACGCCTCGAACAGGTCCGCCACGAGGCCGTAATCGGCCACCTGAAAGATCGGCGCCTCTTCATCCTTGTTGATCGCAACGATGATCTTGCTGTCCTTCATGCCCGCGAGGTGCTGGATCGCGCCCGATATACCGACCGCGATGTACAGTTCGGGGGCCACCACCTTGCCGGTCTGACCGACCTGCCAGTCATTCGGCGCATAGCCCGAATCGACCGCGGCGCGCGACGCGCCCACGGCCGCGCCCAGCTTGTCCGCAAGTTTCTCGATCATCGCGAAATCATCTTGGCTGCCGACACCGCGACCGCCGGATACGACAACCCCGGCCGAGGTCAGGTCTGGCCGATCGCTTTCGGCGACCTTGTCCTCGACCCATTCCGACAGGCCCGGATTGTCGCCCACCGCGACGGTCTCGACGGGTGCGGCGTCCTGCGTGCCCGCCGCCTCGAACGTCGATGTCCGGAAGCTCACGACCTTCTTGGCATCCTTTGATTTCACCGTCTGGACGGCATTGCCGGCGTAGATCGGGCGTTCGAACGTGTCGGCATCCACCACGTCGGACGCGTCCGAGATCACCATCACATCCAGAAGCGCCGCAACTCGCGGCAGGATGTTCTTGGCATCCGTCGTAGCGGGCGCGACGATGTGATCGTAGGCGTCGGCCAGCGACACGATCAGCGCGGCGGTCGGTTCGGCCAGGCGATGACCCAGCGAAGCGTCCTCGGCGACAAGAACTTTCGCGACACCGGCGATCTTTGCCGCCGCATCGCCGGCTGCGGCCGCCTTGGCGCCGGCGCACAGCACGGTCACATCGCCCAGCTTGGCACAGGCCGAAACCGCCTTGGCGGTCGCGTCCATGTTCAGGTCGCCATCAGTGACCTCGGCAAGTAGAAGAACAGCCATCACACGGCCCCCGCTTCCTTGAGTTTCGACACGAGCTCGTCGACCGAGCCCACGATTTCGCCGGCCTTGCGCGCCTCGGGTTCGGCCGTGCCGGTCACCTCCAGGCGCGGGGTCACATCCACGCCGTAATCGGCGGCTGTCTTTTCATCCAGAGGCTTTTTCTTAGCCTTCATGATATTGGGCAGCGAGGCATAGCGCGGCTCGTTGAGGCGCAGATCGACCGTCACGATGGCCGGTGTCTTGACCCGAATCGTCTGCAGACCGCCATCGACCTCTCGCGTCACGAGGGCCGAGTCGCCGTCGATGTCCAGCTTCGAGGCGAAGGTCGCCTGCGACCAGCCCAGAAGCGCCGACAACATCTGCCCGGTCGCGTTCATGTCGTTGTCGATCGCCTGCTTTCCGCACAGCACCAGTCCGGGCTGTTCCTCCTCGACGATCTTGGCAAGGATCTTGGCAACCGACAGGGGTTCGATATCCGTCTGCGTCGTCTCGGCCGCAACGACGAGGATCGCGCGATCGGCCCCCATGGCAAGGGCGGTGCGCAGGGTCTCCTGCGCCTGCTTGACCCCGATGGAGACCGCGATCACCTCGTCGGCCTTGCCGGCCTCTTTCAGGCGGATCGCCTCTTCGACGGCGATCTCGTCGAACGGGTTCATCGACATCTTGACGTTGGCCAGATCGACACCGCTGCCATCCGCCTTGACGCGGACTTTCACGTTGTAGTCGATCACACGTTTGACAGGCACGAGCACCTTCATTGCATGGTCTCCCTTTGGTGGCGAAGGACCCACGAGGCCCTTCAGGCAATCAGTCTGGCGCCTTGATATCGGGGAACGCGCGGCGGAAACAGGGTAAAATCGTCACGCCAGGGTCCGGGGACGTCGCGTTTTCACCTCTGCGCCGGGTCCGCCGGTCGGAATGACGCGACGCCGCTTCAGGCGGCTTGCGGCCGAACGGGGTTCCAGCGCTCCGCCCTTCCGGTCGCCGGGCCGTCCACAGGACGCCCCGCCGCTTTCAGCGGTTCGCGCCCGGCCTACGGCCCGGGGCTCCGCCCTTCCGGTCGCCGGGCCGTCCGCAGGACGCCCCGCCGCTTTCAGCGGTTCGCGCCCGGCCTAAGGCCCGGGGCTCCGCCCTTCCGGTCGCCGGGCCGTCCGCAGGACGCCCCGCCGCTTTCAGCGGTTCGCGCCCGGAACCCACAACACGTCGGCGCGGCCGTTGTCATTGGCCATCCGCGAGGCGACGAAACACCAGTCACTCAACCGGTTTAGATAGCGCACCGCCGCCTCGTTGACATTTTCGAGCGCCGAAAGCTCTACCGTCAGACGTTCGGCACGCCGCGCCACGGTGCGGCACAGGTGCAGGCTGGCGGCCAGCGGGCTGCCGCCCGGCAGGATGAAACTGCGCAGCGGCTCCAGCTGCTGATTCATCGCGTCGATTTCCGCCTCGAGCCGGTCCACCTGCGAGGGCACCATGCGCAGCGGCGTGTACTCTGCCTCTGCATCGCGCTCCATGTCGGGGCGGCACAGATCCGCCCCCAGATCGAACAGATCATTCTGGATGCGCGCCAACGCCTCGTCGGTCTCGCCCGTCGCCTGAAGCCGTGCCAGCCCAAGCGTCGCGTTCAGCTCGTCGACGGTGCCATAGGCGGTCACGCGCGCCGAATGCTTTGCGACCCGCGTGCCGTTGCCCAGCGCGGTCTCGCCCGCGTCACCCGTGCGCGTATAGATCTTGTTGAGAACCACCATCGGTTCAGCCTCCTTGTCTGCGGAAATAGACGAATACGAGGATCAGCACCACCGCCACGAATTGCGCGATCAGCCGCCACCGCATGTACTTGTTGGCGCGCTTGGCATTGTCCACACCTTCCTTGCCGAAGGTGGAGATGCCGCGAATGAGGATGACCGCCACGACAACGCACGCCACCGCCGCGATGATGAATAACGGGTCTTGCAGCATGAAGGCTCCTTTCGGTGTCGGTGTCTTCGCCCATACCTAGGCGGGATGACATGAAAGGCGAAAGAGGAAATGTAACCTCTTGCGCGCCGGCTAACCCTTTTTCAGCACCCAATCCAGCGCGCGCGCAGGTAAGAGACGGCGCAATGTCGCCATGAGACGGGTGGGTGTCGTCACGTGGTAGCGCAACCTGGGGCGCGGGGCCTCGACCGCGTGAACAAGCGCCTTGGTCACGGCGGATGCCGGCCATTGCGGCCCCTTGCTGCTGCCCTTGTAGAGCGTATCCAGCAGGCTGGCGCGATATTCCTCGACGCGCGCCGAGCGTTCCCAGTCGATCCATTTCTCGAACTGCCGAATCGCGTTCTGCCGGAACGCCGTCTCGATCGGGCCCGGATCGATGATCACGACCTTTATCCCCGACCCCGCCAGTTCCAGCCGCATGGCGTCGCTCAACCCCTCCAGCGCGAATTTCGTCGCCACATAGGCGCCGCGCCATTTCATCGCCACGAGACCCAGCACCGACGAGCACTGCACGATGCGCCCAGACCCTTGCGCGCGCATCACCGGGATCACCCGCCGCGTCAGCTCGTGCCAGCCGATCAGGTTGGCCTGGAAGATCGCCCGCATCGCGTCGGCGGGCACATCCTCGACCGGGCCGGGAATCGCGTAGGCGCCGTTGTTGAACAGCACGTCCAGGCGCCCGTCCGTGGCCTCCAGCACCTGCGCGAGGCCCGACGCGATGCTCGCCTCGTCCTCGTAGTCGATGCGCGGGGCCTCGAATCCGTCGGCCTGCAAACGCGCGCAATCCTCGGCCTTGCGGCAACTGGCAAAGACCCGCCAGCCACGCGCCCGCAAGGTATGCGCCGCGTCAAGGCCGATACCCGACGAACAGCCGGTGATGAGGATGATCCTGTCGCCCATGCTCGCGTTCTGGCCCGCCCGCATCGGCGATGCAAGCCCCGACGCGCTCGGTCCGGTTGGGCGGGCGATCACCGCTTTACGTGGCCGGGCCGGATCAGTATCACCAGATCCATGAGCGATACAGTCGACGACCCCAACATGCTGCCCCAGGCCACGTCAGAGCCGTTGCGCCACGCCATCGGCGGGCGGTATCTGACCTATGCGCTCTCGACCATCATGCACCGCGCCCTGCCCGACGCCCGCGACGGCCTGAAACCGGTGCATCGACGTATCCTCTTTGCGATGCGCGAACTCAGGCTGTCGAGCACCGGCGGCTACCGCAAATCCGCCAAGATCTCGGGCGACGTGATGGGCAATTATCACCCGCATGGCGATGCCGCGATCTACGATGCGATGGCCCGCCTCGCGCAGGATTTCGCGGTGCGTTACCCGCTTGTCGACGGGCAAGGCAATTTCGGCAATATCGACGGCGACAACCCCGCCGCCCCGCGCTACACCGAGGCGCGGATGACCGTCTTCGCCGAGGCGCTGCTGGACGGGCTGGCCGAGGACGCGGTCGATTACCGCGACAATTACGACGGCACGCTGCGCGAACCCGTGGTGCTACCGGCGAGTTATCCCAACCTGCTGGCCAACGGATCGTCGGGAATCGCCGTGGGCATGGCCACCAACATCCCGCCGCACAACATCGCCGAATTGATCGATGCCTGCCTGCACCTGATCAAGTCGCCCGATGCGCGCGACGACACGCTGATGAACCACGTCCCCGGCCCCGATTTCCCGACCGGCGGCGTCATCGTGGAACCGGCTGAAAGCATAGCGCAGGCCTACCGCACCGGGCGGGGCGCCTTCCGGCTGCGCTGCAGGTGGGAGATCGAGGATCTGGGGCGCGGCCAGTGGCAGATCGTGGTCACCGAAATCCCCTACCAGGTTCAGAAATCCAAGCTGATCGAGCGGATCGCGGATCTGATTCAGACGCGCAAGGTGCCGATCCTCGCCGATGTGCGCGACGAAAGCACCGACGACGTGCGCCTGATCCTCGAGCCGCGCTCGAAGAACGTCGATGCCGACGCGCTGATGGGGCTGATGTATCGCAATTCGGACCTCGAACTGCGCTTTTCGCTCAACATGAACGTTCTGATCGACGGGGTCACGCCACGCGTCTGTTCACTGAAAGAGGTGTTGCGCGCCTTTCTCGACTTCCGCCGCGATGTCCTGCTGCGCCGGTCACGGCACCGGATGGAAAAGATCGATCACCGGCTGGAGGTGCTCGAAGGGCTGATCGTCGCGTTCCTGAACCTCGACCGGGTGATCGAGATCATCCGCTACGACGACGCCCCCAAGGCCGCGTTGATGCGCGAGAGATGGGACCGGACGTTCGAGCGTGCGACGTCCGAGGCCGATTACGTGTCCCCGCCCGCCTCGGACACGCCGGGTCTGTCGGAGGTGCAGACCGAGGCGATCCTCAACATGCGCCTGCGCTCCTTGCGGCGGCTCGAGGAAATGGAATTGCGCGCCGAACGCGACACCCTGATGGAGGAACGCGCGGGGCTCGAGGATCTGCTCGACGACGTCTCGCGGCAATGGTCTGCCGTGTCCGACCAACTAAAGGCGGTCAAGAAGACCTTCGGCACCTCCCACCCCATCGGCGCCCGCCGCACCGGTTTCGCCAAGGCCGGACGCGCCGAGGACGTGCCGATAGAGGCGATGATCGACCGCGAGCCGATCACCGTGGTCTGCAGCCAGATGGGCTGGATTCGCGCGCTGACCGGGCATATCGACCTGAACCGCGCGCTGAAGTTCAAGGATGGCGACGGCCCGCGCTTCATGTTCCATGCCGAGACGACCGACCGGCTGTTGGTCCTGGGCAGCAACGGGCGGGTCTACACGCTGTCGGCGGCCAATCTGCCAGGCGGGCGCGGCATGGGCGAGCCGCTGCGCCTGATGGTCGATCTGCCCAACGAGGCCGACATCGTCGAGTTGATGATCCACAAGCCCGGCCGCAAGCTGCTGGTCGCATCAACGGCGGGCGACGGCTTTATCGTGGCCGAGGACGAGATCGTGGCACAGACACGGGGCGGCAAACAGGTGCTGAACCTGCGCGCGCCCGCCAGCGCCCGCGTCTGCCGGCCGGTGGACGGCGATCACGTGGCCTGCGTGGGCGAGAACCGCAAGCTGCTGGTCTTCGGCCTCGACGAGTTGCCGGAACTGACCCGCGGCAAAGGCGTGCGGTTGCAGAAATACAAGGATGGCGGGCTGTCGGACGCGATCACCTTCCGCCGTGCCGCCGGGCTGACATGGCGCGATCCGGCCGGGCGCACGCGCACCGTCACCGACCTTGCCGAATGGACGGGCAAACGTGCAGGTTCGGGTCGCATGGCGCCGCGCGGATTCCCGCGCGACAACCGCTTTACCTGATCCGGGACCGCGCCGCCCTCAGTCCCGCAAGGCCCCGAGCGCACGCATGATTTCGTCCATCTCGGCGGCGGGCACAAAGCGCTGTGGCGTATCGGCCAGGTAGACCCGACCCGACGGGGTCGGCAGCGCGCGCAGGAACCACAGACCCGAGGTGCCTTCGACATACGGGATATCGTCACTGCCGATCGGCCCGCCCTGCGCCGGCACCGCCAGCGGCACGGTGTCGCCGTCCACCTTGCCAGCGATCACACGGTCGATCACCAGCGGCACGACATCCTTGCCGGGAACGTCATGGACCGGGCCCGGCGCGGCAGCCGCAACGCGACCGGTGACGATCAGGTCCGAGCTCGCCTGCAACTCGGCGATGGACTGACGTGCCACCATCGTGCGCGCCTCTGTCGATGCAAATGCCATGCAAAGGGCCAGCGTGCATGCCAGCCCATGCACGACACGGGGCACCACGCTCATGCGACCGGCGCCACCGCGCCGCGACGCTTGCGCCGCAGCCCAAGCCCGCCCAGCAAGGCAAGGACACTGCCGAGCAAGGGCAGCGCGGATGGCAGCGGCACCGGTGCCATGGCAGCCGCCCCATAAAGCGCCTGCGCGCCTGCGATGTCATCGTCGCGCAGACCGCGAAAGGATTCGGTGTAGAACGGGTTCATCAGTGCGGTTTCACAGGGGGTGTCATTGCCGCTGTCGCCGCATTCATGTGCCAGACCGATGGCATGACCGATCTCGTGCGCGGCGATCTGGAAAATATCGAAGCCCGACCCGCCGAACCCGATCTTCCAATTTTCATCAGGGTCGAAATGAATATCACCGGCGGCGGGGCCGCCGTTCTGGGGTGGATAGAAGCCATGCGCCAGAACGCCGCCAGCCCCATCGAACGCATGCCCCGCGATCCGGATATCCACGGCTGCCGCCCCGCTGGCCTGCCAGTCGACCCCGGGATCGGTCACCTCGCTGAAGGTAATGTCGGCCACACTCTGCCACACGTCGAAGGCGGCCACGATCTCGGCCTTGTATCCTACAGGCATGAAGTCCGACAGGGCGACAGAGGCGTCCACGAGAGTCCCACCGTCGCTGGACGTGCCGTCCACCCGAAGCCCCGAGGACATGAAACTGTAGGTGACCGACGCGCCGGTGCCAAGCGCCGGGTCCCCCCATTTACCGGGCTCTGTGGGGCCAAGAACGAAATCCCCGCTCAGCGGCGTATCGCTTTGCGGGTCGATCGTGAGCGCGCAGACGGGTCCGCCCAGGACCAGGACAAGCCCGGCAGTCAGAACCAATGTCGAGCCATGGTGCTTGGTCATTCGTTTTCCTTCTTCAAGATCGGGTCGAACGCGTTTTAAAGAAACCACCAAGGACCGCAACGCTGCTACCCGGCCAATGACGATGCGACAGGCATTTGCTTGTCAGAGTCCGAGCTACCTTGATACGTGTATTATGACATCACAATCAACTTCAAGTTACTTACAGGCAATGGGCAATCTCACGCCGCCCTGCGTATGTCCCACGCCGGGCTCGACGGCAGCATTGTGATTGTCGCGGCCGGCAACACCGCGCTGGTCCGGGGAAATGGACAGGGCGGTCGCATCGCGCTATGGCGCAGGGGCCGGAGTGTCCGCCGGTCACGATGAGAACGCAGGAGACCTTTCGCATGAGCAGGAAACTTTTCGGCACCGACGGTGTGCGCGGACAGGCCAATACGTGGCCGATGACCGCCGACATGGCGCTGCGCCTCGGCGCGGCGGCCGGGCGGTATTTCCGGCAGGACAAGCAAGAGCACCGCGTGGTCATCGGCAAGGACACGCGACGGTCCGGTTACATGCTGGAATATGCGCTGACCGCCGGCTTCACCTCGACCGGCATGAACGTCTTTCTGCTGGGGCCGGTCCCGACCCCGGCAATCGGGTATCTGACGCATTCCCTGCGTGCGGATGTCGGCGTGATGATCTCGGCCAGCCACAACCCGGCCTCGGATAACGGGATCAAGCTTTTCGGCCCGGATGGCTTCAAGCTGAGCGACGAGGCCGAAGCGGCGATCGAAAAACTGCTTGAAGACGGTGTGACCCTGTCGGAGCCCGACTTCATCGGGCGGGCACGGCGTGTGGATGACGCGCGCGGACGCTACGTGGAATACGCCAAGACGACCTTTCCCCATCGTCGTCGGCTCGACGGCCTGCGCATCGTCTTGGACTGCGCGAACGGGGCGGCGTACCGGACCGCCCCCGAGGTTCTGTGGGAACTCGGGGCCGAGGTGATCCCGATGGGGGTAGAGCCCAACGGCTTCAACATCAACCTCGATTGCGGCTCCACCCGCCCCGAGGCCGCGGCGCGCAAGGTGCTGGACACCCGCGCGGACCTGGGCATCTGTCTCGACGGGGATGCAGATCGCGTCGTCCTGATCGACGAGGAGGGTCGCGTGGCCGACGGCGATCAGTTCATGGCCCTGATCGCAACACGCTGGGCCCGCGAAGGCCGGCTTGCCGGGGATACCCTCGTGGCGACGGTGATGTCCAATCTCGGGCTGGAACGGTATCTCGAAACACAAGGCATCGCGCTCAAGCGTACGCCGGTGGGCGACCGGCACGTGGTCGAGGCGATGCGCGCGGGCGGGCACAATCTGGGTGGCGAGCAATCGGGCCATATCGTGATGACCGACTACGCCACCACCGGCGACGGCCTGATCGGTGCTCTGCAATTCCTCGCCGCGATGGTCGAGACCGGGCAGAAGGCAAGCAGCCTGTCGCAGATCTTCGAGCCCGTGCCCCAGCAACTGATCAACATCCGGTACGCCAAGGGAAAGGCCCCGCTCGATACGGATGTGGTCCAGACCGCGATGGCCGAGGCCGAGCGGGACCTCGGCGGCGACGGGCGCCTGCTGATCCGCGAGTCGGGGACCGAACCGTTGATCCGCGTGATGGCAGAGGCGCTGGACCCGGCGGTACTGAGCCGCGTGATGGACAAGATCGTGGGCGCGGTACGACAGGAAAGTTGAGACGGCCTAACAGGCAGACTGTCGCGCAGGGCCTGTTCCAAGCCGTCAGGCAATTAGGAACGTTACGGCCAAGCGCTTGGTCGAAGGTGATCGCGGCTTGCGTATCATGATCATCAGGTGGCTTTGCCACCTCGAGGGTAGGTCAGTTTTGAATGCGGATTGAGCTGCAAGCGGCGCAGAAACGCTCGATCTGCACACCGAGAAGATTGGCCGGGCCGGTCTTCGGCTTGCCTGCACCGGCCTTTTGTTCGGCAAGGGCGATCTGGTGTTGAATCTGGGCCACCGCACCGGGCAACAGCTTGAGCGCCTGCTTGTAGTCGCCACCCAACGGGGTGCGCAGCTCGGTCGTGCCGACGATTCTGCGCAAGTCTTTCGGCACCACCAGCCTGGCGTGGTAGCGCCCGTTGCGGTTCACCATGTTCCTGATCTTGCCTGCCATGCCGATGACCCTTTGTAACCAAAACTGTAACCACAGAATGGGCAAAGGCCCTTGTTTGCAAGGGGTTTGTTTGATTTCAAAGGGATAGGATGGTGCTGCTGGAGAGAATCGAACTCTCGACCTCTCCCTTACCAAGGGAGTGCTCTACCTCTGAGCTACAGCAGCCAATATCGAGATGCTGGTTAGACACTTAACAAAAGGCGTGCAAGGGGGAACTGGACGGTTTTTCGTCACTGCTGTAAGACAGCGCCGATGGACAGGAGAACCACACCCAAGACGCGGGCTGATACGGGCCGGAGCCGCGAGGACCGGCTCAAATCGGCATTGAAGGCCAATCTTGCAAGGCGTAAGGCGCAGATGCGCGCGCGGGGCGACAGCGATGAGGGTCGCGATGGCCCGGTCGACACGCCCACCGATACCGACACGGACAAGGAATAGCGCGGATGGATTCGATCGTCGTCACCGGCAACGGCCCGCTGAAGGGCCAGATCCCGATTGCCGGGGCCAAGAACGCCTGCCTGACGCTGATGCCCGCATCCCTGCTCAGCGAAGAACCGCTGACGCTGACGAATGCGCCGCGCCTGTCGGATATCAGGATGATGGGCACGCTGCTGCAATCGCTTGGGGCCGAGGTCGCGCAGATGCAGGGCGGGCGGGTGCTGGCACTGTCGTCTCACGCGCTCGACACGCATGTTGCCGAGTACGAGATCGTGCGCAAGATGCGGGCCTCGATCCTCGTGCTGGGGCCGATGCTGGCGCGCGACGGGCAAGCCATCGTGTCGTTGCCGGGTGGCTGCGCCATCGGTGCGCGGCCCGTCGATCTGCATCTGCGGGCACTTGAGGCCATGGGGGCCGAGCTCGACCTGCGTGACGGCTACGTGCACGCCAAGGCCCCCGGCGGGCTGCGCGGCGGCACGTTCGAATTTCCGCTCGTCTCTGTCGGGGCCACCGAGAACGCATTGATGGCCGCGACGCTGGCGCGCGGCACCACGGTGCTTAAAAACGCCGCGCGCGAGCCCGAGATCGCAGACCTTGCGCGCTGCCTGCGCAAGATGGGCGCGCAGATCGAGGGCGAAGGCACCAGCACGATCACGATACAGGGCGTGGACCGGTTGGGCGGGGCGACGCATCCCGTGGTGCCCGACCGGATCGAACTGGGGACCTACATGATCGCGCCCGCGATCTGCGGTGGCGAGGTGGAATGCCTTGGCGGACGGCGCGACCTGGTGCAGGCGTTTTGCGACACGCTGGAGCGGGCAGGCATCGCCGTCGAGGAGACCGCCGACGGCCTGAAGGTCACGCGTGGCGATGGACCGGTCCGGGCGGTGGACGTCGTCACCGAGGCGTTTCCCGGCTTTCCCACCGATCTGCAGGCGCAGATGATGGCGCTGATGTGCACCGCCGACGGGACATCCGTTCTGGAAGAGCGCATTTTCGAGAACCGCTTCATGCATGCGCCCGAACTGATGCGCATGGGCGCGAAGATCGACGTTCATGGCGGCACCGCGACGGTGACCGGGGTGGACCGGCTGAAAGGTGCGCCGGTGATGGCCACCGATCTGCGGGCATCGGTGTCGCTGATCCTCGCCGGGCTCGCCGCCGAGGGCGAGACCACGGTGCACCGGGTTTACCATCTGGACCGCGGGTATGAGAGCGTCGAGCAGAAGCTGAGCGACGTGGGCGCCACAATCGAGAGGATCAGCGGCCAATGACCGACGATGCGACATTCGAGGACGGGAGCGAGCGACCGCTTTACCTCGGGGCGATGGACGTCGAGGATCTGCAGGTGATCGCCAGTCTGACGCAGGATTCCGTCTTTCCGATCACCGAGATGACATGGCAGGCGACCGACAGACGGTTTGCGCTGTTGCTCAACCGGTTCAGGTGGGAGGATCACGGTCGCGCACGGCACGCGCCAGAGCGCGTGCAGTCGGTGCTCGTGATCGACAACGTCTTGCGGGTGGCAAGCCAGGGGATCGACCGCACCGACTCCGACACCGTCCTGTCGCTGCTTGCACTCAGCTTCGAGCCGACGGGCGATGGCACGGGTCATCTTCTGCTGACCCTCGCGGGGGATGGTGCGATCCGGCTGGAGATCGAGGCGCTGGATGTCACACTGAAGGACGTGACACGCCCGTATCGCGCCGCCTCGGGGAAGGTGCCGCACCACGACATCTGAGGCGCGTGCGGCGCATGTCAGTCTGTCCGGGTATTTGTGCCAAGAAGAAAGCCGGGGCTTGAGGCGGCCATGACGCCCCGCTATGTCCCCGCGAAAGGAGCCGCCATGCCCATCACGCTCGACGCCACATCGCCCGATTTCGAAACCAAGTTCGCTGGCCTTCTCGGGGCCAAGCGAGAGGACACGCCCGACGTGGACGACACCGTGGCGGCCATCATTGCGGATGTGCGCGCGCGCGGTGACGCCGCGGTGATCGAGTTGACCTCGAAATTCGACCGGCTCGATCTGACACCCGAAAGCCTGCGCGTCTCGCCCGTCGAACTGGACGATCTGGTGGCCCAGGTGCCAGACGCCGAGCGTGCGGCGCTGGAACTGGCGGCCGAGCGCATCAGGGATTATCACGCGCGCCAGATCCCCGAGGATGCAAGCTGGACCGAGGAAAGCGGCGCGACGCTTGGATGGCGGTGGTCGCCGGTGAGTGCCGCGGGGCTTTACGTGCCCGGCGGGCTGGCCTCCTACCCGTCCTCGGTCCTGATGAACGCGATCCCCGCGAAGGTGGCCGGGGTCGAAAGGCTGGCAGTCACCGTGCCGACCCCCGACGGGCACGCCAACCCGCTGGTCCTGCTGGCTGCGCAGATCGCCGGCGTCGACGAGATCTACCGCATCGGCGGCGCGCAGGCGATCGCTGCCCTGGCCTATGGCACCGAGACGATCCCGCCGGTGGACATGATCACCGGGCCGGGCAACGCCTTTGTCGCCGCCGCCAAGCGCCGGGTCTTCGGCCGGGTCGGGATCGACATGATCGCCGGCCCGTCGGAAATCCTGGTGATCGCGGACCGGGGGCAGAATCCCGACTGGATCGCGCTCGACATGCTGAGCCAGGCCGAACATGACGAAAGCGCGCAGGCGGTCCTGATCACCGATGACGCGGATCTCGCGCGCGATGTCGGTGCCGCGATCGAGCGCCACCTGAAAACGCTGGACCGGCGCGATATCGCGGGGGCCAGCTGGCGCGATTTCGGCGCGATCATCACCGTGCCGGACCTGGACAGTGCCGCGGCCATCAGCAATCGCATCGCGCCCGAACACCTGGAACTGTGCGTGGACGATCCCGACGCGCTGTCACGAAAGATCACCCATGCCGGCGCGATATTCCTGGGGGCCTGGACGCCCGAGGCGATAGGCGATTACGTCGGCGGGCCCAACCATGTGCTGCCCACGGCGCGGTCGGCGCGATTTTCGTCGGGCCTGTCGGTGATGAACTTTCTCAAGCGCACGACGCTAGCCAAGATGACACCCGAGGCCTTGCGCGCCATCGGCCCGGCCGCCGAGACGCTGGCCCGCTCCGAGAGCCTGCAGGCACACGGCCTGTCGGTGCGCGCGCGACTCGACCATCTCAACGGGTGACGCGGCCGCCGGACGGGGCCGGACGGCAGTTTGGTGCTGATCGTTCGGAAACAGCCCCTTTCGCCGGTGACGGCCGCGACCTATAAGGGCAGCCAGCCCCTTGGCCCCGAGTCGGGGGGCGTATTTTCAATTGGCGACAGGGCGCAACCGTGAATGGCTATCTTTGACAGAATTCCCAGCCTCTTTTCATCGGACATGGCGATCGATCTGGGGACGGCGAACACTCTGGTCTATGTCAAGGGTCGCGGGATAATCCTGAACGAGCCCTCGGTCGTGGCCTATCACGTCAAGGACGGGGTAAAGACCGTGCTTGCGGTCGGCGAGGATGCCAAGCTGATGCTGGGCCGCACGCCCGGCAGCATCGAGGCGATCCGCCCCATGCGCGAGGGGGTCATCGCCGATTTCGACACCGCCGAGGCGATGATAAAGCATTTCATCCGCAAGGTGCACAAGCGCTCGACCTTCTCCAAGCCGAAGATCATCGTCTGCGT
Organism: Roseovarius tibetensis; assembly: GCF_050896375.1. Lineage (NCBI taxonomy): Bacteria > Pseudomonadati > Pseudomonadota > Alphaproteobacteria > Rhodobacterales > Roseobacteraceae > Roseovarius > Roseovarius tibetensis. The sequence continues at coordinate 17,158 of NZ_JBPBBB010000006.1, forward strand.
GCCCCACGGGGCGACGCCCGTGGAAAAGCGCGCGATCCGCCAGTCGGTGCTGTCGGCCGGCGCGCGGCGGGCGGGCCTGATCGCGGAACCCATCGCGGCGGCTATCGGCGCGGGCATGCCGATCACGGACCCCACCGGCAACATGGTCGTCGATATCGGCGGCGGCACCAGCGAGGTGGCGGTGCTCAGCCTGGGCGATATCGTCTATGCACGGTCTGTCCGCGTGGGCGGCGACCGGATGGACGAGGCGATCATCAACTACCTGCGCCGCCAGCAGAACCTGCTGATAGGCGAGGCCACGGCGGAGCGCATCAAGACGACGATCGGCACGGCGCGCATGCCCGATGACGGGCGGGGCACCTCGATCCAGGTGCGCGGGCGCGATCTGCTGAACGGCGTGCCCAAAGAGACCGAGATCAGCCAGGCCCAGGTGGCCGAGGCGCTGGCCGAGACCGTCCAGCAGATCACCGAGGCGGTGATGACCGCGCTGGAGGCGACACCGCCCGATCTGGCCGCCGATATCGTGGATCGCGGCGTCATGCTGACCGGCGGGGGGGCGCTGCTCGGCGATCTCGACCTCGCGCTGCGCGAGCAGACCGGGCTGGCCGTGTCCATCGCCGATAACAGCCTTCACTGCGTGGCGCTTGGTACCGGCAAGACGCTTGAGTACGAAAAGCAGTTGCGCCACGCGATTGACTACGAAAGCTGACTCGCCCATCTTCTGACGTGAAACGAGGGGTCTGTGGCACGCGATCGCGGACAAAGCGAAGATTACAGTGGCCCGCTCAAGCGTCTGCTTCTGGGCGTACTTGTGCTGTGCCTGTTGGGTCTGTTCCTCGTCTGGCGGATCGACAGTCCGCGTGTGGAGCGGTTCCGCGCGCAGGTGGTGGACCGGGTCGTGCCCTCGTTCGACTGGGCCATGGCGCCGGTGACGGGTGCGGTGAACGTGTTGCGCGATTTCCAGAGCTATCAGCGCATGTACAAGCAGAATCAGGATCTGCGCCGCGAGTTGCAGCAGATGAAGGCGTGGAAAGAGGCGGCGCTGCAGCTTGAACAGGAAAACGCCCGGCTGCTCGATCTCAACAATGTGCAGCTTGACCCGAGACTGACCTACGTGACCGGCGTGGTGATGGCCGATAGCGGCTCGCCGTTCCGGCAATCGGTGCTGATCAACGTCGGATCGCGAGACGGCATCATGGATGGCTGGGCGGCGATGGACGGGCTTGGCCTTGTCGGGCGCATCTCTGGTGTCGGGCGCAACACCGCGCGGGTTCTGCTGCTGACCGACACGTCAAGCCGTATCCCGGTGACGACCCAGCCCTCGGGACAGCGCGCCCTGGTCATCGGTGACAATTCCATCGCGCCGCTGGTCGATTTCATCGAGACCCCCGATCAGGTGCGCCCCGGCGACCGGGTGATGACATCGGGCGATGGCGGTGTGTTTCCCGCCGGCCTTCTGGTCGGCCAGCTTATCGAGGACCGGAGCGGACGCATGCGCGTGCGCATCGCCGCCGATTACGAGCGGCTGGAGTTCCTGCGCGTGCTGCGCAGCTATCAGAACGACCGGATAGACGATCCGGGCGCGCTGATTGCGCCGGTCCAAAGCCCCGGCGCGCGCGCCGCGGATCAGGCAAACGCGGCGAGGTCGACCGATGACTGACACCCTGTTGCCCCGCGCCTGGCTGATGCGTGCGCTTTACCTCGCGCTGAGCGCGGGAATAGTGTTCTGGCAGCTTCTGCCGATCAGCACGGTACCGCCCGGCTGGGCCGGCCCCGAGCTGTTTCTTGCACTGACATTCGCCTTCGCCGCGCGGCGGCCCGATTATCTTCCGATCGCTCTGGTCGCGGTGCTGGCGCTTGGCATGGACCTTTTGTTGCAACGTCCGCCCGGTCTCTGGGCGGCGATCACCGTGCTGGGGGTCGAGACGATACGCAACCGCGCATCCGCCCTGCGCGACCTGACCTTTCTGTCGGAATGGGCGGCGGTGACCAGCACACTGGTGGTCATGACCCTGACCTACCGGATCATCCTCACGGTATTCGTGGTCGATCAGGCGCCTCTCGGGCTCAGCCTCATGCAGCTTGTCTCGACGGTGCTAGTCTATCCGCTGGTTGCCTTGGTGTCGCATGCGCTTCTGGGGGTGCGCAAGCGTGTGCCCGGCGACATAGAGCCCGTGCGCGGGGGCCGCATATGAGACGACCGACACGCGACACCGCCCAAGGCCAGCGCCTGATCACACGGCGGGGTCTGATCCTTGGCGGGGTGCAGGCCGGGGTGATGACAGCCCTCGCGCTGCGCATGCGCCACCTTCAGGTCGAACAGGCCGATCAGTTCCGCCTGCTGGCCGATGAAAACCGCATCAACATTCAGCTTCTGCCACCGGCCCGCGGGCGCATTTTCGACCGCAACGGGCGGGTCATCGCCGAGAATGTGCCGTCGTATCGCATCACCATGGTCCGTGAACAGGCCGGCGACGTGGACGAGGTCATCGCACGGCTCGCCCGTCTGCTCGAACTGGACGAGGGCGCGCTGGAACGGGCGCGGCGCGAATTGCGCGAGCTGCGCGGCGACACCGTCGTGACGATCGCCGATCGCGTCAGCTGGGAGGCGATCAGCCGGGTGGCCGTGAACGCCCCCGCCCTGCCCGGCATCATGCCCGAGGTCGGTCTGTCGCGCCACTATCCGCTGCGCGGCGATTATGCCCATGTCGTCGGCTATGTCGGCGCGCCGAACGACAAGGATCTCGAACGGATCGACGCGCCCGAGGCGCTGTTGCGCCTGCCCCGGTTCCAGATCGGCAAGATCGGGCTGGAGGCCCGCAAGGAAGACCTGTTGCGCGGCACCGCCGGCACCCGCCGGGTCGAGGTGAATGCCGCCGGACGCGTCATGCGTGAGCTTGATCGACAGGAAGGACAACCGGGGACCGATCTGCAGCTCACTCTCGACAATACCCTGCAAACCTATGCACATGCGCGGCTCAAGGGTGAGAGCGCGGCGGCCGTGATGATCGACTGCGACAGCGGCGACGTCCTGGTCAGCGCCTCGTCGCCCAGTTACGACCCAAACCTGTTCGTGCGGGGCATTTCCGTGGCCGATTACCGGGCGCTTCTGGAAAACGAGTACCGCCCGCTGCCCAACAAGGCCGTGCAGGGCATTTACCCGCCCGGCTCGACCTTCAAGATGATCACCGCTCTGGCGGCGCTGGAGGCCGGCGAGATCGACTTCACCGAAACGGTCTGGTGTCCCGGTCACAAGGATATCAGCGGACGCCGCTTTCACTGCTGGAAACGCGGCGGACATGGCAACATGGAATTGCACCGCGCCCTGCGCGAAAGCTGCGACGTCTATTTCTACGAACTGGCGCTGCGCACCGGGATCGAGAACATCTCGTCCATGGCGACACGTCTGGGCCTTGGCACGCAATTCGATCTGCCGATGTCCAGCGTGGCAAGCGGACTGGCACCGACGCGCCAATGGAAGCTCGCCAATCGGGCCGAGCCGTGGATGGTGGGCGACAGCGTCAACGCCTCCATCGGACAGGGATTCGTGCTGGCCTCACCCTTGCAACTGGCGGTGATGACCGCGCGGCTGGCGACCTCGCGGCAGGTTGCGCCAAGGCTGGTGAAATCCATCGACGGGGTCGAACAGCCTCTGGGTCGCGGCGACGATCTCGGCCTGAACGAAAACCACATGCGCGAGGTGCGCCGCGCGATGTACGCCGTCAGCAATAGCAATCGCGGCACCGCTTACGGCAGCCGCATCGTCGACGAGGCATTCAGGATGGCCGGCAAGACCGGAACCAGCCAGGTGCGCAACATCTCCTCGGGCGAGCGGGCCACGGGGGTGGTGCGCAACCGCGACCTGCCACGCACGCAGCGCGATCACGCCCTGTTTGTCGATTTCGCGCCATATGACGCGCCGAAATATGCCGTGGCCGTGGTGGTCGAGCATGGCGGCGGCGGCTCGACCGCGGCGGCGCCCATTGCACGCGACATCACGTTGCAGGCCCTTTACGACGGCGATCCGCCCCTGACGGCCTATCCCGAAGCGGACCGGCCGCGTATCCGCGCGCAGCAAGAGGAGCTGAAGCGCGAGCGCACACGACCCGTCAGCGACGAGAGGGACCGCGCGTGAGCTATCTCGAACATACGGTCAAGACGACACCCGGTGGACCGAAAAAGATCCTGTATCTCAACTGGCCTCTCGTCGTGCTCATAGTCGCTGTCGCCTGTGTCGGTTTTCTGATGCTCTATTCGGTGGCGGGCGGGAACCTTGCAGTCTGGACAGAACCGCAGATCAAAAGATTCGCACTCGGTCTGGTCCTGATGTTCGGCATCGCCATGGTGCCGATATGGTTCTGGCGCAACGTCTCGCTGCTGGCCTATCTCGTTTCGGTGGCGCTGCTCGTCGCGGTGGCGCTTGTCGGGATCGAGGGCAAGGGCGCGCAACGCTGGCTCGATCTGGGCGTCATACGGCTGCAACCCTCGGAACTGGTCAAGATCACGCTGATCATGGTGCTGGCAGCCTATTACGACTGGCTGCCGGTGTCGCGGGTGTCGCGCCCGGTCTGGGTGCTGATCCCCGTCGCCTTCATCCTGACGCCGGTTGCCATGGTGCTGCGTCAGCCCGATCTGGGAACCTCGATCCTTCTGGTGCTGGGTGGCGGGATGCTGATGTTCGTGGCGGGCGTGCATTGGGCGTATTTCGCGGTCGTGATCCTTGGCGTCGCGACGCTTGTCGCCGTGGTGATCCAGAGCCGCGGCACCGACTGGCAGCTTCTGGAAAACTATCAGTTCCGCCGGATCGACACCTTTCTCGATCCCGATACCGACCCGCTCGGCGCGGGCTATCACATCACCCAGTCGAAAATCGCCCTTGGGTCGGGCGGCTGGACCGGGCGCGGCTTCATGCAGGGCACGCAATCGCGGCTGAACTTCCTGCCGGAAAAGCACACCGACTTCATCTTCGTGACGCTGGCCGAGGAATTCGGCTTCATCGGCGGCATCACGATATTGGGGCTCTACGCGCTGATCCTGGTGTTCTGCATCCTGGCGGCACTGGCCAATCGCGACAGGTTTTCTTCGCTGTTGATCCTTGGTATCGGAGTGACGTTCTTTCTATTTTTCGCGGTCAACATGGCGATGGTCATGGGACTGTTGCCGGTGGTGGGCGTCCCGCTGCCACTGGTCAGCTACGGCGGGTCCGCCATGCTGGTCCTGATGATCGGCTTCGGCCTGATCCAGAGCGCGAATGTCCACAGACCAAGGTGACCCATGACCGTCAATGTCCTCTTCGCTGCGCGCCCCGATCACTGGCGCACCTACGAGACCCCGCTGAAACGCGCGCTTGCCGAGGCAGGCGTCGACGCCAACCTGACGACCGAAGCCCCGCCTGACGAGGTCGATTACATCGTCTATGCGCCCAACAGCGAGGTGCAGGATTTCACGCCTTATACTCGCGCCAAGGCGGTGCTGAACCTCTGGGCCGGGGTCGAGAACATCGTCGGCAACCCGACCCTGAAGATCCCGCTGGCGCGGATGGTCGATCACGGCCTGACGCAAGGCATGGTCGAATGGGTCACGGGTCATGTGCTGCGCCATCACCTGGGCATGGATCGCCATATCCTTGGCCAGGACGGCGAATGGCGCGCCGAGGCGCCGCCGCTGGCACAGCAGCGGCGCGTGACGATGCTGGGGCTGGGTGCACTCGGGCAGGCCTGCGCGCAGATGCTGGTGCATCTGGGCTTTCCCGTCACCGGATGGAGCCGGCGCCCCAAGGACATCCCCGGCCTCACCTGCCTTTCGGGCGATACCGGGCTGGACGCGGCGCTGCAGGCGGCCGATATCCTTGTGCTTCTGCTGCCACTCACGGACGAGACAGAAAACCTGCTGGATGCCCGCACGCTCGCACTGCTGCCCGAAGGCGCGATGATCGTGAATCCCGGCCGCGGGCCCCTGATCGACGACGACGCGTTGATCGCAGCCCTCGACCGCGGCTATGTCGCGCATGCCACGCTGGATGTCTTCCGGCAGGAACCCCTGCCCCCGGAACACCCGTTCTGGGCGCATCCGCGTGTCACCGTGACGCCGCATATCGCGTCCGAGACACGCCCCGACACCGCATCGCAGGTGATCGCCGACAACATCCGCCGCGGCGAGGCCGGCGCGCCGCTCCTGCATCTCGTGGACCCCGCGCACGGATACTGAGGCGCAGGTTACCTCAGCTTCGGCGGGGTGTCGGGGTCGCTGCCGGGCGCGGGGCGCGGCGTGCGCTCTGGCGGCTCGGGCAGATCAAACCGCAAGCCGCAGCTTGCCAGCCGTGCCGCGACCGGATCGGAGGCCTCGAAAAACGCCACGTCAAGCGCGGCGGCCTCGAGCCCGGAAAAGATCAGCACCTCGGACACGGCTCGGGCCAACGCAGCCTGTGCACCCGGCTCGGCCCCGACAAAGCCCAGCATGTGACCCTGCGCGCCGGTGTCGTAGGTCACGCCCACCAGGTAGGCGATACGCGCCAGCCCCGTCATCGTGGCCAGCCGCGCATCAAGGGCCGTGATGAACGTTTCCGGCAAACCCGTGGGCGCGCTCAGCGTTTCGGGCTTCGCCTCGATCTCGGCTGGTGCTCCGGACAGCGTCTCGGCCAGCCACGCCACCGCCTCGGGCGACAGCAGGATCGCCGATGGCGCCACGTCGAGATTGACCCCGAGACCGACGCCCTGCCCCGCCAACATGGCCGCGATGCTGCGCCCGGTCAGCGCGGCGTAGGGCACCGCGCGCCCGGCGAATTGCGCCAGCCGGTCCTCGCGATCGAAGACCAGCACGAAGGACTGATCGCCCAGGTCGAACACATCCGGGTCGAGCCGGTCGCCCTGCGGCTCGGACTTGAGCATCAGGTAAAGCTCGCTCGCGGCCAAGGTCTCGTAGAATCGCAACCGCGCCTGCGCGTCCTCGGGCGCGGCCTCCATCGCGGCGTGCGCCGTATCGAGCCGTGTGTCATCCATCATCCATAACCTTCTGAACCTGAGCACGTAATTCCGGCACCACCTCGGCCTCGAACCACGGGTTGCGTCGCAACCACGCGGTATTGCGCCAGGACGGGTGCGGCAAGGCGAAAACCCCCGGCGCCCGGTCACGCCACGCCGCCACGGTTTCGGTCACGCCCGTGCGCGCACCCAGATGGTATTTCTGCGCATGGCCACCGACGATCACGCGCAGCTTGATCGCCCCAAGCGCCTGCATCACCCGGTCATGCCACGTGCGGCGGCAGACGGGCGGCGGCGGCAGGTCCGACCCCTTGGCGTCATAGCCCGGAAAGCAGAAGGCCATCGGCACGATCGCCACGCGGGACGTATCGTAGAAGGCGGCGCGGTCCAGCCCCAGCCAGTCGCGCAAACGGTCGCCCGAGGGGTCGTCGAAGGGCACGCCCGACCGATGCACCCGCATCCCCGGCGCCTGACCTGCGATCAGTATCCGCGCCGAGGGCTGGAACCACACGACCGGGCGCGGCGCATGCGCGGTGTGCGTCGTCGCGAACCGGTCCGCACAAAGCCGACAGTCCCCGATCTCGCGCGCCAGCCTCATCCGAAGCTGTGCGGAACGAGGGTCAGTTGCGTAAAAGGCCCGCAGCCCATTCTAGGCAAAACGCACCCCCGCCTCGCGCATCTCGGTCATTGCCGCATCGAGAGAGCCATCAAGGTCGATCCCGCGCACCAGGTCCTGCCGTAGCGTCACGCGGTATCCCAGCCGCGCCGCATCAACGCCCGAGAACTTGACGCAGAAGTCGGTGGCAAGCCCGACCAGCGTCAATTCCGTGAGGCCACGCGTCTGAAGATAGCCGTGCAGCCCGGTGGGCGTCGCGTGATCGTTCTCGAAAAACGCGGAATAGCTGTCGATGTCGGCGTTCATGCCCTTGCGGATGATCAGGTCGGCACGGGTCGTGTCCAGTTCCGCGTGAAACGCCGCGCCGTGGCTGCCCTGAATGCAGTGATCGGGCCACAGCACTTGTGGATCATACGGCATTTCGACCATGTCGAAGGGCGCCTTGCCGGGATGTTCGGACGCAAAGGACGAATGCCCCGCCGGATGCCAGTCCTGTGTCAGGATCACGACCGGAAAGTCGCGCATCGCGGCGTTGATGCCGGGCACGATGCTGTCGCCCTCGGGCACGGCGAGCGCCCCGTCGGGGCAGAAATCGTATTGCATGTCGATGACGAGTAGCGCGGATGTCATGGATCGGGCCTCCTTTGCCTTTCAGGGGTAGGTACTTGGTCCCGGCCCGTCAATGGCAGGCCGCAGCCTCTTGCGAGGTTGCCCCTGCGCGCGTAAATCGCGTGTCATGTACCGCATCGCCGCCCTTTACCATTTCACCCGGTTCGCGGACCCTGCGGCCTTGCAGGGCCCGCTTCGCGCCACCTGCGAGGCCGCGCAGGTGCGCGGCTCGTTGCTGCTCGCGCGCGAGGGGATCAACGGCACGATCGCCGGCCCGCCCGAAGGCATCGACCGGGTGCTGGCACATATCCGTGCCCTGCCCGGCTGCGCCGATCTCGACTGGCACGAAAGCCACAGCGCCGACGCCCCCTTTGGCCGGCTGAAGGTCCGTCTCAAGCAAGAGATCGCGCGCATGCGGCAACCCGATATCGATCCGCGCGCCCGCGTCGGACATTACGTGGAGCCGGCGGCGTGGAATGATCTCATCCGCAGCCCCGATGTCACCGTGATCGACACGCGCAACGATTTCGAGGTGTCGATCGGCACGTTCGAGGGCGCGATCGACCCACAAACCGAAAGCTTCGGCGATTTTCCAGCATGGTGGGAGGCGAACGCGCACCGCTTTGCCAGGCAGCGAATCGCGATGTTCTGCACCGGCGGCATCCGCTGCGAGAAATCCACCAATTACCTTCTGGGACAGGGCGTCGCCGAGGTCTATCACCTGCGTGGCGGGATACTGAAATACCTTGAAGAGATCCCGGCACGCGACAGCCTCTGGCACGGCGACTGTTTCGTCTTTGACGGGCGCGTGTCGGTGGGGCACGGGCTGCAACAGGGTGCACATCTGCTGTGCCACGCCTGCCGGCGTCCCATTCGGCCCGAAGATACCGAGCGTCCCGAATACGAGGCCGGCGCGGCCTGTCATCTTTGCGCGCAAGAAACCAGCGCCGCCGACAAGGCCCGCTTTCGCGAACGCAAACGCCAGATCGACCTCGCCCGCGCACGCGGCACCCGGCATCTGGGGGTCGGCAAGGCCTGAGGGATGCCACGACCACGGCGATGTCCCGTCCTTGGCCTTCTTCTTGGCGAAAATACCCAAGTCTGTCCGCGCGTCCCGCGTCCCACCCGTCAGGAAATCGCGAAGACCTTGTCACGCGCGGTCATGCCCCGAACGAGGGTCAGCCTCGATTTCGGCAGGCCAAGCGCCCGCGCCAGAAGCCTCTGGACGGCCGCGTTGGCCTTGCCCGCCTCGGGGGCTGCCGTGACATGTACACGCAGACCTGCCTCTGCCACGGTCACGCGATCGCGCGACGCGCCCGCGCTCACCCGGACGCGCAATATTGTGCCGGTAACGGCAAGATGGCTGAGATCCGGCAGCGCCATGCACCGCACATACCGCGCTGTCTGGACCGGTCCAAGCAGATTTGTCGGGCTTTGGTCTTGACCCCGGACACGCCTGTGTCGAGATGAGGCGCGAGCCGCAAAGGAGCGTCCGACATGCCCAGCCCGAACCCCGCCGCCCTGGAATTCCTGCGCGCGCGCCGATCGCGCCCCGCCAAGACGCTTGGCCGGCAGGTGCCCGACCGTGCCGCGCTGCAGCCGCTGCTGGAGGCCGCGCTGCGCGTGCCCGACCACGGCAAGCTGGAGCCGTGGCGCCTGATCGTGCTGGAACGCGACGCCCTTGTGCGGCTGGCCGGGCTGGTGCCGGAGGTGGGCGCACGGCACGACAAGACGCCCGAGGAGATCGCCAAGCAGCAATCGCAATTCGCCGATGCGCATCTGGCGGTCGCGGTGATCGAAAGCCCGAAACCCTCGCCCAAGATCCCCGCGATCGAGCAAAGCTATTCGGCGGGCTGCGTCTGCCTTGGGTTGCTCAACGCGGCACTCGCCGCGGGATGGGGCGCCAACTGGCTGACCGGCTGGGCCAGCCATGACGGGGGCTTTGCCGCCACGGCGCTTGACCTCGCACCGCACGAGCGGATCGCGGGATTCATCCATATCGGCACTGAAACCGTCACCCCACCGGACCGGCCGCGCCCGGACACGGGCGCAACCGTCACTTGGGTCTCGCAATGATCTTTGCCTGTTTCCTGAAATCCGTGGGCCAGATTGGCGATCCGCGCTTTCGCAAGGTGCTGTTCCTGGGGGTCGGGCTGACGCTGGCCCTTCTGATCGTGGTCTATGCCGGGATTTTGTGGCTGTTGCAGATGGCCGTCGGCGACAGCACGACCCTGCCGTTGATCGGCGAGGTGACATGGGTCGGCGATCTGCTGACCGGGGCGTCGCTGATCCTGATGCTGGTGCTGTCGGTCTTCCTGATGGTGCCGGTTGCCTCGGCGATCACCTCGATGTTCCTCGACGAGGTGGCGCAGGCGGTCGAGGATGTGCATTATCCCGACCTGCCGCCCGCCGTCTCGGTGCCCTTCGGCGAGGCGCTGCGCGACACCATCAATTTCCTCGGCGTGATCGTCGGGGCAAACACGCTGGCGCTGATCCTGTACGCGATCTTCGCGCCCTTCGCGCCGCTGATCTTCTTCGCGCTCAACGGCTACCTGCTGGGGATGGAGTATTTCCAGCTTGCGGCGATGCGCCGCGTGGGGCGCGTCAATGCGAAGGCCATGCGGCGCAAGCATCGCGGCACGATCTGGCTGGCCGGCACGCTTATGGCGGTGCCGCTATCCGTGCCCGTCGTGAACCTGCTGATCCCGATCTTGGGGGCGGCGACGTTCACGCACATGTATCACGCTATTCAGGCGCGGCCTCGGGCGCCATCCGGTTGAACATGTCGATATCACGCAGCGTGACCGCCCCCGAGATCAGCGTGCCGGCGATGACGATCCACAGCACGGCGGCGATGCCGGTCGTGATCCACGCCTTTTTCTTCAAGTGGTGATGTTCGGGCGAGCCGGCATGCGTGCCGGGCACTATGCTGCCCAGGTCACCCTGCGTCTGGATGCGGATGGGCAGCACGATGAAGAACGTCATGAACCAGATCACCGCGTACAGAACAAGGCCGGTGGTCACCCCCATCAGACCTGCTCCAGTTCGACAAGGCAGCCGTTGAAATCCTTGGGGTGCAGGAACAGCACCGGCTTGCCGTGCGCGCCGATCTTGGGTTCGCCATCGCCGAGAACCCGCGCGCCCTGTGCCGCGAGACGGTCCCGCGCGGCGCGGATATCCTCGACCTCATAGCAGATGTGATGGATGCCGCCCGACGGGTTCTTCTCGAGGAAACCGTTGATCGGGCTTTGCTCTCCAAGCGGGTACAGCAATTCGATCTTGGTGTTGGGAAGGTCGATGAAGACGACCGTCACGCCGTGATCAGGCTCGTCCTGTGGCGCGCCGACCGTCGCGCCAAGGGTCTCTCGATATTGCGCGGCGGCAGCATCGAGGTCCGGCACGGCGATGGCCACGTGGTTGAGGCGTCCGATCATCAGGTCACTCCTTTCCCGCAGTCTTCACTTGTTATGGGGATCTAGCGCGGCGCTGACAAGCGTCAGGGGCGCGCACGCCGCACATTAACTTTGCATTCACCAAAACCGGGCATCGTGAGTCGCATGTCGCGCAACAAGGGATCATCACGATGACCGATCTGGACAACCTCGCCCCGCACCGTGGCCGCAGCCTGCAACGTCCGCTTCTGGGCATGACCGTACTGGTGGTGGAAGACAGCCGCTACGCCTCTGAGGCGTTGCGCCTGATGTGCCTGCGCAGCGGCGCGCGGATGCGGCGGGCCGATTGCCTGGGTTCCGCCAACCGGCATCTGCGGGTCTATCGCCCATCGGTGGTGATCGTGGATCCCGGCCTGCCCGACGGCTCCGGGCTGGACCTGATTGCAGAGCTTGATCAGGCGACGCCGCGCGTCGGGGTGATCCTTGCCTGCAGCGGCGACGGCGCGACCCGCACAGCGGCGATAGAGGCCGGCGCGGACGGGTTCTTGTCCAAGCCGATCGAAAGCCTCGGCATCTTCCAGCAGGAAATGCTGCGTCACCTTCCCCCCGAACGCGGCCCGAGCGGGCCATATGCCCTGAATGACGAGGTGATCACCCCCGATCTGCTGGCCTACCGCGACGACCTGGAACATGCACAGACGTTGCTGTCGGACGGCCCGGAGACCGGCACACGGCGCTATCTCGCGCAATTTCTGGGCGGGGTGGCGCGCGCGGCCGGCGACGACATGCTGGCCGAGGCCACGGCGGGGCTGGAGGGGCACGCGGCAGAGGCCGGGATCGCGCGGGTCTTGCACCTTATCGAAACGCGACTTGCGGCGCGCGTGGCGCTTTGAGCCCATGTGCCCCCGGCCATGGCGCAGGGTCGGGGTGACGCCCCTCGCCTGCGGCCACAGTGGCCGATGTCACTCCTGCGGGATGACCCGCAGGCCCAGCTCCATCAACTGATCGCTGGACGGCTCGGACGGGGCGTTCATCATCAGATCCTCGGCGCGCTGGTTCATCGGGAACATGATGACCTCGCGAATGTTCGAGGTTCCCGCCAGAAGCATCACGATCCGGTCGATGCCGGCGGCACACCCGCCATGCGGTGGTGCGCCGAACTGGAAGGCACCCACCATGCCGCCAAACCGCTTGCGCACTTCGGCCTCGTCATATCCCGCCAGCCTGAACGCCTTGAACATTATCTCGGGCTTGTGGTTGCGGATCGCCCCCGACACGAGCTCGTAGCCGTTGCATGACAGATCGTACTGATAGCCCAGCACCTCCAGCGGATCGCCGTCCAGCGCCTCGGCCCCGCCTTGGGGCATCGAGAACGGGTTGTGCGAGAAATCGACCTTTCCGGTCGTCTCGTCGGCCTCGTACATCGGGAAATCGACGATCCAGGCAAAGGCAAAGCGATCCTGTTCCGTCAGGCCGCATTCCTCGCCGATCACGTCGCGGGCCTTGGCCGCGACCCGCTCGAACGCGGCGGGCTTGCCACCAAGGAAGAAAGCGGCGTCACCCACGCCAAGGCCCAACTGCTGGCGGATCGCCTCGGTCCGCTCGGGGCCGATATTCTTGGCCAGCGGGCCGGCGGCCTCGGTTCCGTCATTGGCCTCGCGCCAGAAGATGTAACCCATCCCCGGCAATCCCTCTTTCTGGGCAAAGGCGTTCATGCGGTCGCAGAACTTGCGGCTGCCCCCGCCCGGCGCGGGAATGGCGCGCACTTGCGTGCCCTCCTGCTCCAGCAGCTTGGCGAAGATCGCGAAACCGCTGCCGCGGAAATGCTCGGACACGTCCTGCATCTTGATCGGGTTGCGCAGGTCGGGCTTGTCGGTGCCGTACCAGAGTGCGGCGTCGCGGTAGCTGATCTGCGGCCAGATCTTGTCGACGCGTGCCCCCTCGCCGAACTCTTCGAAGACGTTTTGAATGACCGGCTGGATCGTGTCGAACACGTCCTGCTGGGTGACGAACGACATCTCCATGTCAAGCTGGTAGAAATCCGTGGGCGAGCGGTCGGCGCGCGGATCCTCGTCGCGGAAACAGGGCGCGATCTGGAAATACTTGTCAAAGCCCGACACCATGATGAGCTGCTTGAATTGCTGCGGCGCCTGCGGCAGCGCGTAGAACTTGCCCGGATGCAGGCGCGACGGCACCAGAAAGTCGCGCGCGCCCTCGGGGCTGCTGGCGGTGATGATCGGCGTCTGGAACTCGCGAAAGCCCTGATCCCACATGCGCCGGCGCATCGACGCGACGACGTCGGCGCGCAGCGTCATGTTGCGCTGCATCGCCTCGCGGCGCAGGTCAAGGTAACGGTAGCGCAGGCGCGTTTCCTCGGGGTATTCCTGATCGCCGAAGACCTGAAGCGGCAGGTCGCCGGCCGTGCCGAGGACCTCCATGTCGCGGATATAAACCTCGATCTCGCCGGTGGGGATGCGCGGATTGACAAGACCCTCGTCGCGCGCCTTCACCTCGCCGTCGATACGGACGCAGTATTCGCTGCGCAACGCCTCGACCGCGTCGAAGACCGGGCTGTCAGGGTCGCACAGAACCTGCGTGACGCCATAGTGATCGCGCAGATCTACGAACAGCACGCCGCCATGATCGCGGATGCGGTGCACCCACCCCGCAAGTCGCACGGTTTCGCCCACGTCGGTTTTTGTCAGATCCGCGCAGGAATGGCTGCGATAGCTGTGCATTCGATCCTCTCCGGGCCTCTGGTCGGCCTCATTTTCGGTTGGGGCCGATACACATGGGCGACGCATCAAAGTCAAGGCCCGTGGATCGGTCCCGTGCGCCCGGCTGGCGAAAACCGTTTACAGCAAACCTTTTTTGCGCAACACTTTGATCACATCGTTGTTTAATCCACGTCAATGCGACCGTGACACTCTGCTGTAGCATCGCCAAGGATCGCGCCCAAGCCGGGCGCAGGAAACGGGGGTGACCAATGTGGGTCGGGATATTCGACAAGTTTCTGCGACATCTCATTCGCGACGGAGACCTGAAGCTGATCTTCGCCGACGGGCAGGTGCGCCGATACGGCGACCGCAGCGGCGAGACGGTGGAGGTCACGCTTCACGACCCCGCATTGCCGCGGCGCATCATCCTGTCGCCGGACATGGCCGTGGGCGAGGGGTACATGAACGGGACGCTGACGATCGCGGATGACGATGTCTACGGGTTCCTGCACCTCGCGATCAGGAACATCGCGGCGCAGGGCCAGCCGTGGTTCCGCCGCCCGCTGGAAGGTCTGCGCTGGCTGAAACGGCGTGTGGATCAGTTCAACCCGGCAACGCGGGCGCGGTCCAACGTGGCGCATCACTATGATCTGTCGGGCGAGCTTTACGATCTGTTTCTCGATGCGGACCGGAACTATTCCTGTGCCTATTTCGCGCGGCCCGGCATGACGCTGGACGAGGCGCAGGAGGCCAAGAAACGGCATATCGCCGAAAAGCTGCTGATCGAACCGGGGATGCACGTGCTGGATATCGGCTGTGGCTGGGGCGGCATGGGCCTGACGCTGGCGCGCGATTACGGCGCGCAGGTGACCGGCGTGACCTTGTCCGAAGAACAGCACGCCATGGCCAATGCGCGCGCCGAAAAGGCCGGGCTGTCGGACAAGGTGCGGTTCGAGTTGATGGATTACCGCGACGTGACCGGGCAGTTCGACCGGATCGTGTCGATCGGCATGTTCGAGCATGTCGGCGTGCCGCAATACGACACCTTCTTCGACACCGTCGAACAGCGCCTGACACCCGACGGGATCGCGCTGATCCATACCATCGGGCGCTCCGGGCCGCCGGGTGCGACAAGCCCCTGGATCCTGAAATACATCTTTCCGGGCGGCTACGTGCCCGCCCTGTCCGAGGCCGCAGCGGCGCTGGAACGGCATGCGCTGGTGACCACGGATGTCGAAATCTGGCGCCTGCATTATGCACAGACGCTGCGCGCGTGGCGTGCGCGGTTCGAGACCAATATCGACAAGGTCCGTGCGCTATACGACGACCAATTCTGCCGGATGTGGCGGTATTACCTGATCGCCAGCGAGCTGACCTTCCGGCTCGACAACCAGGTCGTGTTCCAGTTCCAGATAAGCCCCAAGCAGGACGCGGTGCCGCTGACGCGCGATTACCTGTACCGCGACGGCACGGCCGACGCGGCGCCCCAAGCGGCCGAGTGACGCCTGTTCAGCCGGGCCTCAGACAAGGGCCGGGGCCAGCGCAAAGCGGGCTTTCCACAGCGCCTCTTCGAATTCGCCGGCCGCCGTGCTGTCATGCACCACGCCGCCGCCCACGTTGAGGGTCGCGTGCCCGTCCTCGACCAACAGTGTACGGATCGCCACGTTGAATTCCGCGCGCCCGTCGGGGGCGGCCCAGCCGATGGTGCCGCAATAGACCTCGCGCGGGGCCGGCTCCAGTTCGCCGAGGATCTGCATCGCGCGCAGTTTCGGCGCGCCGGTGATCGATCCGCAGGGAAACAGCGCGCGCAGAATGTCCGAAAGGCGCGCCCCCTGCACCAGTTGCGCCGAGATCAGCGAAGTCATCTGGTGCACCGTGTTGTAGGTCTCGACCGCGAAAAGTTCCGGCACCTTGACACTGCCCGGCCGGCTGACCCGTGAGATGTCGTTGCGCAGCAGATCGACGATCATCAGGTTCTCGGCGCGGTTTTTTTCATCACTTTGCAGAAAGCGGCGGCGGCGCGCATCCTCGGCCGGATCGGCACTGCGCGGTTGCGTGCCCTTCATCGGCCGGGTCTCGATCCGCCCCGTGGCCGTGGTGCGAAAGAACAGCTCGGGCGAGCGTGAAAGGATCGCGGGCAGGCCCTCGGCCTCGACAAGCGCACCGTACCGCACCGGCTGGACGTGCGACAGCATCTCGTAAAGGGCCTGCGGCGTGCCGGTGGCCGTCATCTGGATCGGGAAAGTCAGGTTGGCCTGATAGATGTCGCCCGCACCGATATAATCATGCACCGTCCGGAACGCGTGTTCGTATCGCGCCGCATCCCAGGCCGGTCGCATCTCGCCCAGCCCGGCGGGACCGGCGGCAAGCGGGCTTGCGGCGACGGGCGCGTCGTAGACCCCGAACTGCAAGAGCGGCAGGCGCTGCCTGTCGGTCAGCAGCGGCGCGAGGCGCGGTTCAAGCGCGTGACCAAGCTCGTAACTGGCGAAACCGGCAAGCCAATGACCGGCCGCGCGCGCGGCGTCCATCGCGGCAAGCGCGGCCGGCACCTCGTCGGCGTGACGGGCCGCGATATACCGCGCGGGGCGCGCAAACAGGCACGCCGCGCCATCGGGCCCATGATCGAGTCGAATCTGCACCGGACACCCTTTCGAATGCTCAGGTTAGACCTAGGCCAGACGGGGATAAAAAACACCCTCGAAAACGGCACCTCACGGCCGGCACGCGCACCTGTCCCCCTTTGCCGCATCCACGCGGACAGGATCGAACGGGACAGGCGATGCCCCCTTGCACCGGGCTTGATGATGGATATAACCCCACCAATTTGCGCACAGGACAGGCCTTGCGCGACCACAAAGCTGTCCGGGGACCGATATGCCGAAAAGAACCGATATCTCATCCATCATGATCATCGGCGCGGGGCCCATCATCATCGGACAGGCCTGCGAGTTCGACTATTCCGGGGCTCAGGCCTGCAAAGCCTTGCGCGAGGAAGGCTACCGCGTGATCCTCGTCAATTCCAACCCGGCGACGATCATGACCGATCCCGGCCTCGCCGACGCCACCTATATCGAGCCGATCACCCCCGAGGTCGTCGCCCGCATCATCGAGAAGGAGCGCCCCGATGCCTTGCTGCCCACGATGGGCGGGCAGACCGGCCTGAACACCGCGCTTGCCGTGGCGGACATGGGCGTGCTGGAAAAGTACGGCGTCGAGCTGATCGGCGCCAACCGGGCCGCCATCGAGATGGCCGAGGACCGCAAGCTGTTTCGCGAGGCGATGGACCGTCTGGGAATCGAAAACCCCAAGGCCACCATCGCCAACAACATGGACGAATGCATGGCGGCGATCGACTTTGTCGGTCTGCCGGCGATCATCCGCCCGGCCTATACGCTCGGCGGGACGGGTGGCGGGGTCGCCTACAACCGCGACGACTACATCCATTACTGCAAATCCGGGCTGGATGCCTCGCCGGTCAGCCAGATCCTGATCGACGAGTCGCTTCTGGGCTGGAAGGAATTCGAGATGGAGGTCGTCCGCGACAAGGCCGACAACGCGATCATCGTCTGCGCCATCGAGAATGTCGATCCGATGGGTGTGCATACCGGCGACAGCATCACCGTCGCGCCGGCGCTGACCCTGACGGACAAGGAATACCAGATCATGCGCAACGGCTCTATCGCCGTGCTGCGCGAGATCGGGGTCGAGACCGGCGGATCGAACGTGCAATGGGCCGTGAACCCCGAGGACGGGCGCATGGTGGTGATCGAGATGAACCCGCGCGTGTCGCGGTCCTCGGCGCTTGCCTCGAAGGCGACAGGGTTCCCGATCGCCAAGATCGCCGCCAAGCTGGCCGTCGGCTATACCTTGGACGAGCTGGACAACGACATCACCAAGGTGACGCCGGCAAGCTTCGAACCCTCGATCGATTACGTGGTCACGAAGATTCCGCGCTTTGCCTTCGAGAAGTTCCCCGGATCGCAGCCGCACCTCACCACCGCGATGAAATCGGTGGGCGAGGGAATGGCCATCGGCCGGGGCATCCATGAAAGCCTGCAAAAGGCCCTGTCCTCAATGGAGACCGGGCTGTCGGGCTTTGACGAGGTCGAAATCGAGGGCGCGTCCGACCCGGACTATGGCAAGGCCGCGGTCACGCGCGCGCTGTCGGTGGCCACCCCGGACCGGATGCGCACCATCGCGCAGGCGATGCGGCACGGGTTGAGCGATGACGAGATCGGCGCCGCCACGGCCTACGATCCATGGTTCCTCGCGCGAATCCGCGAGATCGTCGAGACCGAGGAACAGGTGCGCCGCGACGGGTTGCCCATGACCCAAGGCGGCCTGCGCCGGCTAAAGATGATGGGCTTTACCGATGCCCGGCTGGCACATCTGACCGGCCGCGACGAAGGTCAGGTGCGCCGGGCGCGGATCAATCTTGGCGTGCATGCGGTTTTCAAGCGGATCGACACCTGCGCCGCCGAGTTCGAGGCGCAGACGCCCTACATGTATTCCACCTACGAGGCCCCGATGATGGGCGAGGTGGAATGCGAGGCACGGCCCAGTGATGCGAAGAAAGTGGTGATTCTCGGCGGCGGGCCGAACCGGATCGGTCAGGGGATCGAGTTCGACTATTGCTGTTGTCACGCCTGTTTCGCGCTGTCGGATGCGGGTTACGAGACGATCATGATCAACTGCAACCCGGAAACGGTCAGCACCGATTACGACACCTCGGACCGGCTCTATTTCGAGCCGCTGACCTTCGAGCACGTGATGGAGATCCTGCGCGTCGAGCAGGAGAACGGCACGCTGCACGGTGTGATCGTCCAATTCGGCGGGCAGACGCCGCTGAAACTGGCCCGCGGGCTGGAGGCCGAGGGCATCCCGATTCTCGGGACCACGCCCGACGCCATCGACCTTGCCGAGGATCGCGAGCGGTTTCAGGCGCTGGTCAACAAGCTGGAGCTCCGGCAGCCGCAGAACGGCATCGCCAGCAGCGACCGGCAGGCGCTGGACATCGCCGACAGCATCGGGTTTCCGCTGGTGATCCGCCCGTCCTACGTGCTGGGCGGCCGCGCCATGGAGATCGTGCGCGACATGGCGCATCTGGAACGCTACATCGCCGAGGCGGTGGTGGTGTCGGGTGAAAGCCCGGTCCTGCTTGACGGCTACCTCGCCGGCGCCATCGAATGCGACGTGGATGCGCTCTGTGACGGTCAGAACGTCCACGTCGCCGGCATCATGCAGCATATCGAGGAGGCGGGTGTGCATTCCGGCGACAGCGCATGTTCGCTGCCGCCATATTCGCTGTCACCCGAGATCATCGCGGAAATCAAGCGCCAGACCGAAGCGTTGGCACGCGGGCTGCATGTCGTGGGGCTGATGAACGTGCAATTCGCGGTCAAGGGGGACGAGATCTACCTGATCGAGGTCAATCCGCGGGCCAGCCGTACTGTGCCCTTCGTCGCCAAGGCGACCGATTCCGCCATCGCCTCGATCGCCGCGCGGCTGATGGCCGGCGAGACGCTGGACACATTCGCCTATCGCGGCCCCTACCCGCGCGACACCCGTCCCGGCAGCCTGCCGATGGCCGATCAGATGACGCTGGCCGATCCCGACATGCCGTGGTTCTCGGTCAAGGAGGCGGTGCTGCCGTTCGCCCGCTTCCCCGGCGTCGACACGATCCTCGGCCCCGAGATGCGCTCGACCGGCGAGGTGATGGGCTGGGACGTGTCGTTCCCGCGCGCCTTTCTCAAGGCGCAGATGGGCGCGGGCGTGCATCTGCCCGAAACCGGCCGCGTGTTCGTATCGGTCCGCGATTCCGACAAGACCGCGCTACTGATCGAAACCGTCACGCTTCTGATCGATCTCGGGCTCGAGATCGTGGCGACGCGCGGCACGGCGGCGTTCCTCGACGAGGCCGGCATCACCTGCGAGATCGTCAACAAGGTCTACGAGGGGCGTCCGAACATCGTGGACATGCTCAAGGACGACGAGATCGCATTGGTGATGAACACCACAGAAGGCGCGCAAGCGGTCGAGGACAGCCGCGAAATCCGGTCGGTCGCGCTGTACGACAAGATCCCGTATTTCACGACGCTTGCGGGCTCGCATGCCGCAGCGATGGCGATCAAGGCGCGCGAAGAGGGGCCACTGGATGTCCTGCCATTGCAGGGCACGGCGGCCTGACCGCCAGTAGGGCACCGGCAAGACGGGTCGTTTTTAGACCATGACGCTTCGCTTTTGAGTGATATGCTCTACGCGCCGCATCGGCATGTCGAATTAACATGGAATGCGTCGCAATTCCGTGTTGCGGCGGCGGCAATTGTCCTTAAATGGCGGTTGTGACCGGAGGGCGGTCACCTTGCATCACCCTCATATCACGGAGGCTAGACATGACCCGCGACGAGCTTAACCGCGAACTGCGTATGCACTCGGCCTCCTGGCAGGCCGTCCTGATCGTCTATGGCGCCATCGTCGGAACGTTCGTTCTTTCAGCGATGGCGATGCTCTGATCCAGCACAGACCGCAGGCTTGCGCATGACGACGCCGCGAACGGGAATTTCCGTTCGCGGCGTCCGACATTTCAGGCCGACGTGCCAGTGACCTTGCGATCCTTCGTGCCGATCCTGGCGGCGGCCGCGTCGCCGACATTGTCCACCCCGCGTTCCTCCAGCAAGGTAGTCAACCAGTCGGGGTCCATTTCGGGCACGGAACTGAGCAGCAGATCGGTATAGGGGTGGTGCGGCGGCGTGAACATCACGTCCTTCGGCCCCTGATCCACGACCTTGCCATGCTGCATGACCACGACCTCGTCCGCGATCGAGCGCACGGTGGCAAGATCATGGGTGATGAACATGTAGGCCAGGTTCAACTCGTTCTGAAGGCGGTCGAGCAGGCGCAGGATGCCTTCGGCCACAAGCTGATCGAGGGCCGATGTCACCTCGTCGCAGACGATGAAGGTCGGCTCGGCGGCGAGCGCGCGGGCGATGCCGATCCGTTGCTTCTGGCCACCTGACAGTTCCGGCGGGTAGCGGTTGTAGTACTGCGCCGGCTCAAGCTCGATCAGGTCGAGCAATTCGTCGATCCTGTTTTTGAGCGCGACGCCCTTGAGGCCGGAATAGAACGCGGCCGGGCGTCCGATGATCTCGGATATCCGGACCTTGGGATTGAGCGCGGTATCGGCCATCTGGTAGATCATCTGCACCTGTCGCAGCTGATCCTTGCTGCGCTTGCGGTAATCGGCCGGGAACGGCTCTCCCTTGAACTGCACCTCGCCCTTCATCGGCGGCAGCAGCCCGGTGATGCACCGTGCCACGGTCGATTTGCCCGACCCCGACTCGCCCACCACCGCGACGGTCATCCCCTCGTAGATGTCAAAGCTGACATCATCGAGCACCTTCTCGCCGCCGGTATAGGCGGCCTCGACATTCTGCACCGAAATCAGCGGCGGTGTGCCATCGGTGGGCCGTTTGCGCTGCGGGCTTTCGAAACTGCGCACCGCCCAGAGCGACTTGGTGTAATCCTCCTGCGGGTGGTCGAGCATCTGGCGCGTTTCGGCCTCTTCGACCTCTTCGCCTTTCAGCAGCACCTTGATCGTGTCGGCCATCTGCGCCACCACGGCAAGATCGTGCGTGATATAGATCGCCGCCGTGTTGAACTCGTCCACGATATCGCGGATCGCCGACAGCACCTCGATCTGCGTGGTCACGTCAAGCGCGGTCGTCGGCTCGTCGAAGATGATCAGATCGGGGCGGCACGACATCGCCATCGCGGTCATCGCGCGCTGCAACTGCCCGCCCGACACCTGATGCGGATAGCGAAAGCCGATTTCCTTGGGATTAGGCAGGCGCAGCTTCTCGTAAAGCTCCATCGCGTCTTCCTGCGCCTCGAACCGCTTTTTCAGGCGGTATTGCAGGGGCGCCTCTGTGTGCTGGTCAATGATCTTGTGCGCCGGGTTGAACGACGCCGCCGCCGATTGTGCGACATAGGCGATGCGCGATCCGCGCAGCGCGCGGCGCTCGGCCTCGGACGCGTTCGTAAGCTCCATCCCGTCGAACTCGATCGTGCTGTCGACGATCCGCGTGCCGTCACGGGCATAGCCCATGCAGGCCGCCCCGATGGTCGACTTGCCGGCACCCGATTCCCCGATCAGGCCCATCACCTCGCCGCGATGCAGGGTCAGGTCGACACCCTTGATGATGTCGACCCATTGTTCGTCCGAATAGCCCTGGATCTTCAGGTCACGGATCTTCAGCAGAACGTCATTCTTTTTCTTGACCATGGCGGTTACACCTTCAAGCCGGAGGAACGGTAGAGCATCCAGTCCACCACGAAATTGATCCCGACGGTCAACAGCGCGATCGCCGCCGCCGGAATGAGCGGGGTCATGTCACCGAACGAGATCAGCGTCGCATTTTCACGCACCATGGACCCCCAATCGGCCGTGGGCGGCTGAATACCCAGCCCGAGGAACGAAAGACCGGCAATCAGCAGGAACACAAAGCAGAACTCCAGCCCGAACTCGGCGATCAGCGGCGCTGTCGAGTTGGGCAGGATCTCGCGGCGGATCAGGTACCATGTCCGCTCGCCGCGCAACTTGGCGGCCTCGATATAGTCCATCACCACGACATTGCCCGCGACCGCCCGCGTCAGGCGGAACACCCGCGGGCTGTAGATCACGGCGACCACCAGCACGAGGATGATCTCGGACGGGTTGAAGATCGTCAGCATGAAGCCTGCGAACACCACCGCGACCCCGGCCATCACCGCGATGCCGATGATCCAGCCAAGGATGCTGCTTTCAAAGATCGCCGAGACCAGCAGCAGCCCGACCGCCATGGCAAAGACGATGAGCAGCCAGAAGCTGGTGGTGGCGTTGGCCAGGTCGCCGCCGAAGATCGACAGCATCAGCAGCGCGAAGATCAGCGACGGGATCGACATGATGACGTCGGATGAACGCGCGATGATCTGGTCGAACCAGCCGCCATTGACGGCCGCCAGAAGCCCGGCGAGCGCGCCCAGGATGAAGGCCAGCACCGTGCCGGCCAGCGCAAGGGCCACGGTATTGCGCGCACCGTAGATGATCCGGCTGAACATGTCGCGGCCAAGCTGATCGGCACCAAGAAGCATGTCACCATCCGCCGGGGCAAAGGCCGACGAGATCACCTCGGCCTCGCCGAAGGGTGCGATCCATGGCGCAAAGATGCCGGCCACCGCATAGGTGAAGATGACAAACATCCCGAAGGCCGCGGTCAGCGGCGCCGTGCGCAACTCCTTGGCCATCTTGTGCGACGCGATGGCGATCAGGAACTCGCGGAAGGCGTAGGACACCATCGCCGCAAGCGCCAGTAGCCCGGCCGCGATCGCGATCCCGCGCAAGGCGACCACACCCCCGACGATACCGACGACAAACGACACCAGCGTCAGAGAGAACAACAGCAGGAACGCGGATCGCTTGTTGTAATAGGCCGCAAGGCACGAGCCGCCGAGAAGCAGGGAATAGTAGATTATGACGAAAGCACTCATGTCTCTGCCCCTCTCACTTGGGATGCCGCAGGCGCGGATTGGTCAGGATCGCGCCCACATCCGCCGCAAGATTGAGCAGGATGAAGGTCGCCGCAAAGATCAGGCAGCAGGCCTGAACCACCGGGAAATCGCGCTTGCTGACCGCGTCCACCAGCGCCTGGCCGATGCCGGGATAGACGAACACCACCTCGACCAGCACGACGCCGGTGATCAGGTAGGCAAGGTTCAGCGCGACGACGTTGATGATCGGCGCCCAGGCATTGGGCAGCGCGTGCTTGACCACGACCTTCCACGGCGGTGTCCCCTTGAGGCGGGCCATCTCGATATAGGGCGAGGCCAGAAGGTTGATGATCGACGCGCGCGTCATGCGCATCATGTGGGCCGTGACCACCAGAACCAGCGTCAGCGCGGGCAGGAAGGTCCGGTAGAGGAGATCCCCGAAATTCATGTCGCTGCTGAGGCTGGCAATGGCCGGGAACATGCCGGATTTGACCGCCAGGTACAGGATCAGGATGTAGCCCAGAAAGAATTCCGGGCTGGAGATCGCCGTCAGCGTGGCGACGTTGGCCACCCGGTCGAAGATCGTGTTGCGCAGCAATGCGACCACGATCCCCAGAATGATCGACACCGGCACGGCAATCGCCGCTGCATAGCTGGCAAGAAACAGCGTGTTGGCAAAGCGTTCCCCGATGGTTTCCGCCACGCTGGCGCCGGTCACGATCGAATTGCCGAAATCGAACATCACCGCACCGGACAGCCAGTCGAGATACCGGACGATGGCCGGCTGATTTAGCCCCATTTCCTCACGCAGAGCGGCCACGTTTTCAGGTGTCGCCCCCTGCCCCAGAACCGCCTGCGCGATGTCGCCGGGTAAAAGCTCGACCATGAAGAAGATTATTACGGAAATGACCAGCAGAATGACCAATCCGAGACCGAGCCTTTTGGCAACGAGCCCAAGGATGTCCCCCATCTTTCCCTCCTGTTGTGGTGCCCTGCCGACGTTATGCGGCGTGCCGTTTTCGGCGCGGGCGAACAGTCTTTGTGACGCGACGGTGGATTGTCAGGAAACCTGACCCGTCGCGCTGTCTTGGGCCGGGTCACGCATGGTCTGCGGCGACGCGGCCATCAAAAAAACCCGGCACCGTGTTCGGTGCCGGGTCTTGTTCTGGTATTAAGCGAACCACCAGCGGCTGGCGGCGCGCGCGCCGTCACAACTCCAGCTTGCGGCCACATCCTCGTGCCGCTCGACGCCCTTGCCACGGGCATAGACCCAGTTGTTGAAGAACGGGATCAGCGTGCCGCCGTCGTTGCGCATCAGCATGCACATTTCGCGATACATCTCGGCGCGCAGTTCCTGATCCAGTTCCCCCTTGGCCTTCAGAAGCAATTCGTTGAACCGCTCGTTCTGCCACCGGCTTTCGTTCCAGGCGGCATCATCCTTGTAGGCCAGCGTGAACATCACGTCAGGCGTCGGACGCGCGCCCCAGGACACCGTCGAGAACGGCTTTTTCAGCCAGACATCGGAATAGTAGCCATCGTTCGGTTCGCGCACCACGTTGATGTCGATGCCGGCGGCCTTGGCCTGCTCGGCATACAGCACGCACATGTCCACCGCCCCGGTATAGACGCTGTCGGCCACGGACAGGTTCACCGAAAGGTTCTCGTGCCCGGCCTTCTTCAAAAGCGACTTGGCCTGGTCGGGATCGTATTCACGCTGCGGGATGTCGTCGGGCCAATAGGGTTGCACCGGCGAAAGGTGGAAATCGTTGCCCTTGGTGGCCGCGCCGAAGGCGATCTTCTCGATGATCTCGTCACGGTTCATCGCAAGCTTCAGCGCATTGCGCACATTCACGTCGTCGAAGGGCGCGGTGTCGCAATGCATCGGCAGGGTGATCGCCCCGCCCGACGGGATATTGTCCACCTTGATGTCGGGGTTGCGCTGCAACAGCGACAGCGTCTTGAGTTCGATCAGCGAAACGCAATCCACGTCCCCGGTCACAAGCGCCGTCTGACGGGCGTTGGGATCGTTGAGAACGAGCATCTCGACCCGGTCGAAATAGGCGCCGTCAAGGTGCCAGCCGTCGTGGCGGTTCAGCGCCCACTGGATGCCGAAATCACCCGACTCGATCCTGTAGGGACCGGAGCCGTCGCCGGACTGCCAGTCGATCGTCCCGTCGCCGTTGGACGGGCAGATCGCAAAGTGGTAATCGGTCATCAGCCACGGCAGGTCGGCATTGCCACGCGTCAGGGTGACAACCACCGTGGTGTCGCCATCCGCCTCGATGTTCTCGACATCCGTCAAAAGCGCCTTGGCCGCCGAGGTCGAGCCCTCGCCGCGGTGGTGGTTCAGACTGTCGATGACGTCCTGCGAGGTGACCGCGCGCCCGCTGTGGAAGGTCGCGTCCGGGTTCAGCTCGAAGGTCCACTGCCGCGCGTCCGGCGTCGCCTCCCAGGTCATGGCAAGATCCGGCCCCAGCGAGTTGTCCGCCGAGATCATCGTCAGGTAGCTGCGATGCGTGTGTGCAAGAAAGATCATCTGCCGGGTGACGTACGTGCCCGGATCATGGGTGTCGCCGGTATTGCCGTCATGCACGCCCCAGCGGAAGGTGCCGCCGCGCTGCGGCGCGGCCTTGGCCGCGGTGCCCCAAAGACCGGTCGCGGCAGAGGCTGTCATGCCGGCGGCCGCGGCGTAATGCATGAAGGACCGGCGCGAAATGTCGCCCGTACGCGCCGCATCGGCCAGCTTGTCCAGAAGGACCTTGTCGGTTTTCTGTGTCATGAGTTATCCCTGTTTGTCATTTTGCTTGTCATTGGAGAGACGCGTTCCGACCCCTCTGCGAAAGCTTCCTTGTCACATGGTTCGGAAGACTGCTCAAATACGACATTTTACAGATTAAACACGAAACGGCGTGGCGTTCCAGATAATAATCCGGGTCCACCGGCGCCGTTGAATGCGCCGGATCGTCCCGCGTTTCGACCCACGGAACATGGCGCGCTCATTCGCGCGCCGCACGCAGCCGGGCGAAATAGTCCAGCCGTTTCTTGAGGTCGCGTTCGAACCCGCGCTCGACCGGCTTGTAGAAAACCGGGCGCGTCATCGTGTCCGGGAAATAGTTCTGGCCGGAAAATCCGTCCTCGGCATCGTGATCATAGGCATAGTCCGCGCCGTAACCCTGCGCCTTCATGAGATCCGTCGGCGCGTTCAGAATGTGCTTGGGGGGCGGTTCGCTGCCGGTCTTCTTGGCGGCACGCATCGCGGACTTGTAGGCGACATAGCCGGCATTGGATTTCGGCGCGAGCGCGAGATATGTCACCGCCTGCGCCAACGCCAGCTCGCCCTCGGGGCTGCCCAGACGCTCGTAGATCTCCCACGCATGCAGGCAGACGGTCTGCGCCTCTGCGTCCGCAAGCCCGATATCCTCGATCGCCATGCGCGTGATGCGACGCGCCAGATAGCGCGGGTCCTCGCCCCCCGTCAGCATCCGGGCCAGCCAGTAAAGAGCCGCGTCCGGGTCCGAACCGCGCACCGATTTGTGCAGCGCCGAGATAAGGTTGTAATGCGCGTCACCAGACTTGTCATATTGCGCCGCCCGCCGGGTCAGCCGCGCGGTCAGCGCCGCCCGGTCGAGGGGCGCGTCGGTTTGCCACGCCGCGATCTGCTCGATCAGGTTCAACAGCGCGCGCCCGTCGCCATCGGCCATCTCCAGCAGCGCGGCGCGCGCAGATGCGTCAAGCGGCAGCGCCCGCCCCAACGCGTCTTCGGCGCGCTGCGCCAGGTTTTCCAGATCAGCCCTTTCAAGACGTGTCAGCACCAGCACCTGCGCCCGGCTGAGCAACGCCGCGTTCAGTTCAAAGGACGGGTTTTCGGTCGTGGCCCCCACCAGCAGGATCGTCCCATCCTCCATATGTGGCAGGAAGGCGTCCTGCTGCGCCTTGTTGAAGCGGTGGATCTCGTCCACGAAAAGCAGCGTGCCGCGACCGTTGGCACGGCGGTGTTTCGCCTCGTCAAAGACCTTGCGCAGGTCCGAGACGCCGGTGAAGATCGCGCTGATCTGGACGAAATGCAGATCCGTCTCGCCCGCCAGAAGCCGCGCGATCGTGGTCTTGCCCACACCCGGCGGCCCCCAGAAGATCAAAGATGTCAACTGGCCCGTGGCCAGCATCCCGCCAAGCGGCGCGTCATGGCCAAGCACCTGATCCTGTCCGATCACCTCGGACAGTGTCCGGGGCCGCAGCCGATCGGCAAGCGGGCGCGGCGCGCTGGAGGGGTTTGGCGTGTCGCCGCTGTCAAACAGATCCGCCATGCATCAAACCTCCGGCTGCACGTCAAGGGGACACCCGCCCCGACGTATCCGCAGCGACCACCGTGATGCAAGCACCGCCCCGGTTTCTTCTTGGCTCAAATACCCCAAGACCCACGGATGCAAAAACCCCCGCCGGTGGGGCGGGGGTGCATCATGACAACATGTCACCATTTCGTTTATTCGTCGTCCGCCTCTTCGGCCGCGACGCGGGCCCGGTCACCGGCGCCCTTGGCATCGACATCGCGATCCACGAACTCGATGATCGCCATCGGGGCCATGTCGCCATAGCGGAACCCGGCCTTCAGAACGCGGACATAACCACCCTGCCGCGACGCGTAGCGCGGGCCAAGCACGTCGAACAGCTTGGCGACATGCGGATCCTGCTTGAGCTGGCTCGCGGCCTGGCGACGTGCGTGAATGTCACCGCGCTTGCCGAGGGTAACAAGCTTTTCGATGATCCGGCGCAGTTCCTTGGCCTTGGGCAGGGTTGTCTTGATCTGCTCATGTTCGATGAGAGAGCCGGCCATGTTCGCCCACAGCGCCTTGCGGTGCTCGTGGGTGCGGTTTAGGCGGCGGTATCCTCTGGCGTGACGCATTGTCTTTCTCCGTCTATTTTGCTTTGTCCGGCGGTCCGATGCGTGTCGGCCGCTCTCCTTGGGGCGGGATTGCCCATCTGGTCATGCGTACGCCGCGCACGCATGGTACGCGGCTTGTGTACGCGATCTCGGACGCCTCAGAAGGCGTCTTCGAATTTCTTCGCAAGGTCCTCGATATCGTCGGGCGGCCAGTCCTCGACATCCATGCCGAGATGCAGCCCCATGCCCGACAGGACCTCCTTGATCTCGTTCAGCGACTTGCGCCCGAAGTTCGGCGTGCGCAGCATCTCCGCCTCGGTCTTCTGGATCAGATCGCCGATATAGACGATGTTGTCATTCTTGAGGCAGTTGGCCGAGCGCACCGACAGCTCCAGCTCGTCCACCTTCTTGAGCAGCAGCGGGTTGAATTCTAGTGCGTTCTCTTCGGCTTCGCGGCCGGCGGATTCAGGTTCGTCGAAATTCACGAAGATCGACAGCTGGTCTTGCAGGATGCGAGCACCGTAGGCGACGGCGTCATCGGGGCTGATGGACCCGTCCGTGTCGATCTTCATGGTCAGCTTGTCGTAATCCAGAACCTGCCCTTCGCGCGTCGGCTGCACGTCGTAGCTGACCTTTGTGATCGGCGAATAGATCGCGTCGATCGGGATCAGGCCTATGGGCGCGTCCTCTGGCTTGTTGCGATCGGCGGCGACGTAGCCTTTGCCGCTGTTGACCGTCAATTCCATGTACAGGCTCGCACCCTCGTCGAGATGGCAGATCACGTGATCCTTGTTGATGATCTCGATCCCGGCACTGTCCGAAATGTCTGCTGCCGTCACGACGCCCGGACCCTTGGCATTGACCGACAGCCGCTTGGGGCCTTCGACCTCCATCCGGATCGCGACGCCCTTGAGGTTCAGTACGATATCTGTGACGTCTTCGCGGACGCCGGTCACCGAGGAAAACTCGTGCAGCACGTTGTCGATCTGCACGGCGGTGATCGCCGCACCCTGCAGCGAGGACAGGAGCACGCGGCGCAGCGCATTGCCGAGCGTCAGGCCAAAGCCCCGCTCCAGCGGTTCGGCCACCAGCACGGCCTGACGCTGCGGGTCCTTACCCGGCTTGACGTCAAGCTGCGTCGGCTTGATCAGATCGGCCCAATTCTTGTGGATCATGCGTCCCTCCATTCCTGTTCTGCCTTCATGATCAAAGGCCCAGAACGCCCGAGGATGTAAAATGACGTAAACGGGACCGCGCAACCGCGCGGCCCCGCCTTTATACCTTGTGGATCAGACCCGGCGCCGTTTCGGGGGCCGGCAGCCGTTATGCGCCATCGGCGTCACGTCTCGAATCGAGGTGATGTTGAACCCGACCGCCGCAAGCGCGCGCAGTGCGGATTCGCGGCCCGAGCCGGGTCCCTGAACCTCGACCTCGAGCGAGCGCATGCCGTGATCCTGCGCCTTCTTGCCCGCGTTCTCGGCAGCAAGCTGCGCGGCGTAGGGCGTGGATTTGCGCGACCCCTTGAAGCCCATGGTCCCCGCCGAGGACCACGCGATCGCGTTGCCCTGCACATCGGAGATGAGCACCTTGGTGTTGTTGAACGACGAGTTCACATGCGCAACGCCGGTGGCGATGTTCTTGGAAACCTTCTTTTTCGTCGTCCGTGCGGATTTGCGTGTATCGCGTGCCATGTCGAATGCCCTCTCTTATTTCTTCTTGCCGGCAATGGCCTTTGCGGGGCCTTTGCGGGTACGGGCATTGGTGTGGGTCCTTTGACCGCGCACCGGCAGGTTGCGGCGGTGGCGCAGGCCACGATAGCAGCCCAGGTCCATCAGGCGCTTGATGTTCATCTGGGTCTCGCGGCGCAGGTCGCCTTCGACGCTGAAATTCGTGTCGATATGCTCACGCAGGGTGACGGCTTCGGCATCCGAAAGCTCGTTCACGCGGCGCGACTGGTCGATGCCGGTCGCCTCGCAGATGGCGCGAGCCGAAGACGGACCGATACCGGTGATGTAGGTCAGGGCGACAGGCACCCGTTTATGGGTCGGGATGTTTACGCCGGCAATTCGTGCCAAGTGTCTTTTCCTTTTCGTTGCGGTTCCGTAACGCCAGAACCTTTTTTCACAACGCAGGCCCGAGGCAAATCGCGCGCCGGGCCGCAGCTGATATCGGGATGTCGGACCCCGCCGGGGCATGCCCCGAACAGAATCGTTGATGACGACGAGATGTCACCGCCTAGGATCATATTCAGGTGGCGTCAACCCTTTTCGAGATTGACGTCATATCGGCGGTGTTGGGTCTGCCTGTGCGACCCCTTTTGTGTGCAACGGCCGTGCCGGCTCAACCATCCAGCGCCGCCGCGATGGCGGCCTTGACCGTATCGATGTCGGCAAGGCCATCGACCGGCAGCAACTGACCCTTGGCATGATAGTAGCCGATCAGCGGTGCGGTCTTCTTGTAGTATTCCATCAGCCGCTGGCGGACGCTGTCGGCATTGTCGTCGGCGCGGACGGGCTGCCCGGCGGCGCGGGCCTCTTCGGCGCGACCGACGATCCGGGTGACCAGCGTATCGTCATCGACGCGCAGCTCGATCGCGGCGTCCAGCCGTTCGCCCTGTTCGGCCAGAAGATCCGCCAGCGCGTCGGCCTGGGCCAGCGTGCGCGGGAAACCGTCGAAGATGAACCCGCCGCGCTTGTCGCCCTGCAATTTTTCGCGGATCAGACCGATCACGATATCGTCCGTCACAAGATCGCCGCGCGCCATCACGTCGGCCACCACGCGCCCCATCTCCGAACCGCTGTCCTTGGCCTCGCGCAGCATGTCTCCGGTCGAAAGCTGGATCATGTCACGCGCCTCTGCGAGGTGCTGTGCCTGCGTGCCCTTGCCCGCCCCCGGCGGTCCCAGAAGGATGATGTTCATCGGCGTCCCTTTCCGCTGCGGCCGGCACCCCGGCGGCCCTTCTTGCGGCCCTTGCCGCTTAGCTGCGATTTCTCGATCAGCCCTTCGTATTGATGCGCAAGCAGGTGGGATTGCACCTGCTGGATCGTATCCATGGTGACCGACACCACGATGAGCACCGAGGTGCCGCCGAAGTAGAACGGAATGGCAAACTGGTTGCGCAGAACCTCGGGCAGCAGGCAGACGGCGGTCAGGTAGATCGAGCCAAGGACGAGGATGCGATTGACCACATATTCGAGATATTCCTCGGTCCGCTTGCCGGGACGAATGCCGGGGATGAAGCCGTTCTGGTTCTTCAGGTTCTCAGCCACGTCATCGGGCTTGAACGACACGTTGAAGGTGTAGAAATACGTGAAGAAGATGATCATGCCCGCGAAGAACAACAGGTAAAGCGGCTGACCGGGGCCGAAATAGGCCATGATCGTGGACATGACCGGACCGGTCTCGGTGCCCGAGAAGGTGCCCAGAGTGGCCGGTAACAGCAGGAGCGACGAGGCGAAGATCGCCGGGATCACGCCCGCCGGGTTGACCTTGACCGGCAGGTGAGACGACCCACCGTCATAGACCTTCATGCCGACTTGCCGACGCGGGTACTGGATGTGGATCTTGCGCAAGGAGCGTTCCATGAACACCACGAAGCCGATCACCGCGATCACCATGACGATCACGCCGACGATCACCGCCGGGCTGATCGCGCCAGAGCGCCCGCTGGCAAAGAACTGCGCCAGCGCCGAGGGGATCTCGGCGATGATGCCGACGAAGATGATCAGCGAAATGCCGTTGCCGACGCCGCGCGCCGTGATCTGCTCGCCCAGCCACATCAGGAACATCGTGCCGCCCACCAGCGTGATCATGCACGACGCGATGAAGAACAGCCCCGGCGTCTGCACCAGCTCGCCCGATTGTAGACTGACGGCCAGCCCGTAGGATTGCAGTGTCGCAAGGCCGACCGTGCCGTAGCGGGTGTACTGGTTGATCTTCTTGCGCCCTTGCTCGCCCTCTTTCTTGAGCTGCGCGAGCTTGGGCACCATGGCCGTCATAAGCTGCACGATGATCGAGGCCGAGATGTAGGGCATGATGCCAAGCGCGAAGATCCCCATGCGCCCGAGCGCGCCGCCGGTGAACATCGACAGCATCCCGCCGATCGTGGCCTGCGCCCCATCCATGAATTCCTGCAGCGCCGCGCCATCGATCCCCGGCACCGGGATGAACGTGCCCAGCCGGTACACGATCAGCAGCCCCAGCGTGAAGAGAATGCGATTGCGGAGATCGGTGGCCTTGCCAAGCGCGGACCAGCTTGTATTGGCCGCCATTTGCTCTGCTGCAGATACCATGCGCGGGTCACTTTCATGTGGCAACGCCGCCTCGGGCTGCTTTCCAGCTCAGGCGGCGTCAAGAGGAAAACGTGAGGTGAATGTAAGCGGCGGACCCGCCGCTCACAACCTCTTATTCAGCAGCTTGCGCCGTCGCGACAGCCAACGTGCCGCCGGCCTTCTCGACCGCGGCCACGGCGGATTGCGACGCGCCGGTGACCTTCAGGTCAAGCTTGGCGCTGACATCGCCCTTGGCCAGAACGCGGATACCGTCGCGCTTGCGCCGCACAAGGCCGGAGGCGATCAACACGTCCTCGGTGATGGGCTGGTTGGCGTCGATCTTGCCGGCGTCCACGAATTTCTGGATCAGGCCAAGATTGACCACCGCGTATTCCTTGCGGTTCGGCTTGTTGAAGCCGCGCTTGGGCAGCCGTTGGTAGAGCGGCATCTGACCGCCCTCGTACCCCTTGATCGCCACGCCCGAGCGGGATTTCTGGCCCTTGATGCCACGTCCGCCGGTCTTGCCCATGCCCGAGCCGGGACCACGGCCGATACGTTTCTTCGTTTTTGTCGCGCCTGGATTGTCGCGCAGTTCATGCAGTTTCATCGTCGCACTCTCCTTGCCGGATGCGGCCCCCAGCGACGGGAGTGGCCGAACGCGGCGTGTCTGGTTTGGATCGGGCTGGGTGCCCGCCGCCGGCCTATAGCCCCCGAACGCGCCGGGATCAAGGGCGGGAATGGCCGGGGCGCAGCGCGAGGGCATGGAAACGCCGCCCGCTCAGGCCCCGGCGCGTTACGCGCCGCAGCGCCAATCAGGTACTCGCATCCAGCGCCGCGAGGATCGCGTCGCCCATCTGCGTGGTCGAGACCGGCGTCACGCCCTCTTCTCCCAGCAGATCGGCGGTGCGCAGCCCGTCGGCCAGCACACGCTCCACCGCCGCCTCGACCCGCGCGGCCTCGTCCCCGAGGCCGAAGGAATAACGCAGCGCCATCGCAAGGCTGAGGATGCAGGCGATCGGGTTGGCCTTGCCCTGTCCTGCGATGTCGGGCGCCGAGCCGTGGACGGGCTCGTAAAGCGCCTTTGGCCGCCCGTTCGCCATCTGCGCGCCAAGCGAGGCGGAGGGCAGCATGCCCAACGACCCGGTCAGCATCGCGGCGACGTCCGACAGGATGTCACCGAACAGGTTGTCGGTCACGATCACGTCAAACTGCTTGGGCCAGCGGCACAGCTGCATCGCGCCCGCATCTGCATACATGTGGCTCAATTCCACGTCCGGGTACTCGGCGTCACGGATCTTCTGCACCACCTCGCGCCACAGGATGCCGGATTCCATCACGTTGGCCTTTTCCATCGAACAGACGCGGCCGTCGCGCTTGCGGGCCAGATCGAAGGCGGCGCGCGCCACACGGTCGATCTCCGACTCGGTGTAGCGCTGCGTGTTGATGCCGACACGCTCGTTGCCTTCAGTGATGATACCGCGCGGCTCGCCGAAATAGATCCCGCTGGTCAGTTCGCGCACGATCATGATGTCGAGCCCCGAGACCACCTCGCGCTTCAGCGACGAGAAATCGGCCAGCGCGTCGAAACATTGCGCGGGCCGCAGGTTGGCGAACAGATCCATCTCCTTGCGCAACCGCAAGAGCCCGCGCTCGGGCTTCACGCTGAAATCCAGATCG
The DNA here is from genome assembly GCF_050896375.1 of Roseovarius tibetensis. Classification (NCBI taxonomy): domain Bacteria; kingdom Pseudomonadati; phylum Pseudomonadota; class Alphaproteobacteria; order Rhodobacterales; family Roseobacteraceae; genus Roseovarius; species Roseovarius tibetensis. Next base: position 51,824 of record NZ_JBPBBB010000006.1, read on the forward strand.
TCGTATTTCGGCCCGCCCACGGCCCCCAGCAGCACCGCGTCCACCTCCTGGGCCTTCGCCATCGTCGCATCGCTCAGCGGCGCGCCATGCGCGTCATACGCAGCCCCGCCGACCAGATCCTCGGTCACGGCAAACGGTATGCCCCGCCTGTCCTCGAACCATCCGATGATGCGCGTCACCTCGGCCATGACTTCGGGCCCGATCCCGTCACCGGGAAGAATGAGAAGCGAGGGGGTGGTCATGCGCGCGATCCTTGGCTGTGGCTGAATGAATGCCTCATGGCCTATAGCGCCGCCCGCGTGGGGTCAAGAAAGCCCCGATCCACGTCGCGCGCTCAGTCAAACCCCAGATCCACCCACACAAGGCGGTGGTGATTGGCGGTCGCGGCCAGATCCCCCTCGGGCGTGCCGTCCGGCGGCCAGTGGATGCCGGACGCAACCACGCGCAGATCGCCCGAGGGCAGGATATAGCTGACCCGCAACCCACCAGGGTCGGGCCAGCGGGCGGTGTGCAGTCGCGGATCACCGGCCTTGCCGGGGGTGGCCGCGACCGGGCCGGGACGCATCGGGCGCGGGTCCTGCAGGCGCGGATCGCCCAGAAGGTTTGCGATCGCTTCGCGCCGCCCCTCACTGTCGGCGGGGTCGAGATTGGCGTCGCCCATCACGACAAAGCGGTCCTGCGGGGCCGGGCCGACCGCCCCGTCGAGGTAAAGTTGCCAGAAGCGGATCTCGTCGCGATTGCGACGACCATTGGCATCCTCGGGCCCGTCGAAGACCGGCGGGCTGGCATGGAAGACCATCAGGTGCAGCGGACCCGAGGGCAAAAGGACCGGCACGACCCAATGCCCGGTATAGGACAGCCGCTGGACCTCTTGCGCGGCGGCCGAGGGAAAGGGCGTGCCATCCTCGTAGGTGGGCAACAGCGCGCCGGGCAGATCGCGCCACAACAGCGTGCTGAAATCCTGCACGCCGCCCGCGTCGATCGGGTAACGCGACAGGATCGCCATGCCGGCCTGCCCGGAGAACGCGCCATAGCCCTGCGCGTCGCGCGCACCGCCGCGCCGCCCGTCACCATCCATGTCGAGGCCGGTTGGCATCCCGCTATTGGGACGGCGTGCGAAGATATGATCGTAGGGCTGTCCGCCGTCTGCCAGCCTGTCACGCAACGCGCGCAGCGCGTGCAGATCAAGGTCGTAATCCACCTTCTGCAACAACAGGATATCCGGTGCGGTGCGGGCAATCACATCGGCAACGGCGTCGATCTGCGCATCCTCGCCGCGCATTATGTCGCGCAGCAGAATGCCCGGCCCCTTGCGGTCCAGCCCGACATTCCAGGTCGCGACGCGCACGGTCTCGGCAAGCGCGGACCCCGCCACGAGGACAAGGCAGACCGCGATCAGGTACCGCATGACGGTACACCCCTCAGACCCAGGGACGCTCCTGCGCCGCGCGCGCCTCGAACGCATCGATGGCGTCGCCCTTGGACAGGGTCAGCCCGATATCGTCGAGCCCCTCCAGCAGGCAATGCTTCTTGAACGCGTCCACCTCGAACGGCAGCACCTGCCCCTCGGGGGTGGTGACGGTCTGCGCCTCGAGATCGACCTCGATCCGGGCATTCGCCCCCTTCTCGGCCTCGCGCATCAGCAGGTCCACCTGCTCTTGCGGCAGGGCGATCGGCAGGATGCCGTTCTTGAAGCAGTTGCTATAGAATATATCCGCGAACGAAGGCGCGATGATGCAACGGATGCCGAAATCCTTGATCGCCCACGGCGCGTGCTCGCGCGACGACCCGCAGCCGAAATTGTCCCCCGCGATCAGGATCTGCGCCTCGCGATATTGCGGCTTGTTGAGCACGAAATCGGGGATCTCGTTCCCGTCATCGTCGTAGCGCATCTCGTCGAAGAGATTGACACCCAGCCCCGACCGCTTGATCGTCTTCAGGAACTGCTTGGGGATGATCATGTCGGTATCGACATTGATTTGCGGCAGGGGGGCCGCGATACCGCTGAGTTTCTCGAACTTTTCCATTACATGATCTCCCGTATGTCGGTCAGCCGACCTGTCACCGCCGCGGCGGCGGCCATCGCGGGGCTCATCAGATGGGTGCGCCCGCCACGGCCCTGCCGGCCCTCGAAATTGCGGTTCGACGTGGCCGCGCAGCGTTCACCCGGCGACAGCTGGTCGGGGTTCATCGCCAGACACATGGAACACCCCGCAAGCCGCCATTCGAACCCGGCCTCGCGGAAGATATCGGCGAGCCCCTCTTCCTCGGCCTGCGCCCGCACAAGGCCCGAGCCCGGCACGATCATCGCGCGCAGCCCCTCGCGGATCTTCTTGCCGCGCAGCACGTCGGCGGCGGCGCGCAGATCCTCGATCCGGCCATTGGTGCACGACCCGATGAACACGGTGTCGATCTCCACCTCGCTCAGCTTCTGACCGGGCGTAAGGCCCATGTAGTCCAGCGCGCGGCGAGCCGAATCGACCTTGCCACCCTCGAAGCTTGAAGGGTCCGGCACCACGCCGTCGATCGGCAGCACGTCCTCGGGGCTTGTCCCCCAGGTGACCACCGGCGCGATGTCCTCGCCCTTCAGTGTCACCACCTTGTCCCAATGCGCGTCCTCATCGGACCGAAGCGTGCGCCACCAGTTCAGAGCAGCCTCCCACTGGGCCCCCTTGGGGGCATGCGGACGGCCCTTGATGTACTCATACGTGACGTCGTCGGGCGCGATCAGCCCGGCGCGTGCACCGCCCTCGATCGCCATGTTGCAGACGGTCATGCGGCCTTCCATCGACAACTCGCGGATCGCCTCACCGCAATACTCGATCACGTAGCCGGTGCCGCCCGCGGTGCCGGTCGCGCCGATCACCGACAGGGTGATATCCTTGGCGGTGACACCGGGGGGCAGGGTGCCGGTGATCTCGACCTTCATGTTCTTCGCCTTGCGCTGGATCAGCGTCTGGGTGGCCAGCACATGCTCGACCTCGGAGGTGCCGATGCCGTGCGCCAGCGCCCCGAAGGCACCATGCGTGGCCGTGTGGCTGTCGCCGCAGACGATCGTCATGCCCGGCAGGGTCCAGCCCTGTTCCGGCCCGATGATATGCACGATGCCCTGCCGGATGTCGTTCACCGGGTAGTAATGGATGCCGAAATCCTGCGCGTTCCGGTCCAGCGCCTCGACCTGGATACGGCTTTCGGGGTTCGTGATCCCCTCCGTCCGATCCGGCGTGGTGGGCACGTTGTGATCCGGAACGGCGATGGTATTGCCGGGCTTGCGCACCGTCCGCCCGGCCATGCGCAGCCCCTCGAAAGCCTGCGGGCTGGTGACCTCGTGCACAAGGTGGCGGTCGATATACAAAAGGCAGGTGCCGTCCTCACCCTCGTCTGCGAGGTGGGCATCCCAGATCTTGTCGTAAAGTGTCTTGGGGGACATGCGTCCTCTCCCGTCTTGCGTGTGACAACGTTCAATGTGATCCCGGCGACGGCCCCTCAGGACAGCGCGGCCACACAGCACAGGGCCCCGAAAAATCGCCAGGGCAGACGCGCACGATCAGAGATGTCGAAAATCCGTGTCATCCCTTGCAGATACAGCGCCGCCGCCCCGCTATCAAGGGGCATGCGCCGATTGCCGACAGGATCCCGGCACGGCTTCACCTTTCCCGAAATACTCCGGGGGAGACGCCGCATCGCGGCGACGGGGGCAGCGCCCCCACGGGCAGGCCAACCTGCGTGGCGCAGCCACACCGTTTCGAAAGACCCGGCGGATCAGTCGGGGGCCAGCATGTAACCCTCGCCGCGCACCGTCTGCAGGTAGCGCGGCTGCTTGGGATCGGCTTCGATCTTGCGGCGAAGCCGGGTGATCTGCACATCGACCGCACGTTCCTGCGCGTGCCCCCCGTCGCGGCCCAGATCCGCGACCAGGCGCGCGCGGCTCACAACCTCGCGCATGTTCTCTGCGAAGATCCGCATGAGCTGCACCTCGGTCGCGGTGAGGCGGATGGGAACGCCCCCGTGGCTCAGCTCGGCGCGCTCGATGTCGTAGCGCACCGGCCCCATCTGCACGATCTTCGGCTCGGCCTCGTCGGGCGCGGGCTCCGGCACACGGCGCAGGATGGCATTGATCCGCAGCAGCAATTCCTTGGGCTCGAACGGCTTGGGCAGATAGTCGTCGGCTCCGGCTTCCAGCCCCTCGATGCGCTCTGTCGTCTCGCCCCGCGCCGTGAGCAGCAGGATCGGCGTGTCGTGCGTGTCGCGAATCGCACGGGTCAGGTCGACCCCGCTTTCGCCCGGCATCATCACGTCCATCACGATCAGGTCGAAAGCGAGCCCCCCCAAAAGCCGGCGCGCATGTCCCGCATCGCGCGCGACCGAGACCAGAAATCCATGCCGGATCAGGAACTTGCGCAACAGGTCGCGGATGCGCTCGTCGTCATCGACGATCAGCAGGTGCGGTGCGGGTTCGCTCATGTGTCGCTCTCCCGGATCGCATGGTAACGTCGACGCATCTCGGGGTCCATCATCGCCTCGAGCACGCGGCGGAACCCGGCCACCGATTGCGGACCGGCGGCACGGTAGGCCGCGCGCATGCGGCTGCGCTGCGCGTCTGACAGCTTGCGCTCCAGCGCGGCACCCTGTTCGGTCAGGTACAGATGACGCTCGCGTCTGTCCGATGCGCCGACGCGGCTTTCGACCAGCCCGTCCTCGATCAGCGTGCGCAGCACCCGGTTGAGCGATTGCTTGGTCACGTCGAGAATGGCCAGCAGGTTGGTCACCGTGGTTCCGGGAATACGGGCGATGAAATGCATCGCCCGGTGATGCGCGCGCCCATAGGCCATGGTCGCGAGGATGCGGTCCGGATCGGCCGTAAATCCCTGGTAGGCAAAGAACATCGCCTCGATGCCCTGGCGCAGTTGCTCATCGGTCAGAAACAGCAGGTTCTCGCCACCCTGAATTTCGGCCATGCGTCATGCCCCCCGGTCTTGCCGCGCGATTTGATGGCCGCAGCTTATGTCAGCTTTATTGACATTCCAAGGGTGGACTGGTAGCGAATCGCAGTTTTTACGCAACTTCATGTCCGGATCGGACATAATTTGCGCAACTTATGCAAACCTGCGCAGAGGGAGGCGGGACATGGCCGGCTATGACGACCGCGACGGCAAGATCTGGATGGATGGGGTGCTGGTGGATTGGCGCGATGCGAAGGTGCATGTGCTCAGCCACGCGCTGCATTACGCAAGCTCGGTCTTCGAGGGCGAACGCTGCTATGACGGCAAGGTGTTCAAAAGCCGCGCGCATTCCGAGCGGCTGCTGAAATCGGGGGAATTGCTGGACATGCCGATCCCGTGGACTGTCGACCAGATCGAGGACGCCAAGCAGACCGTGCTTGACGTCAACGGCCTGCGCAACGCCTATGTCCGGGTGCTGGCCTTTCGCGGCGCGGGCGAGGACATGGGCGTCGCCGCCGCGCGCAACACGGTCCGCATGGCGGTGACCGCTTGGGAATGGGGCAGCTATTACGGCGACGCCAAGACCCGCGGCGCAAAACTCGACATCGCGAAATGGAAGCGGCCCAGCCCCGACACCATCCCAACCTCGGCCAAGGCGGCGGGTCTTTACATGATCTGCACCATGTCCAAGCATGCCGCCGAGGCCAAGGGGTTCTCGGATGCGATGTTTCTCGATTATCGCGGCTACGTGGCCGAGGCGACGGGCGCCAACGTCTTTTTCGTCAAGGATGGCGAGGTGCACACGCCGCTGCCCGACGCGATCCTCAACGGGCTGACCCGGCAGACGGTGATCGGCCTGCTCAATGACCGGCAGATCAAGGTGCATGAGCGCCACATCCTGCCCGAGGAGCTCGAAAGCTTCGAACAGTGCTGGCTCACCGGCTCGGCCGCCGAGGTGACGCCCGTCGGCCAGATCGGCGACTACACGTTCGAGGTGGGCAAGATGACCCGCGACATTGCGGACGCCTACGAGGCGCTGGTGCGCGCCTGACACATCCCGTCCGGAGCGTCCGTTTGGCGCGCCGGACGGCGTGATCCCCCTTGCAAAGCCGTCGCACGCGGTATAGGCGACGTGACACGGTCGGGCTGTGGCGCAGCCTGGTAGCGCACCTGCTTCGGGAGCAGGGGGTCGGAGGTTCGAATCCTCTCAGCCCGACCAGAACCCTACACAATTGCAGATCCAGTCACCGCTGCGTGTGACCCGATGGGCGCCCGGCCGGTCCGCGCATGTCCTGCGGCCTCGCTTACGGGATGCGGACCCTGCGACTGCCGGCACGCCGCTTGAACTTGGTCCGTTGGCGGTTACGTCAATGAAGGACAACGCAGCTGCATCCGCCGCCCTGATCCGGGCGGAACTGCAGAAAGTTCACATTTTTAATGGAGGCACCATAATGTTTGACGATCTTCCCGAACCCGTACTGCGCAAGATGACCGGCAACCTTGCGGACATGTCGTTCGAGTCCATAACGATCACCCGCAGCACCAAGGCGGAGGGTCCGAAAATCGTGTATGTGAACGACGCGTTCACCGATCTGACGGGCTATGCGCCGACAGACGTGATCGGCCAGACACCGGGTGTCCTTCAGGGGGCCGACACGGATCCTGCCGTGCTCAAGCGTCTTGACGAGACCGTGGCGCGTGGCGAGACCTTCCACGGCACGGCGACCAACTACCGCAAGGATGGCACACCGTTCCAGATGGAGTGGAAAGTCAGTTTCGCCGGGTCTGACGACACCGCCGAGTATTACCTCGCGGTCCAGCGCGAAGCCCGTTAAGCCGCCGCATCACGCTCAGGTCTTTTTCAACTGGTCGCGGATCTCGATCAACACGTCGAGTTCCGATGGCCCGGTGGGAACCTCGGGTGCCACATCCTGCGGTTTTTCGGCCATCGCCCTGATCTTGTTGACATAACGCACCAACATGAAGACCACGAACGCGATGATCAGAAAATTGATCACCGCCATCATAAATGCGCCGTAGGCAAAGACCGACGCGCCCGCCTCGCGTGCCGCGTCAAGGCTTGCGCCCTCGGGCACGTCGCCGGCCAGTATCGCGTAATTGTTGGTAAAGTCGAACCCGCCAAGGAAAAGCCCGATAATCGGGTTGAGCAGGTCGGTCACCACAGACTTGACGATGCCCGTGAACGCCGCGCCGACGATGATGCCCACGGCCATGTCCATGACATTGCCCTTGGCGATGAAATCCCTGAAGTCCCCGAGCATTCCGTCCTCCGTGTTGCGGCATAGCCAATGCAGCCCGTGCCAGGGCGGACCGGTTGGCGAATGCGTGCGGGTCTCAGCCCGCGCGTCCTGTCATGACCCGGCTCGGGCTCTTGGCGTGGTGTCGTGCGGATCTGGTCCGAAACGGTTCTCGCCGGTCGTGCCGCGATGAACGAAAAAGGCGAAGATCAGGATCAGTGACCCCAGCACGGGGATCAGCACCAGAAGGTACCACCAGCCCGAGCGATCCACGTCATGCAGCCGCCGGACCGCAACAGCGATGCCGGGCAGCAGCACCGCCAGCCCGAACACCCCTGCAAGCACATCGCCGAAGGCGCTCAGCAGCATCGACACCACAAAGACGAACAGCGCGAACCACCAGAATTCCGAGCGCTGCGCGCGCCCCTGGAAATTGACGTAGTTCTCGGTGAGAACCGTCTTGATGGCCGTGGTGAAATCCATGTGTCTCGTCCTTTTCGCCGGGGCGTTTCGCGGGTCAGGTCTTTTGTCCGATTTTCGGCTCGGTCCCGGCCCGGATGCGGGTGATGTTGCCCCGGTGCCGCCAGAGGATCAAGGCCGTCAGCACCAGCGCCAGCAAAATCGCGGCGCGCGGCCCGAGAATCAGCATCCACAGCGCCGAGGACGCCGCGGCGACCATCGCCGCCAGTGATGACATGCGCGACAGCGCGGCCGTGGCCAGCCATGTCAGGCAGGCGGCCACACCCACCGGCCATGCAAGCGCGAGCAGCAGCCCGAGGAAGGTGGCCACCCCCTTGCCGCCGGCAAAGCGCAGCCAGACGGGGTAGCAATGGCCGACAAAGGCCGCAAGGCCGGCGATCTGGACCGCGTCCTCGCCGGCAAAGGCGCGGGCCAGCAGAACCGCCACCGCCCCCTTGCCGCCGTCGAGGAACAGGGTCAGGGCGGCCGCGCCCTTGTTGCCGGTGCGCAACACGTTGGTGGCGCCGATATTGCCCGATCCGATATCGCGCAGGTTGCCCAGCCCCATCAGCCGCGCCAGCACCATGCCGAACGGGATCGAGCCCAGCAGGTAACCGATCACGGCCCAAAGGATCAGCACGACCGGGGTACTTTCCAGCACTGGCATCATTCCGCCTCGTAAACGCAGTCGCCCGCGACATAGGTCGCCGTGACCCGGCCCTGAAGACGTGCGCCGTCAAACGGCGTGTTCTTGGATTTCGATCGCAGCGCGAAGCGATCCAGAACGATCGGCTTGTTCGGGTCGAACAGGACCAGATCGGCGGGCGCGCCCTCGGTCAGCCGGCCACAGGCCAGCCCAAGCCGCCGTGCGGGGTTCAACGACATGGCACGCCACAGCGTCGGCAGGTCGAGCGCATCCGCGTGGTACAGGCGCAACGCCGCCGGCAAAAGGGTTTCCAGTGCCACCGCCCCGCTCGCCGCAGCCTCGAAGGGCAGGCGCTTGGACTCTTCGTCCTGCGGCGTGTGCATGGAACTGATGATGTCGATCACCCCGTCGCGCAGCGCCTCTATCATCGCCTGCCTGTCTTCCTCCGAGCGCAGCGGCGGCTTGACCTTGAAGAAGGTGCGGTAATCCGCGACGTCGAGCTCGTTCAGCGTCAGGTGATGGATCGAGGTGCCGGCGCTGATGTCCAGCCCGTTGCGCCGCGCGCGCCTCAGCGGCGGCAACGCGCGCGCCGTGGTGATCTGATCGGCGTGGTAGCGCGCGCCGGTCATCTCCAGCAGGGCGATGTCGCGGTCCAGCGCCATCCGCTCGGCCATGGGCGACACGGCGGGCAGACCGCGCAGAGAGGCGAACTTGCCGCTCGTCGCGGCGGCCCCGGCGCTCAGCCCCGGATCCTGCGGGTGGCCGATCACCAGCGCGCCCAAGGACCGCGCATAGCTGAGCGCGCGGGCCAGTACACGCGTATCTGTCACCACGTGATCGCAATCGGTGAAGGCCACCGCACCGGCATCCAGCAGAAAGCCGATCTCGACCATCTCGGCACCCGCGCGCCCCTTGGTCAGCGCCGCCATCGGAAGGACATTGACCGGCGCGGCCTCGTTGGCGCGGCGCGCCACGAATTCCAGCACCTCGGGGCTGTCGATGGGCGGGGACGTGTCAGGGCGGGTGGCCATCGTGGTGACCCCGCCCGCGGCGGCGGCCAACCCGGCCGAGCGGTAGCTTTCCTTGTGCCGTTCGCCCGGCTCGCAGACCTTGACGCCGATATCGACGATGCCGGGGGCAAGGCAGTGCCCGCGGCATTCGACGACCCGGTCGGCCTGCGGCCTGTCCGTCCCGGTGCCTCTTGCGGCGATCCGGCCATCCTCGACCAGCAGCCAGCCAGGCGCGTCCGTGCCCGTTTCGGGATCGATCAGGCGCGCATCGGCAAAAAGCGTGCCGTGTCTGCTATCATGTCCATTCACGCGCGCACCGCTCATGCCGCCACCCAGACCATGATCGCGGTCAGCGCGACGATCACCACGAGCGCATACATCGCGACCTTGCCGGACGTTCGCGGATCCTTGGGCTCCTGCATCACTTTTCCTTTCTTCCGACATGCGGCCGGCGCACGGGCTCGGCCCGTACCGCTGTCATCCGTTATCGTCGGCGCCGTCAACCGTGGGCGGCGCCTCGTCTCGGGGCGCGGGGGCTGCGCGCTTCTCGAACCGCCCCACGTAAAAGAACACCGCGGCACTGACCAGCAGGATCAAATGCGTGATGCCCAGCATCAGCAGACCCACCGGATCGCCAAGATCGCCGGCCAGCACCTCGTGGACAAGATGAATCCCGGTGATGATGACAAGCGTGGCGGCGATGCGCGACTTCACCGGCTGAAACTCGTCGCTGTAGGCAAACAGCCGGTCGCGGCGCAGCCCGCGGGTGATCGCCGAGAAATAGGCGTTGTACCCGGACACCATCACCATGACGATCAGATTGGCGATGAACACCATGTCCAGCAGGTCCAGCACCAGCAGGATCGACTTGTCGCGGTGCAAGAAATCCAGAGAGATCACGGCCTCGGCCAGCGCGTAGAAAAAGCTGGCGGTCAACACCAGAAGCGCCAGCATCAACCCGAACAGAAGCGGGATCTGCAAGATATGGATGCTGACGACGCCCCGGCGCAGCAGGCGCCCGGCCCGGTGCCGGTGATCGGGACGCCCGGCGCGGGCATTGCAGGTGTCGGTATCGGCGTCGGTCATACAGTCTCTCCGCGGATCGCATGTTCGATACGGTCACGGGTGGCGGCACCATCAGCCTGGTACTTGATCAGGTGCTTGTCACCCCCACGGGTCACCACCTGAACAGCACTGCCCAGCCGTCGCACCACCTCTATTTCGGACAGGCGCACGGCGCGGGTCTGCGGCCCCAGAAGCCGGCGGTCGGTCAGATCCCAACGCGCCTGCAATTCATCCGAGGCCACGTAGAACGCCCGCACCGCGATCGCCGCGAGACCGCCCACAGCCCCGGTCCAGACGTGGCTGTTGCCCATCGCCCAGAGGATCGCCATGCCCAGCGCCATTGCACCAACGGCCAGCCATGCGTGATCGCGCCAATAGGTGGCCCGGTCGGGATGAAAGCTGTGCCGCACCTGCTCGCCCTGCTGCAACGCGGTGGTCGGCGTCATCGCATGAAGCGGCCCTTCCATCATGACCAGGCCAGCACCACCACGAGGACCGTCACCCCGATCAGCAGCGCAACGAGCAAAAGCGCCGCGTTCCGCATCCGGTTCGGGGTGCTGCCGGGGTCGGCCGGCTCGCCCGTGCCGGACCCTTGCGCGCCACCGTCAGGCAGGGCGTCGAAATGCACCGGGGCCACATCCTCGGTCAATCGTCCGACAAGCCGTAGCGGTCCACCGACCCGCAGGGTCATCGCCGCACCCTGAAAGGCGCGCGACGGCAGGATCAGCACCCGCTCCGTCAGGCCGTCAAGCTGGCCACGCATCTGCGAAAGCTCGGCCTCGGCGATCCCGTAGCCCTCACCCAGATAGGCCGACAGCGGCATGTCGCCCAGATCCGCGATCTCGACCACCTCGATCGCATCGGTCCGCAGATCGCCCTCCGCGCCCAGCGCATCCAGCACCGCGTGATCGGCCAAGGGGGCGCCGTCACTCTCCGACACGGCAAAGACCCGGACCACATGCGCCTCGTGCGCGGGGATGTTCAGCACCTCGGTCATGCGACGCGCCGCCCGCGCAGCCCCTGCGCCAGAAGATCCATCGCCGCCATGCGCACCGCGACGCCCATCTCGACCTGGTCCTGAATGACCGAGCGGTTGATGTCATCGGCGATCTCGCCGTCGATCTCGACGCCCCGGTTCATGGGGCCGGGATGCATCACGATGGCATCGTCCTTCGCATATGCCAGCTTTTCCGCGTCCAGCCCGAAGCGGTGGTAATATTCCCGCTCGCTGGGGATGAACCCGCCATCCATGCGCTCGCGCTGAAGCCGCAGCATCATAACCACGTCGACCCCGTCGAGACCCGCGCGCATGTCGTCATAGACCTCGACCCCGAATTTCTCGATCTCCGAGGGCATCAGCGTGGGCGGGCCGATCAGTCGCAGCCGGTTCTCCATCTTGCCCAGCAGAAGGATATTGGACCGCGCCACGCGGCTATGCGCGATATCGCCGCAGATCGCGATGTTCAGCCGGTGCAGCCGCCCCTTGGCGCGCCGAATCGTCAGCGCGTCCAGCAGCGCCTGTGTGGGGTGCTCGTGCCGCCCGTCACCCGCATTCAGCACCGCGCAACGCACCTTCTGCGCCAGAAGATCCACCGCGCCCGATTGCGGATGCCGAACCACCAGCAGATCGGGATGCATCGCGTTGAGCGACATCGCCGTGTCAATCAGCGTTTCGCCCTTCTTGATGGAGCTGGCCTGCATCGCCATGTTCATCACATCCGCGCCTAGCCGCTTGCCCGCCAGTTCGAAGCTGGCCTGCGTGCGCGTGGAATTCTCGAAAAACATGTTGATCTGGGTAAGGCCCGCCAGAACGTCGCCATGCTTGGCATCACTGCGGTTGAAGGCGACATACTCGTCGGCGAGATCGAGAATCGTCGTGATATCCAGCGCCGAAAGCGGCTCGATCCCCAAAAGATGCGCGTGCGAAAACCCCATGCCGCCCTCCTGCCGGTTTGCCGTCTTGTAAGCCCCCGGCGGCGCTTGGGCAAGCCGGGCGCGGGCCCTGCCCTTCATCTTTCAAAAAATACTCGAAATCCCCACGCCCGCCCGGCAGAGGCGCATCCGCCCTTTCACGCCACACCTCTGCGGGATAACCTGCGTCTCATGGAATCGGCACTCACCCCCGAGGCGGCGCTGGCCAGCCTTGCCTGGCAGATCGAACTTGGCGCAACCGAGGCGATCGGGGATGCGCCGGTCGATCGCTACGCGCTGCCGGACAAGGCCACGAAACCGGCGGCGGCCGCCGGCACATCCCCGGCACAGGCATCCGCACCGGCCGGCACGGCCACGGCAGAGCCCGCCGCCCCGGCCAAGGCACAGCCCGCCGACCCGGTGGCGGCGGCCGAGGCGGCGGCGCAAGCCGCCCAGACGCTGGAGGCGCTGAGATCGGCGATGGACGCCTACCCGCATTGCGATCTCAGGCGCGGGGCACGCAACCTGGTGTTCTGCGACGGCAACCCCGCGGCCCGGCTGATGATCATCGGCGAGGCACCAGGCCGAGACGAAGACCTGCAGGGCAAGCCCTTCGTGGGTCGCGCCGGGCAGCTTCTTGACCGGATGTTCGACGCGATCGGGCTCGCGCGCGCTGCGGACACCCCCGACACGGCGCTCTACATCACCAATATCCTGCCCTGGCGGCCGCCGCAGAACCGCGACCCCAATGCCGACGAAATCGCCATGATGCGCCCCTTCATGGCGCGGCACGTGGAACTCGCGGACCCCGAGGCGATCGTGCTAATGGGCAACATCAGCTGCGAGGCCGGTTTGGGCCGACGCGGCATAACCCGCCTGCGCGGGCAGTGGACCCAAAGCTTCGGGCGGCCCGCCCTGCCGATGGTCCACCCTGCCTACCTGCTGCGCAACCCCGCCGCCAAGCGCGAGGCATGGACCGATCTGCTGGCACTCAAGGCAGGTCTCGTCCGGCCTGCAAGAAAGTGACCCTGCCCATGTCCCGCTTCGACACGACCAAGGATTTCATCCCTGTCCGCATCGCGGTCCTGACCGTCTCGGATAGCCGCGCGGCGGGCGATGACCGTTCGGGCGACACCATCGTCGAACGCCTTACGGCGGCGGGGCATGTCCTTGCCGACCGCAAGATCCTGCGCGACGAACGTGCCGAGATCGCCGAACAACTGCGCGCATGGATCGCGTCGCCTGATGTGGATGTCGTGATCTCCACCGGCGGCACCGGCCTGACCGGGCGCGACGTCACGGTCGAAGCGCATCGCGATGTCTACGAAAAGGAAATCGACGCGTTCGGCACGGTCTTCACCATGGTTTCGATGCAGAAAATCGGCACCTCGGCGGTCCAGAGCCGGGCGACGGGCGGCGTGGCGGGCGGAACCTACCTATTCGCACTGCCCGGCAGCCCCGGTGCCTGCCGCGACGCCTGGGACGAGATCCTCGGGGCGCAACTGGATTATCGCCACCGGCCCTGCAACTTCGTCGAGATCCTGCCACGCCTCGACGAGCATCAGCGCCGGAAATGACCCGCAACCGCGTTTGACCCCTTGCGCGGCTTGGTTTTCGGCCCGTCGCTGTTAAATGTAGTTCATCCGCCAGCCAGCCAGGCCGGTCCGTTCAGAGTGGCACGCCATGCGGTTTCTCCGTCAGGGGTTCTTCGGCCTCTTCCTCTTGTCAATGACCCTCGGTCTTCTGGCCTATGCCGGGCAGATCGTCGTCGGCGCCGTTCAGGACCGCATGGCGAACGAGCCGCGCGCGCCCGAGCGGCAGGAACGTGTGTTTGCCGTGCGCATCGTCACGGCCACGGCCGAGGACATCAGCCCGACCCTGGGCGCCTACGGCGAGATCAAGAGCCGCCGGACGCTGGAGATCCGCACGCAGGCGACCGGCATCCTTACCGATCTTGCAGCCGATTTCGTCGAGGGCGGCGCGGTGCAGGCGGGACAGTTCCTGGCCCGGATCGATCCCGCCGATGCAGAGGCCGCGCTGGACCGGGCGCGCATCGATCTCGACGATGCCCGAGCCGAGGCGCGCGAGGCCGCCCGCGCCCTCGATCTGGCGCGCGACGAGCTGACCGCGCGCCGCGATCAGGCCGAGCTTCAGGAGCGTGCGCTGGCGCGCCAGCGCGACCTTGCCGAGCGCGGCGCAGGCACCACCGCCGCCGTGGAAACCGCCGAGCTGAGCGCCGTGCAGGCACGGCAGGCGGTGTTGGCCAGCCGGCAGGCGCTCGCGGCCGCCGAGGCGCGCGTCGATCAGGCCGAAACCGCCACCGCGCGCGCCGAACTGGCCGTGGCCGACGCCGAACGGCGGCTGGCCGAGACCCGGATCACCGCCGGGTTTTCCGGCACGCTGCGCGATGTCACCGTGATCGAGGGTCGGCTGGTCACCGCCAACGAACAGATGGCAACCCTGATCGACGGCACCGCGCTCGAGGTGGCGTTCCGCGTCTCCACCGGACAATATGCCCGGCTGCTGGACCCGGATGGCGCGCTGCGGCGCGCGCCCGTCACCGTCACGCTCGACAGCGGCGACCGGAACGTCATGGCGACCGGCCGGATCACCCGGCAATCGGCGGCGGTGGCCGAAGGCGAAAGCGGGCGCGTGCTTTATGCCACGCTTGATGACGCGGCGGCGATGAAGCCGGGCGATTTCGTCTCCGTCACCGTGCAAGAGCCGCCGCTGACCGCCGTCACGCGACTGCCGGCCACGGCGCTTGGGCCGGATGGCGCGGTGCTGGCCCTTGATGACGACGACCGGCTGGAGCGTCTGCCGGTCACGCTTCTGCGCCGTCAGGGCAACGACATCCTGGTGCGCGGCGCCGGCCTGCCGGGGCGCGACGTGGTGGTCGAGCGCAGCCCCCTCCTCGGCCCCGGCATCAAGGTGCGCCCCCTGACATCCGGGGCCGATGCGGCGCAGGTCGACGAGGACGGAACCCTGTCGCTCAGCCCCGATCGGCGCGCGCGGCTCAAGGCCTACGTGAGGCGCGACGACGCCCTGCCCGCGGCTGAACGGGCGCGCTTCCTGTCAGAGCTGGAGCGCCCCCGCGTGCCGACGCGCACGGTCAAGAGGCTGGAACGCCGCATGGGGGGCTGAGCGCCGTGGCTGGCATCATCTCGTGGTTCACGCGGCATCGCACGGCGGCCAACCTGCTTATGGTGCTGCTGATCGCGCTTGGCCTGATGGCCGTGCCGCGGATGCGTGCGCAGTTCTTTCCCGATATCGTCATCGACAATGTCACCGTGTCGGTCATCTGGGAGGGGGCGAGCGCCGAGGACATGGACAGCGCCGTCGTGCAGGTCCTCGAGCCGGTCCTGCTGGGCGTCGAGGGTGTCGAAAGCTCGACCGCGTCAAGCCGCGAGACCAGCGCGTCGGTCGTGCTGGAGTTCGAGCCCGGCTGGGACATGGGCCGCGCCACCAACGAGGTGCAGGCGGCGCTCGACCAGGTGACAGAGTTGCCCGACGAGGCCGAGGAACCGGTCGTGCGGCGCGGCGCATGGCGCGATCCCGTGACGGACGTGGTGCTGACCGGCCCGGTCGGCACCGAACAACTGGCCGGGCTGGCGGACGAGTTCGTCACCCGCCTGTTCGAGGCCGGCGTCACGCGCACCACGATCGAGGGCGTCGCCGCACCCGAAACCGTCGTCGAGGTGCCGGGCGTCAACCTGATCGCGCACCGCGTCACTATGCGCGAGATAGCCGCCGCCATCGCCGCCGAGATCAGCACCGATCCGGCTGGCGACGTGGAGGGGGCCAATACCCGCGTGCGGACAGGGCGCGAAAAGCGCAGCCCCGACGAGATCGCGGATATCACGCTGCGGATGCAAAGCGACGGCACGGCCCTGACCGTCGGGGACGTGGCCCGAATCCGGGTCGCCGGCGCGGCGCGCGACACCGCGTATTTCGTCGGCGACAGCCCGGCGATCACCGTGAAGGTGGCGCGCTCGTCGCGGGGCGACGCGCTGGAGATCGAGGCACAGGTGCGCGAGGTGGCCCGAGACCTTGCAAGCACCGCGCCCGAAGGTGTCACACTCGACCTGATCCGCACCCGGTCCGAGGCGATTTCGGGCCGGATCAGCATGCTTCTGGGTAACGCGGCCAGCGGGCTGGCGCTGGTCGTGGCGCTATTGTTCCTGTTTCTCAACGCGCGCACGGCATTCTGGGTCGCGGCGGGGATACCCGTGGCGATGCTGGGCGCCATCGCGATCATGTATGCCGCCGGGCTGACGCTGAACATGATTTCGCTGTTCGCCATCATCATCACGCTGGGGATCGTTGTCGACGACGCCATCGTCGTGGGCGAACATGCCGATGCGCGCCACCGCCGCTATGGCGAGCCGCCCCCCGTCGCCGCAGAACGCGCCGCGGCGCGCATGGCGCTGCCGGTGTTTTCGGCCACGCTGACCACGCTGATCGCGTTTTTCGGGCTGGCCTTCATCGGCGGACGGTTCGGCGACCTGATCTACGACATTCCCTTCACCGTGATCGCCGTTCTGGCGGCGAGCCTTGTGGAATGTTTCCTGATCCTGCCGCATCACATGAACCACGCGCTGGCGCATTCGGGGCGCGATCACTGGTACGATCTGCCCAGCCGGGTGGTGAACAGCGGCTTTACCGCCTTTCGTGAACGGGTGTTCCGCCCCATGCTCGGGCTGCTTATTCGGGGGCGGTACGTGGTGGTGGCGGCCACCGTGCTGCTGCTGGCCACGCAGGTCGCCAGCTTCACGCGCGGCGATGTGACGTGGCGCTTCTTCAACGCGCCCGAACGCGGCACGGTGTCGGGCAATTTCGCCATGGTGCCGGGGGCGGACCGCGCCGATACGCTGGACCAGATGCGCGAGATGCAGCGCGCGACCGAGGCCCTCGGCGCAGAGTACGCAGAGCGGCACGGCACCAATCCGCTGGCCCATGTGATCGCGCAGGTCGGCGGCACGGCCGGTCGCGGGCTGGCCGGCACCGACACCAAGGATGCCGACCTGCTGGGCGGCATCTCGATCGAACTGATCGATGCGGATCTGCGCCCCTATTCCAGCTTCGCCTTCGTCGCCGACCTGCAGGACCGGGTGACACAATTGCCGCTGACCGAGACGCTCAGCTTTCGCGGCGGACGGTCCGGACCGGGGGGTGACGCGCTGGACGTCCAGCTATACGGGGCCAGCGCGGACGGGCTGAAAGAGGCCGCCGAAGCACTGAAGACGGCGCTCGGGCGTTATCCGGAGGTGTCGGCGCTGGAAGACACCCTTGCCTATGACAAGACCGAACTGATCCTGGAGCTGACCCCGCAAGGTGCCGCCATGGGGTTCACCATCGACGACCTGGGGCGCAGCCTGCGCGATCGCGTGAACGGGATCGAGGCCGCGACCTATCCCGACGGCCCGCGCTCGGCCGAGGTGCGGGTGGAGTTGCCCGAGGACGAGCTGACCGCGGATTTCCTGCAGACCATGCGATTGCGCACACCTTCGGGGCAATACGTCCCCGTGGCGGATGTCGTCAGCGTCACGTCGCGCACCGGGTTTGCCACCGTGCGGCGCGAGAACGGGCTGCGCGTGATCAGCGTCACCGGCGACATCTCAGAGGACGACCCCGCCCGCGCCGCCGAAATCACCAAGGCGCTGGAATCCGAGATCCTGCCCGATATCGCCGCCACGCATCAGGTCGAATACCGTCTTGCCGGCCTTTCCGAGCAAGAGGACGATTTCATGGCCGATGCCCGGCTCGGCCTAATCGGGACGCTTCTGGGCATCTACCTCGTGCTGTCGCTGGTCTTTGCCAGCTGGACCCGGCCGATGGTGGTGATGGCGATCATCCCCTTCGGCCTTGTGGGCACGATATGGGGCCATGCGCAATGGGACGTGCCGCTGTCGATGTTCACCGTCGTGGGATTGCTGGGCATGACCGGCATCATCATCAACGATTCCATCGTGCTGGTGACCTCGATCGACGAGCATGCCGAAAAACGCGGGCTGATTCCGGCGATCATCGACGGCACCTGCGACCGGCTGCGCGCCGTTCTGCTGACCACGCTGACCACCGTGCTGGGGCTGACGCCGTTACTGTTCGAGCAGTCCACGCAGGCGCAGTTCCTCAAGCCGACGGTGATCACGCTGGTCTACGGCCTTGGCTTCGGGATGGGTCTGGTGATCCTGGTGGTGCCGGCGCTGCTGGCCATCGGGCGCGATCTCGCGCAGCCGATGACCGCGCTGCGCCGGGGCCTGCGCGTGCGCGGCCTGCGCACCAGCCTTGGCACCGGCGCGGTGGCGGTGCTTGGGTGGTTCGCGGTCACGATGGGGTGGGTCCTGATCACGGGGGCCTTGCCCGCGCCGCTGTCCATCTTCGGCGAGGCCGCGCCGCTCGCGGCGGCGCTCGGATTGTTTGTCGCGGGCGCCGGCGTGGCGTTGGCCGTCGTGTATCTGGCCACCGCCGTCGCACGCCGCAGGGTCGCCTGATCACCCTTGCGCCGCCCCCGCTGCAAGGCTAACCCACGCGCATGCGTATCATACGGGACCACAGCTATGTCGATGACGCCGATCGCGGGGCCTCTGCCGCGATCGGGAATTTCGATGGCGTGCATCTGGGCCACCTGTCGGTGATCGAGCAGGCGCGCCGCGCCGGAGAGGCGATTGGCGCCCCCCTTGGCATCCTGACATTCGAGCCGCACCCGCGCGAATATTTCGCCCCCGATGCGGCCCCCTTCCGGCTGATGGGCCGCGAGGCGCGTGCCCACCGGCTGGAAAAGCTGGGCGTCGAACGCCTGTACGAGATCAACTTCAACGCCGCGCTCGCGGCCCTCAGCCCGCGTGCCTTCGTCGAGACGGTGATCCGCGACGGGCTGGGCCTTGCGCATGTCGTCGTCGGCGAAGATTTCTGCTTTGGCAAGGGCCGGGCCGGCAATGCCGGGATGCTGCAGGCCTTCGGCGCGGAAATGGGATTTGGGGTCAGCATAGCGCATATTCTGGAAGGCGAGACGGGGCGCGTGTCCTCGACCGCGATCCGCCGCGCGCTGAGCGACGGCGACCCGCGCGGCGCAGCGGCGATGCTGGGCCATTGGCACCGCATCGACGGGCCGGTCATGGGCGGCGAGCAGCGCGGGCGCACGTTGGGCTACCCGACCGCCAACATGTCCATCGAGGGGCTGCACAAGCCGAAATTCGGGGTCTACGCGGTGCTGGTCGATGTGCTCGACGGGCCGCACGAGGGGCAGTATCACGGCGCGGCCTCGGTCGGGGTGCGGCCGATGTTTCAGGGCGAGATGCCCAACATAGAGACCTTCCTGTTCGATTTCTCGGGCGATCTTTACGACGCGCACCTGTCGGTCGCGCTGGTCGAGTACCTGCGCCCCGAGGAAAGCTTTGACAGCCTTCAGGCGTTCATCGCGCAGATGGACGCCGATTGTGTCCGCGCGCGGGATATCCTGGGGGCCTTATGACAGACGCCTCCGATCCCATCGACCGGACCGGGCTGCGCCCGCATTTCTGGAAGACCACGCCGCTGAACCGCATGACCGTGCGCGAGTGGGAGGCCTTGTGCGACGGTTGCGGCAAGTGCTGCCTCAACAAGCTGGAGGACGACGAAACCGGCGAGGTCGCGCTGACACGGGTCGCCTGCCGGCTGTTCGACGACACCACCTGCCGCTGCGGACAGTATCCCATCCGCCACCAGTTCGTCCCCGAATGCATAAGTCTCAAGCCGCACACGATCGAGCGTCACGCCTACTGGCTGCCCACGACCTGCGCCTACAAGCTGCTGTACGAGGGCAAGCCGCTATACGACTGGCACCCGCTGATCTCTGGCACGCCCGACAGCGTGCACGCGGCCGGCGTGTCGATGCAGCACCGGACCCTGCCGGAATTCGAGATCGACGAAGAGAACTGGGAAGATCACATCATAGAGGAGCCCACCTGATGCAGTTCGCGTCCGACAATTCCGGTCCCGCCCTTCCGGCGGTCATGCAGGCGATGAGCGAGGCCAACGAGGGCCACGCGCCGTCCTACGGCACCGACGCGGCAATGGACGAGGTGCGCGACCGACTGCGCGATCTGTTCGAGGCGCCGCAGGCCAGCGTCTACCTCGTGGCGACGGGCACGGCGGCCAATGCGCTGGCACTCGCGACGCTGTCGCAGCCGTGGCAGACGGTGTTCTGTACGCCGCTCGCGCATATCCATACCGACGAATGCAACGCGCCCGAATTCTTCACCGGCGGTGCCAAGCTCAGCCTCGTGGGCGCGGACGACAAGATGACGCCCGACCAGTTGCAAGACGCGCTGGCGGAATGGCCCGTCGGCGATGTGCACAATCCCCAGCACGGGCCACTGGCGCTGACACAGGCCACCGAACGCGGCCGGGTTCATGACTGCGACGAGATCGCGGCACTGTGCGAGGTGGCCCGCGCACACCGCATCCCGACCTACATGGACGGTGCGCGCTTTGCCAACGCGGTGGCCGCCCTGGGCTGCACACCGGCGGAAATGACGTGGAAGGCGGGCATCGACGCGGTCAGCATGGGCGGCACCAAGAACGGCTGCATCGCGGTCGAGGCGGTGATCTTCTTCACCCCCGAAAACGCGTGGGAATTCGAGCTGCGGCGCAAGCGCGCGGCGCATCTGGTGTCCAAGCACCGGTACCTGTCGGCGCAGATGCTGGGCTATCTGAGGGACGACCTGTGGCTGACATCGGCGCAGACCGCCAACGCGCAGGCGGCCAGGCTTGCCGACGGGCTGCGCGGCATTTCGGGCGCCGAGATGGTGTTCGAGCGCGACGTCAACATGATCTTCGCCCGTCTGCCGCGCGCCACCCACCAGCGCCTGCGCGCGGCCGGGGCGCGCTATGCCATGTACGAGGGCCCGGTCGATGAGGGGCCGGGCGATGAGGGGCTGATGATGCGCCTGGTCTGCGACTGGTCGATCACCGATGCCGAGATCGCCACCTTCCTGGAGGTCGCCCAAGGCTGACAGGCGCGGACGCGCTCAGGCCGTGTAATCGGCGTCGCTGACCTGCTCCAGCCAGTCGGCGACCTGCCCGTCCAGCCCCTCCTGGATGGCGAGATGACACATCACCTGGTCGGGGGCGGCCCCGTGCCAGTGCTCTTCTCCCGGCGCGAACCACACCGTGTCGCCCGCGCGGATGACCCGCACCGGCCCGCCTCGCGTTGCGACGCGCCCCACGCCCGACAGCACGTACAGCGTCTGACCCAGCGGATGTGTGTGCCACGCCGTGCGCGCGCCCGGCGCGAACGTCACCCGCAGGGCGCGGGCGCGCGCGGGGTCGGGCGCCTCGATGACCGGTTCCAGCCAGACGCTGCCGGTGAAATACGCCGGCTCTCCCTGCCGGTACGCGCGCGTGTCTGCCGTCATGATGTCCATGGACTGTCCTTTCCCTGTGAACGTCGCAGCGATGCGGGGCCGCCGGGATGCAACGCCCCCATTTTACGGCGCGACGCCCTTGACGCCCGCCCGCTTTACGCCTATCCGCACTACATCAAATTCAGGGTGCTGCCTAGGGCGGCGCCATAATGCGTTAGTCAGGGCGATCACGCGCCCTCAACCCGGAACGAGGATGATCCCATGTCGCGCCGCTGCGAACTGACCGGAACTGGCCCGATGGTTGGCAACAACTCCAGCCACGCCAACAACAAGACCAAGCGCCGGTACCTGCCGAACCTTCACGATGTCACGCTGCAATCCGAGGCCCTCGGGCGCGGTATCAAGCTGCGTATCACGACGCACGCGCTGCGCAGCGTCGATCACCGGGGCGGGCTGGACGTCTTTCTTGCGAAGGCCAAGGATGACATGCTGTCGCCGACGGCCCTGAAGATCAAGAAAGAGATCGCCAAGGTGCAGGCCGCCACGGCCTGAGACCGCGACCCGACACAATGCATACGGCCCTGCCCCCTGTGTGGCGGGGCCGTTTGCGTTTGAGGGGTCGTGCTGCGTTTTGTCGCTTGTCGCGCAACCGCGCCGGCGCCTATGCTACGGCGCGATGACACCCTTGCGCGCAATCACGGCCTTCGGGCTTTGCCTGTTTCTGGCGCTGACCAGCGTGACGCTTGCCGTGGCGCGCGGTGCCCCGCAGCCATCTGGCGTAATCGTGTTGTGCGCCGGGGACGGCCCCCGCCGCGTGCCTGTGGACACGCAGGGCACACCGATGGCGCCGCCGCATGTCTGCCCGGAATGCCTTTTGGCGCTGTTTACCACCGATCCAGGCGATCCGCTGCCGGGGCCGCGCGCCGCCCGCGTGACGTCCCGGCACCCGTTCGCCGATGCGACACACCCGATACCGCTTGCGCGGCCCGCGATGCTGGCCCGCGCGCCGCCCCACCCGGTCTGAGACCCACTCTTGTGAAATTCAGATCAGAAGGAGCGACACGATGTCCCTCAAATCCAGCCTGCTTGCCATCTGCGCAAGCGTTGTCCTTGCGACCCCGGCCATCGCGCAAGAGGTCGAAATCCACGACCCCTATGCCCGCAGCGCCAGCCCGATGGCCAAGAGCGGGGCCGCCTTCATGGTGATCCGCAACCACAGCGGGACCGGTGACCGCCTGATCGGCGTCGCCTCGCCCGCCGCCCAGAAGGTCGAATTGCATACCCACCGTGAAGAGGACGGCGTGATGCGGATGATCCATGTCGAGGACGGGTTCGCCCTGCCCGAAGGTGGCGAAATACGGATGCAACGCGGCGGCCATCACGTGATGCTGATGGGGCTGACCGAACCGTTCGAACAGGGCAAGGTGATTCCCATGACCCTGATCTTCGAGACCGCCGGCGAGATCACCCTCGACGTGCCCGTGGATCTGGCGCGCAAGCCCGGACAGGGTCACGCCATGGGCCACGGCAAACACGCCGACGACTAGGCGTTCAAAAGCTCGTCGACCCACGTCGGCACCGCGTCCGAGGCGCGGCCCTGCCGCACCTCGGCGAACGCGCGCGAGACGGCGCTCGGTTCCAGATTGATCTCGACGCAATGCGCGCCGTGGCCGGCGGCCTCTTCCGCGAACCCGGCCGCCGGATAGACCTGCCCCGAGGTGCCGATGGCGGCAAAGACATCCGCATCCTCCAGATGCGTCACGATCTCGTCCATCCGGTAGGGGATTTCGCCGAACCAGACCACGTCCGGGCGACACGCCCGCGCCGCACAGGCCGGGCACATATCGGCGGGCGACATCTCGGGCGGCGACGGCCAGCGCGTGTCACAGGCCGCGCAAAGCGCGCGCGCCAGTTCACCGTGCATGTGGATGACGTTGCGCGCGCCCCCGGCCTCGTGCAGCGCATCGACATTCTGCGTCACGATCACCACCTCGCCGGGGTGCCCGGCTTGCAGACGCGCCAGCGCCTCGTGCGCGGGATTGGGCTCTGCGGCGGCGGCCTGCGCGCGCCGGGTATTGTAGAATCGGTGCACAAGGTCCGGGTCGCGCGCGAATCCCTCAGGGGTCGCCACATCCTCGATCCGGTGCTGCGCCCAGAGCCCGCCCGCGTCGCGGAAGGTTCCCAACCCGCTTTCCGCCGAAATCCCGGCGCCGGTCAATATAACGATCTTTTGCATCGCGCCCTCCTGATCTGTAGTGTGTTTGGGTAGGAGGTATCATGGCTCCTCGGATTCTGTTCGTCTGCCTCGGCAATATCTGCCGATCCCCCTGTGCCGAAGGCGTGTTTCGCAAGCTGGCCCCGGGGGTTTCGACCGACAGCGCGGGCACTGGAAGCTGGCATATCGGCCAGCCGCCCTATGGCCCGATGCAGGACGCCGCCGGCACGCGCGGATACGACCTGTCGGACCTGCGGGCGCGTCAGATCACGCCCGCGGATTTCGCCCGCTTCGACCTGATCATCGCGATGGATGCCGCCAACCGTCGGGCCATCGAGGCCCTGCGCCCAGCGGGTGCCACGACCCCGGTACGGCTTTTCACGGACTACGCCTCTGATCGCGCGATGGATCACGTCCCTGACCCCTACAACACCCGCGATTTCGACGGCGCGCTGGATTTGATAGAAACCTGCGCCCGCGGCCTTGCCGCCACGCTGTGACCACTGCCGCGCGCGCCTCACTGACGGGCGCTGTCCATCTGTTCGGCGATCTGCGAGGCCCATTCGCCGATGATCGGCAGGAACTCGATCTGGCTGAGCGCCCAGACGATCAGCGACAACAACACCGTGGCCCCCAGAAGCGTGCCAAGCCCGACCGCAAGCCCGCGTGCGAAGTTGAGCGCGAAAAACCGCGGCAGATTGTTATGGATCCGCACGAAACGGTGACTGTTGAGTTGTTTCACCTCGGCGCGCAGCGCGCGGATCTCTTGGGCCAGATCATCGGTTTGCTGGTGGTCGTCCTTCATCAAAAGCACCCCGCCACGTCATACATCACCGGCTCGAAATTGCGGCAGAGCGCGTTGATCTCGCGGTTGCGGGCGCGCATCTCGTCGCTGCGCAGCATCGCCTGAAAATCCTCGCGCGCGCGCCATTGCGAGTAGATCGCGATGCGGGTCTGGGCATCGTTGACATGCAGCGCGGCGGCGATGAAACCGGCCTGCTGCGAGATCACATCGCGATAGGCCCCGGTCAGAAGCTCGATCAGGTCCTGACAGGTGCCCGGCGTCACCTCGAACGTGGTGATCACGGTCTGATGGCCGGACTGGTCGGTAATCTGCGGCATTGCCCACTCCTGTTTCGTGGCATGTCCTATCATGCCCGCCGCGAAGGGTAAATTCCACGCACGCGTTAACCAAGCCTTTACCTTTCCTTAAGCAAGCTTGCCCGAGGGGTAACCATGGTGCGATGCCTGACGCTTGCGGTCGTTCTTCTGCTCGGGCTCGCACCGGATGCAGGGGCCGGCGCATGGTTGCGCGAGAAGGGCACCGCGTTCGTCGAACTGTCCGGGCAGGTGACGGAGCCGGACGAATACGGCTTCCACGGGCTGGATGCGGGCCTTTACGCCGAATACGGACTGGCCGAGCGACTGACCCTCGGGGTGGATGCCGGGCATGACATGCTGCGCGTCTCGAAGGCCGTCGTGTTCCTGCGTCTGCCGCTCGGGCGCGAGACGCGCAAGACAAAGCTGGCCGTGGAACTGGGCGCGGGCCAGGTCGGCGACGACACCGCGTTGCGCCCCGGCCTCTCCATCGGGCGCGGCCTGCGGTTGTGGGATCGGAGCGGCTGGCTGAACGCGGATGGGCGCGTGGTGCTGGCCCGCGGCGGGGCCATGACGCTGGAAAGCGATCTGACAGCCGGCCTGTCGATCACCGCGCGCGCCAAGATCATCCTGCAGCTTCAGCTTGGGCAACCCGATACCGGCACCGGCTATGCCACGCTCGCACCGTCGGTCGTCTACGAGACGAAACCCGGCACGCATCTTGAGCTTGGTCTCACGCAGCCGCTGGCGGGCGGCGATCTGCGCGGGGTCAGCCTGGATATCTGGCGCACCTTCTGAGCGCGCCAGATGCAGAGACCGCAGGCCGTTTCAAGCGGCGTCGTCTATGCCGACCCGCAGGATGACCTTGCCCGAAACCGGGACGGGCCAGCGCAGATGGATGCGGTCCTTTTCAGGGCCCTGACTGGCCTCGAAATAGGGCGCGTGGTGGACGACGGTGTTCGCGGCGTCGCGCAGCGGCCCCTCCGGCAGCACCGAAACCGCCGTCTGCGCCCACGCGCCGAAGGGCAGCCGCGGCGCGGGCTGGACGATCCAGGTCGTGCTTGCGCTGGCCTCTATATGCGCCATGACCAGCGGGCTTGCCGCCTGAATGGTCACGTTGTGAAAGCTGTTCTCGGCAAAGGTGATGTTGCGGACCCGGTCATAATCGAGATCGGCAAAGCTTGTGTCCACCGTCTCGACCCGATCGATCGTGCCGATGCCGCGGAAGGTGTTGCCGGTGACGATCATCCCGTCCAGGAAATGCCCCGGCCCGTAGGGCTTGACGGTGATATAGGTGAACCACGGCGCCATGTCGCTGGCCAGGAAGACATTGCCGGTGATGCTGAGCGCGCTGAACGAGAATTCGCTGGCGAAATCCGGGGCGGCGTCATGTTCGTTGCCCCATTCGATGAAGCAGTTGTCGATATAATTGCCGTTGATCGTGCCGCGATTGTTGGTGCGGGTCAGCACGAACCCGGCGCTGCGGATGCCGTTCGGGGCCGAATCACCCTGGAACACGTGATTGCCCGAGATCAGCGAACTCGACCCCGCCATGACCGCGAAGTGCCGGAAGAACGGCGCGCGGTTGTCGCGGACCTTGAGATCGTTGGCATTGGCATTGAAGCCGATCGTCGTGCGGTCGCCGACCAGCAGCGGCCCCTCGTCTGACAGGAACTGGCAGCGGTCGATCATCATGCCCTGATCGCCCTCGCCATGGCTGGTGATGCCGCGATCCTTCGGGCGGGTGAAGAAACAGTCGCGGAAATGGTTGGCCGAGCCCTGGGGCGGCAACAACACCCCGCTGCAATTGGCGCCGCACTGGAAGTCCACCTCGGAGAAGACCATGCGCGACACGTCCTGAAAGCCGCTGAAATCGAGTATGTACTTGAACCGCCGGAAGGTGAAGACCTGCGTGCCGGCCGCATCATAGAGCGGCTGACTGAGCGTGATGCGCCCGGTCGCGACATTGCGCGCCGAGACATAGACCTCGCGGCCCACGCCATTACCCTCGATCAGCGCACCGACCGGCACGTTGGCCACGTTGACCACGCCGGTCAGCTCCTTGGAATTTGTCTGGGGCGCGTAGGTCGCCTGCGACGTGACGACATCGGTGTCGAAATCGGGCGTCGGAAAGACCGAGAACTGCCCGTTCCGGATCACGTGGCGCTGGTTGTAGGTGGTGCGATTGCCCACGGCGGCCTGCATGTCCACCGGCGCGCGCAGGGCGATCTTGCGCCCGGCCAGATCCAGCGTGACGTGACCCGCATTGTTCAAAAGGGCCTGATACGCCTTGATGAAGGCCTGCTCGCTGTCGCCGAAGGCATCGATATAGGCGGGCAGGTCGAAATTCCGGGTCAGCGCGAGGATAGCGGCGTCGGGCATCACGACCGTCCCCTCGAAGCGGATGCGGCTCTGGATCGTGGTGCTTGTCCCAAGGTAATACGTGCCTGCGGGCACGATCATCTCGCGCCCGTTCGCGGCGGTATCGGCGGCCTCGAACGCGGCGTGATCGTCGGTCACGCCGTCACCGATGGCACCATAGTCGCGCACGTCCACGGTCGCGATCACGTCACGCAGGAAAAAGCGGCTGACATCCTCGATCTCGATATCGTCGATGCGCACGACTCCGCCCGACGGGCCGGTCAGGTCGATGCCGAAATGGCCGAAGACGGCCTCAGGTCCCCACGCCATGTCGACGCCCGCCCGTTGCCCGGTGCCGATGATGGCGCTGACCTCGACCACCTCGCCATAGGTGGTCAGTGTGACCTGCGGCCCGGTCAGCGTCACACCCGGCAGGGGGGTGCCGCCCGCCTCCCCGGCGAAGGCGGCGATGCGCACATCCGGCAGGTTGCCCGCAAGCGCCTTGATCCGCGCGCGCACCCGCAGGTAGCAGCCCGGCAGGATCGGGGTTTCGCCCACGTAGCGCAGGCGCTGGACGGTGTCGGTCTTTTGCAGCTCCAAGGCCCCGCCAAAATCCTGATCTGCGGGGACAAAGGCCGCATTGAGGGCCATGTCATAGGTGTCGGAGCCGGGCCGGCCATCGCCGCTCGACCAGTGGTCCAGCCCCGCCGAAAATGGCAGAGGCATGAAAGCGATGCCTTGGGTGATTGCCTTGTTCATGTCTTTCCCTTTCTCTATCGCGCCGCGCGTGATCTCGGAAAGGGTTAGACAGAACCTGTTAACCGTATGTCAGACCACCGTGACGGTGCCCTGTCCACAGGTCAGGCATTAAGGCCGGGTGCCTCGCGCACACGCACACCGTTGATGCGCCACGTGCCGTCGATCTCGACCATCTCGTAATCGACGATCCACGACTTGCCCCCCGGCCCGCGCATCCGCACGCTTTGCACCGGGCGCCCATCGATCATCTCGATATCGAGAAAGGTCACGTCCGACGGCTGCCAGACCATCGGATAGCCGTTGCGCACCATATCGCCGAACGTATCGGGCGTGCCGAACTTGCGCTGGATGAACGGGCTGGCATGGTCGAAGGCGCGCTCGGTGTTTTCGGCGAGGAAGGCCTCGATCTGGTCGGAGATCACAGATTGCATCGCCGCCTCGTCTGATCTCGCTGTCCCTGCCACGCCCGCTGCAAGGATCAAGGATAATATGACATGTCGCATTGGACTACCTCCATGCACAGGAAGTCTAGGCCAACGCCGTGGCGTTGCAAGCCCGTCAACCGCGACCAACGGCGCGGCGTCATCCCGCGACGACGCGCCCCTGATCCAGTTTGACGATCCGGTCCATGCGCGCGGCGAGGCCAAGGTTATGCGTGGCGATCAGTGCCGACAACCCGGTGTCGCGCACCAGCCCCTTCAGCGTGTCGAAGACCTGGTCGGCGGTATCGGGATCGAGGTTTCCCGTCGGCTCGTCGGCCAGCAGGAGGCGCGGGCTGTTGGCCAGCGCGCGGCAGAACGCAACGCGCTGCTGTTCCCCGCCTGACAGCGCCGAGGGGCGGTGTCCGGCGCGCGGGGCCACGCCCACCCTGTCCAGAAGATCGCGCGCACGGTCCTCGGCCACACGGCGCGGCACGCCATTCGCCCGCTGCGGCAATGCGATGTTTTCCAGCGCGGTGAACTCGGGCAACAGGTGGTGGAACTGGTAGACGAAGCCCACCTGTCCGCGCCGCACGCGGGTCCGGTGGCGATCGCCAAGGCCGGTCATGTCCGCGCCACCGATCTCGACGCGGCCCGCATCGGCCACGTCCAGAAGCCCGGCGATATGCAGCAGCGTGGACTTGCCCGCGCCGGACGGGGCCACAAGGGCAACCATCTCGCCCTGTGCCAGCGTCAGGTCCACCCCGGCCAGCACGCGCACCTCGCCGGGGCGGTCCTTGTTGTAGGTCTTGTCGATACCCGACAGGCGCAGCACAGGATCACTCATAGCGCAACGCCTCCACCGGGTTCATCCGCGCCGCGCGCCGGGCCGGAAAGATCGTGACCACGAAACTCAGCCCCAGCGACAACGCGACCGCGGTCAACACATCACCCAACTGCAACTGCGCCGGCAACTGGTAGATTCCGCGGATCGACGGATCCCAGACCTGTCCACCCATCATCACGTTCACCGCCGAGAAGATCGGGTCGATATAGATCGCGAAGAGACAGCCAAGGATCACACCGGCGGCGGTGCCGATCAGCCCGGTGAACGCCCCGCAGATGAAGAAGACGCGCAGCACCGATCCCTCGCTCAGCCCCATGGTGCGCAGGATGCCGATATCGCGGCCCTTGTTCTTGACCAGCATGATCAGCCCGCTGGTGATGTTCATCGCCGCGATCAGCACGAGGATCGACAGGATCACGAACATCACGTTGTCCTCGACCTCGAGCGCGCGCAGGAAGGATCCGCTGGCATCCTGCCACGTCCAGACCTGCGCGCGGTCCCCGGCGGCGCGCAGCAGCGGCATCACCCGGTCGTCGATGTTCTCGGGCTCGGCGACCGTCACCTCCAGCTCGTCCGCGCGCCCGTCGCGGTTGAAAAAGCTCTGCGCCTCGCCAAAGGGCAAATAGACGCGCACCCGGTCGATGTCGTAACGCCCGACGCTGAAGATATAGGTCACGTCGTAGGAATTGATGCGGGGTGTCGTGCCAAGCGGCGTCTTGACCCCGTCGGGCGAGATCAGCTTGATCCGGTCGCCCAAGGTTACGCCAAGTTCCTGCGCCACGCCCGACCCGATGGCGATGCCCGCCTCGAACCGGTCCAGATCGCCGCGCCCGGTCTCGGGATCGGCGACGCGCGGGATCGCCCTCAGATCCTCGGGCGCGATGCCGAAAACCTGCACGCCGGCATTGCGGCCTTCGGCACTGGCCATGACCTGCCCCTTGACCAGCGGGGCGACGCGAGTGACGCCCGGCACGGCGCGCACGCGCTCGGCCATCGCCCGGTAGTCGGTGATGGTGCGGTCGACGCGCCCGGTCTCGTCGTCAATCGCCCCGGCGCTGTAGATTGTCGCATGCGCATTGGCGCCAAGGATCGTATCGACGAATTCCGCACGAAAGCCCGAGCGCACGGCGAGCGTGGCGATCAGCGCGAAGACCGCCAGCGTAATGCCGATCAGGCTGATCCAGGTCATGACGCTGACGCCACCCTCGGCGCGCTTGGCCCGCAGGTAGCGCCAGGCGATAAGCCACTCGAACGCGGCAAAGGGGGCGGGGGATCTGGCCATTGCGGCCTCCTGATATCTACGCGGGTTCAGTGCGGCGTTCGGCGGGCGGCGTCAATGTGGCGTGGCGGGGTCGGGACCGGAGTGAACATTTGCAGTTTGCCCATGCGCGGAATCAAGGCTGAAGGCCGCCGCGCATCGCCGGGCCGCCCCGGAGAGACCGACCTAACATCAGATCGACAAAAATTGGAAAGCCCTCTCAAAACGCCGGCTGCAACACATGCGGCGCATATATGTCCGCGAGCCGTTCGACCGCCGCCTCTGGCGCCAATTCCTCGCTCTCGCCGGTGCGGCGGCTGGTCAGCTCGACCACGCCGTTCTTCAGGCCCCGCGGCCCCACCGTGATCCGCCACGGCAGGCCGATCAGGTCCATCGTCGCGAACTTGCCGCCGGCGCGCTCGTCTCGGTCATCGTAAAACGGGTCCAGCCCCAGCAGGTTCAGTGACTGGTACAGCGCCTCGCAGGCCGCATCAGCCTCTGCATCGCCCTGCTTGAGATTGACGATCCCGACATGGAAGGGCGTCACGCCCTCGGGCCAGATGATACCCTTGTCGTCATGGCTTGCCTCGATGATCGCGCCCACCAGACGGCTGACGCCGATGCCGTGGCTGCCCATATGCACCGGCACGGCCTTGCCGTCTGGGCCTTGCACCGTGGCCCCCATCGGTTCGGAATACTTGGTGCCGAAATAGAAGATCTGGCCCACCTCTATACCCCGCCGCGACCGGCGCCGGTCTTCGGGGACGGCGTTGAACTTCGCCTCGTCATGGGTTTCGTCGGTGCGCGCATACGGCGTGGTCCATTCGTCCACGATCGCGGCGCATTCCGCGTGGCTGTCATAATCCACCACGCGGTCGCCGAGTTTCAGATCGGTGATCGCGCTATCGTAGAACACTTCCGATTCGCCGGTATCTGCCAGCACAAGGAACTCGTGCGTGTCGTCGCCGCCGATCGGGCCGCTATCGGCGCGCATCGGGATCGCCTGCAGGCCCATGCGCTCGTAGGTGCGCAGGTAGCTGACCATGTGGCGGTTATAGGCGTGCAGCGCATCCTCGCGGGTCAGGTCGAAATTGTAGCCGTCCTTCATGAAGAATTCCCGGCCCCGCATCACCCCGAAGCGCGGCCGCACCTCGTCGCGGAACTTCCACTGGATGTGATACAGGGTCAGCGGCAGGTCCTTGTAGCTGCCGACATGCGACCGGAAGATGTCGGTGATCAGCTCTTCATTGGTGGGCCCATAAAGAAGATCGCGGCCTTGCCGGTCGGTGATGCGCAGCATTTCCGCGCCGTAATCGTCGTAGCGCCCCGACTCGCGCCACAGATCGGCCGATTGCAGCGTCGGCATCAGCATCGGGACATGGCCCGCGCGCAACTGTTCCTCGTGAACGATGTTCTCGATCTTGCGCAGCACCTTGAACCCCAGCGGCAGCCACGAATAGATCCCGGCGCTCGCCTGCTTGATCATCCCCGCCCGCAGCATCAGCCGGTGACTGGCGATCTGCGCCTCGGCGGGCGTTTCCTTGAGCACGGGCAGAAAATAACGGCTGAGACGCATGACGAACCTCTGGGTCTGGGCATTTGCCCTCGTTTATGGCGTTGCACCCTTCCAGACAAGGGAGGATCATCGGCACGCGCGCGCCGCCCTCTTGAAACCTGCGCGCGCACAGGCGAGATGACGGAAACGGGTCAGGAGCACGCGGATGGCATTACCGGTCAGGCAGCAACTGAAATACTGGGGCATCGCGATGGCGGTCTTCGCCCTTGCCTTGTGGTTTCTGGGCAACGTGATCCTGCCCTTCATCCTGGGTGGGGCGATCGCCTATTTCCTCGATCCCGTGGCTGACCGGCTGCAGCGCCTGGGGCTGAGCCGCATGACGGCGGTGGTCGTGATCACGCTATCGGTCCTGTTGCTTTTCACGCTGCTGCTGATCCTCGTAGTGCCGACGCTGGTCAGCCAGGCCATCGCGTTGTTCGAGATCACGCCGCAGCTTGCCCGCGATCTTCAGGGCTTTTTCACCGCGCAATTCCCGTCCCTTTTCGATGCGGATTCGCCGGCGCGCGAGACCCTCATCGGGCTGGGTGAGACAATCCGCGACCGCGGCGTGCAGGTGTTGGAGACCGCGCTCAGCTCCGCGGCCTCGCTTTTGAACATCGTGGTGCTTCTGGTCGTGGCGCCGGTGGTGGCGGTCTACCTGCTGTATGACTGGGACCACATGATCCAAGAGCTCGACCACATGCTGCCGCGCGACCATGCCCCGATCGTCCGCAAACTCGCGCAGGACATCGACAGCACGCTGGCCAGCTTCATCCGTGGCATGGGCACCGTCTGCCTGATCCTAGGCACCTATTACGCGGTGGCGCTGATGCTCGTGGGGTTGCAATTCGGGCTGGTCGTCGGCGCTGTCGCGGGCCTGTTGACCTTCATTCCCTACGTCGGCGCGATCATCGGCGGCGTGCTGGCGATCGGTCTCGCGCTGTTCCAGTTCTGGGGCCAATGGTTCAGCATCATTCTGGTCGCCGGCATCTTCGTCTCGGGTCAGGTGATCGAGGGCAACTTCCTGACACCGAAACTGGTGGGGTCCTCGGTCGGGCTGCACCCTGTCTGGCTGATCTTCGCACTGTCCGCCTTCGGCACGCTGTTCGGCTTTGTCGGCATGCTGGTGGCGGTGCCCGTGGCCGCGGCCCTTGGCGTGATCGCGCGGTTCGTGATCGCGCAATACAAGTCAAGCCGTCTCTATCGCGGGCTCGACAGCCGGGACGACGGCTGATGGCCGAACAGCTCAGCTTTGACTTGCCGGTGCGCGCGGCCCTCGGGCGCGAGGATTTCTTCGTCTCACCGGCCAATTCCGAAGCCGTGGCGACGATCGAAGGCTGGCAGGGGTGGCCGTCGCACAAGCTGATCCTGACCGGGCCCGCAGGGGCGGGCAAGACGCATCTGGCGCATGTCTGGGCGGGGCTGTCGGGGGCCGGGATCGTGGCCGCGCGCGATCTCGCCCGATCCGACGTCGCACAGCTGGGTCAGGGCTGCGTGGTGGTCGAGGACGCCCAGGATGTCGCGGGACATGGCGCGGCCCAAGACGCGCTCTTTCATCTGCACAACCTGATCCAGGCCGAGGGGCGGGCCCTGCTGGTGACCGCCCGCACACCGCCGCATCTGTGGGGACTGACCCTGCCCGATCTGGCCAGCCGTTTGCAGGGCACGCTGCACATCACCCTGCACCCGCCCGATGACGCGCTGTTGTCGGCCGTTCTGATGAAGCTTTTCGCGGATCGCCAACTCATGCCCAGTCCCGACACCATTCCCTTTCTCGCAAAGCGCATGGAACGCTCGTTCGAGGCTGCGGAACGGATCGTCGCCGATCTCGATGCGACGGCGTTGGCGCAACGCCGGTCGATCACGCGGGGACTGGCCGGCGAGGTTCTGGACAATCACGGCGAATAGCGTCACGCTTTACCTGATCATTACATGTCAACGCCACAAGGCTCCCATGACAAACGCAGATTTTCTGAAATCCTCCCGTCCGGACCCGATCGAACGCCCCGATCTGGACGTGACCGGCCCCGGACGGTTCTTCAACCGGGAACTAAGCTGGCTGGGATTCAACTGGCGCGTGCTGGAAGAGGCCCAAAACAGCCGTGTGCCACTTCTGGAACGGCTGCGCTTCCTGTCGATCTCGGCCACGAACCTTGATGAATTCTACAATGTGCGGGTCGCGGGCCTGCGCGAACTGGCCAAGGCGGGCAACACCACCCCGGCCGCCGACGGGCTCAGCCCGCTGGAACAGCTTGTTCTGATCAACGAGAACGCGCGCCGCCTGCTCGATCAGCAACAGCAAACCTTCGAGGCGCTGCGCCTCGAGATGGAAGGCGAGGGCATCACGATCCTCAAGCACGAGGCGCTGGACAAGGCGGACCGGACCATGCTTGCAGAGGTCTTCCTGCACGAGGTCTTCCCGATCCTGTCGCCGCTGGCCATCGACCCCGCGCATCCCTTTCCGTTCATCCCCAATCTCGGCTACAGCCTTGCGCTGCAGATGGAGCGCAAGTCAGACAAGCGCCCGCTGCAGGCGCTGTTGCCGATCCCGCACCAGATCGACCGCTTCATCGCCCTGCCGGCCGCCGAGGGCAGCTACCGCTTCCTGCCGCTGGAAGAGCTGTTGCTGCTGCATCTCGACAGCCTGTTTCCCGGCTACCGCCATGTCGGGCATTGCGGGTTCCGGGTGCTGCGCGACAGCGATCTCGAGGTCGAGGACGAGGCCGAGGACCTCGTGCGCGAATTCGAGGTGGCGCTGAAACGCCGCCGCCGGGGTGAAGTGGTGCGCATGAACATCTCGACCGGCGCACCCGAGGGGTTGCGCCGCGTCATCATGGAGGAACTGCACGTCACCTCCGACGAGGTGATCGAGGTGGACGGCATGATCGGGCTGGCGCATCTCAAGGAGCTGGTGCTCGAGTCGCGGCATGATCTTCTCTGGCCGTCATTCACCCCGCGCGTGCCGGAACGCGTGCAGGATCATGACGGCGACATGTTCGCGGCCGTGCGGCAAAAGGACATGCTGCTGCATCACCCTTACGAGACGTTCGACATGGTGGTGCGTTTCCTGCAACAGGCCGCGCGCGACCCGCATGTGCTGGCGATCAAGCAGACGCTCTATCGTACCTCGCGCAACTCGCCGATTGTCGAGGCGCTGTGCGAGGCCGCCGAAGAGGGCAAGTCGGTGACGGCGCTGGTGGAACTGAAGGCGCGGTTCGACGAGGCCGCCAACATCCGCCAGTCACGGCGGCTGGAACGCGCGGGCGCGCATGTTGTCTATGGATTCCTCGATCTCAAGACGCATGCCAAGATATCGACCGTGGTCCGGCGCGAGGGCAGTTCGCTCGTGACCTACACGCATTACGGCACCGGCAATTACCACCCCATCACGGCGCGCATCTATACCGATCTGAGCTTTTTCACCTGCGACGCGAAACTCGGGCGCGATGCCACCAAGGTGTTCAATTACCTGTCGGGTTACGCCCAGCCAGAGCGCCTCGAAAACCTTGCAATCTCGCCTCTGACGCTGAAATCGAGGCTGATAGAGCTGATCGGGCACGAGGCAGAGCTTGCCCGCGCGGGCAAGCCGGCGTCGATCTGGGCCAAGATGAACTCGCTGATCGAACCGGACGTGATCGACGCGCTCTATGCCGCCTCCGAGGCGGGCGTCCGGATCGACCTCGTGGTGCGCGGCATCTGCGGGCTGCGCCCTGGCATCAAGGGGCTGTCTTCGAATATCCGGGTGAAATCCATCGTCGGCCGGTTTCTGGAACACTCGCGCATCGTGTGTTTCGGCAACGGGTCCGGACTTCCGTCGAAGAAGGCACGGGTCTTCATCTCGTCGGCGGACTGGATGGGGCGCAATCTCAACCGCCGGGTGGAAACGCTGGTCGAGATCGAGAACCCCACAGTCAAGGCGCAGATCGTGTCACAGGTGATGGCGGCCAACATGGCCGATGTCGCCCAAAGCTGGGTGATGTCGCCCGATGGCAGCTTTTCACGGGCGACACGGCCCGAAGGAGAGTTCGCGTTCAACTGCCACCGCTTCTTCATGGAAAATCCGTCGCTGTCGGGGCGCGGCTCGGCCGGCGCATCGGATGTGCCCAAGCTGACCCATACCGGCGACTGACCCGGCCGGCAGGTCAGTAACCCTGCGATCCGCGAGGCGGGACCGGAACGCCCATGTCGTGCCTGACGTGGCCGCAAAGACGGGACCACGCCCGGCTGGCAACGCCATGTCTCGTCGTCGCAGGCATCGCCGGGGATCTTGGCTTTGGCAGCATCGCAAAGATCATCTTCGTGATCGGTCTCGCGCTCTACATCCTCGCGATGATCGTGCGGGCGCTGAACGCGCGCCACCCGGTGTGACACCCGACGCGGAAACGCGCGCCGGGTGATTGACCCCGCAAGGCCCTTGGCGCATAGACGGGGCAGCAGCGACGGGGGGCCCATGGACGGCACGCACGATCCCGCAGAACCCGACGGTGGCCCGTTTGGCCGCCCGCTTTTCGACAGCCCGACGGCACGCGCCCTCAGCCGGGTCGGGGTGGTCGATGTCGGGTCGAACTCTGTCCGCCTTGTGGTGTTCGACGGGGCGGCGCGCAGCCCGGCCTATTTCTACAATGAAAAGATCATGTGTGCGCTCGGCGCGGGCATGTCCGAAACCGGCCGTCTCAACCCCAAGGGGCGCAAGCGCGCACTTGCCGCGCTGGAACGGTTCGAGATGCTGGCGCGCGGCATGGATACCGGGCCGCTCGTCACCGTGGCCACGGCCGCGGTACGCGATGCCGAGGACGGGCCCGAGTTCTGCGCCGAGGTGCGACAGCGGACCGGTCTGCGCCTTTGGGTGATCGACGGGCCGGAAGAGGCACGGCTGTCGGCGCAGGGGGTGCTTCTGGGCTGGCCGGGCTCTTACGGGCTGGTCTGCGATATCGGCGGGTCGTCGATGGAACTGGCGGCGGTGGACGCGGGCACGGTGGGGACGTGCCTGTCCTCGTCGCTCGGGCCGTTCAAACTGGCCGATATCAAGGGCGGCAAGAAGGGGCGCAAGGCCCATATCCAAAGCACGCTCGCCGACATGCGCACGCAACTGGGCGAACAACGCAACCGGCTGTTCCTGGTCGGCGGATCGTGGCGCGCCATCGCCAAGATCGACATGGCCCGGCGCAATTACCCGCTGTCGGTGCTGCATGAATACCGCATGACCCCCGCCGATCTGCGCGCCACCATAAAGCAGATCGAGACGACCGATCCCGACACCTTGCGCGCGAAATCCGGGGTCTCGGCCAGCCGCATCGCGCTTGTGCCTCATGCGGCAGAGGTTCTGCGCGAAGTGGTCAAGACCTTCCATCCCCGCGACATCGCCGTATCGAGCTACGGCATCCGCGAGGGTCTGCTCTACGAACAGATGCCGCAGCTTCTGCGCGACCGCGACCCGCTGATCGAGGCCTGCCGCTTTGCCGAGCACAAGGACGCGCGCCTGCCCGGCTTCGGCAAGGTGATCTATCACTTCCTGCAGCCGATCTTCAAATCCGCCAGTCCCGAACGGCGGCGCATCATCCGCGCGGCATGCCTGTTGCACGATGTCAGCTGGCGCGCCCATCCCGATTACCGCGCCGAAGTCTGTTTCGACAATGCCACGCGCGCGAATCTTGGCGGGTTGAAGCATTCCGAACGGATATTCTTGGGTCTGTGCCTACTGCACCGCTACGCCAACAAGCGCGACAACACCCGGTTTTCCGAGCTTGGCAGCCTGCTGTCGGAACGCGAATGTCACGACGCCGAGGTGGTGGGCAAGGCGATGCGGTTCGCGGCAATGCTCTGGTTGAAAAAGGACGCCCGTCTGGGCGAGCTGCGCTGGTTTCCAAAAAAGAAGGTGCTGGAATTGCGCCTGTCACAAGAGGCCGGACCGCTGTTCGGAGAGGTCGCACAGGCCCGGTTTCAGGCCCTTGCCAGTGCGCTCGACGCCGAGGCGGTCGTACACTAGACGAGGCCTCCGCGCGGCGGATCGCGGCACCATGCACACGTGACAGACCACGTCAGATTTCGATGTCGCCCTCGGGCACGGGTTCGTCCGGACTGTCCTGCGGGGTCTTGCGACGCAGGATAATATCCCCGTTGGGCAGCACCTCTGGCGCGTGATAGGCGCTCAGATCGCCGGCCTTGTCCATCAGGTCGCGCAGCGCCGGCCCCATCTCCTCGACGAACTCGCGCAAGGCGGGTTCCATCTCTTCGGCCTGATCGCGAAAGCTTTCAAGCGCGGGACCCATCTCGCGCCGGATGCCCTCCCAGAACAGGCGTGCGCCTTCCTGCATCAAGGACCGCCCTTCGCCCTCTGGCGCCTCCTCGGGGCTGTCCTGGGCCAGTGCCGGGGTGGCGGCCAGCATAACGGCGACCGGCAGGGCGAATATGATGTGCTTGTATATCATATCGCTGGATGTAAGCGCGCCACGTCCGGATTTTAAGGGCCCAGCCCGGTCAATCGGCATGTTTGGCCGCGTGTTTGCCGGTGCCGCGCACCGCGTTGATCTCGTCCCACGCACGATTGATGTCGGTCAGCCGCTTTTC
The DNA here is from genome assembly GCF_050896375.1 of Roseovarius tibetensis. Taxonomy (NCBI): domain Bacteria; kingdom Pseudomonadati; phylum Pseudomonadota; class Alphaproteobacteria; order Rhodobacterales; family Roseobacteraceae; genus Roseovarius; species Roseovarius tibetensis. The sequence continues at coordinate 90,542 of NZ_JBPBBB010000006.1, forward strand.
GGCCAGCTTCACGGCCTCGGGCGGGACGCCGCGCGCCTGCATCCGGTCGGGATGACAGTCGCGCACCATCCTGCGCCAAACCTTGCGGATCTCGTCCATCGGCATGTCGGACGTCACGCCCAGAACCGACCACGGATCAGGCGGCGCGTCCGACACGAAGCGGGCACGCATCGCCCGAAAATCGGACTCGTCCAGACCAAAGCACTCGGCCACACGCGCCAGGAACGCATCCTCGTCAGGATGGTAGACACCATCGGCCATGGCAATGTGAAAGAGCCCTTCGAGCAGATCGCACAACGTGTCCGGTTCACCATCGAACATGCGCCGGATGCGCGAGGCGTATTCCTTGAACCCCGCCACATCCTGCCGGGCCAGATTGAAGACGCGCGCGGCATTGGCCTCTTCCCCGCTGTCTATCTGAAAGACCTCGCGAAACGCCGCCACCTCGTTCCGTGTGACCTGCCCGTCCGCCTTTGCCATCTTGGCCGACAGCGCGATCACTGCGATTGTGAAGGCCACGCTGCGTTCGGGCGGGCTGCGCAGATGATCGAAGACAGAGGTCAGGCTTTCGCCCTTGGCAAGGGCCTGCAATGCGTCGGATATGCGGGTCCAGATCGTCATGCGATTATCCTAACGCCGATCGCCGGCGGTGTCAGCGCAAACCGTCATATACATTTGTGCAGAAACACCAGATCCATCCAGCGACCGAACTTGCGGCCCACCTCGGGCAGACGCGCGGCCTCTTGAAAGCCGATCGCGCGATGAAAGGCTATGGCTGACGGGTTTTCGCCACTCACCCCGCCGACGAGGACATGCAGGCCCTCGGCACGCGCCTGCGCCTCCAGCTGCTGCATCAGCGCACGCCCTGTGCCGCGGCGCCGCGCCGATGGCGCGAGGATCACGGTATGCTCTGCGGTATGCCCGTAGCCCGGTCCGCCACGAAACGCGCCATAGCTGGCAAAGCCAAGGATCATACCCGCCTCTTCGGCCACCAGGAACGCGGCGCCGCGCGCCGCGATCTCGCTCTGCAGCCCCGCGGGGGTCTTTTCGATCGTGGTGAAGGTGACCGCGCTATTGCGTATCAGCGGGTTCCAGATCTCCTGGATCTGCGGAACATCCGCCGCCACGGCCGGCCTTATCGTCATTCCAGCACCCTGACCCCTTTGGGCGTCATGATCTCGGCACGCAGCGCGGGCGCGCCCGGTTCGAACACCACGCGCGGATCATCAAGATCGTCAAGCTCGGCGCGTAACGCCGCCGCTTCGGGATGCGCCACAACCAGCCGGTCCAGCCGCGCGCCCGAGGCGGGCAAACGCTCGGACGGATGCCCGCCCGCGCGCCAGTCGATCAGCGCCGGAAAGCAATTGTCATATGGCAGCACCCCGCCATCCGGCACGGCCATGCGCCAGCGCAGATCCCCGCGCGCCAGATCGACGGAACCGCCCGCGGCCGGGTGCCGCGCGCGGGCCGCGTCAAGATCGTCGACCGCACAGATCCAGTTGGACAGGCGCGGCGCACCGGTGAAGCGATCCAGATCGAACCAGCGCGGATGGTCAGGCGCATCCGCGTCCGGGTCCACCGCGATCACCTCGAGATACAGCCCGTCCTCCAGCCCCAGAAGAAGGTTATGCGTGCCGAAATGCGCATGCTGCCCGCCGGGCTGCAACGGCAGGCCCAGGCTTTTCTCCACATTTATCCGCCCCGCCTCGAGGCTTTCTGCGGCCACCGCCAGATGATCGAGCCACATGGGCCTCTCCTTCTTCTTGGGTCAAATACCCCGGGGGTAAGGGGGCTGGCCCCCTTTCTTGTCTTTGATGCGGATCAGCCGCGCGCCGCGCGGATCAGTTTCAGGATATCCTGTGCGGCGTCGGGGATGTTGGTGCCCGGACCGAAGATCGCCTTGACCCCGGCCTTTTGCAGGAACTCGTAATCCTGCTGCGGGATGACGCCACCGCAGATCACGATGATGTCGCCCGCGTCACGCTCTTTCAGCGCCTCGATCAGCCGGGGCGCCAGGAACTTGTGCCCGGCCGCTTGGCTGCTGATGCCCACCACATGCACGTCGTTGTCGATGGCGTCCTGCGCGGCCTCTTCCGGTGTCTGGAACAGCGGACCCACATCGACATCGAAGCCGATATCGGCAAAGGCCGTCGCGATCACCTTGGCGCCGCGATCATGCCCGTCCTGTCCCATCTTGACGACCAGCATGCGCGGCCGCCGCCCCTCGTCCTCGGCAAAATCCTCGACCGATTTCTGGATCGCGGCAAAGCCCTCGTCCCCCTCGTAGGCGGCGCCGTAGACACCGGCCAGCGTACGAACCTCGGCGCGGTGGCGGCCGAACTCCTTTTCCAGCGCGCTACTGATCTCGCCCACCGTGGCGCGCACGCGCGCGGCCTCGACCGCCGCGTCAAGGATATTGCCGCCCTCGCGCGCGCGGCGCGTCAACTCGTCCAGCGCCGCATCGCAGGCGGCCTGATCGCGGCTGGCGCGGATCCGCTCCAGCCCCTTGATCTGGCTGTCCCGCACCTTGACGTTGTCGACATCAAGAATGTCGATCGGGTCCTCGTGATCCTTGCGGTACTTGTTGACCCCGACGATCACCTCTTGGCCGCGGTCGATCATCGCCTGGCGGGTCGCCGCCGTCTCCTCGATGCGCAGCTTGGGCATGCCCGATTCAACGGCGCGGGTCATGCCGCCCATCTCCTCGACCTCCTGGATCAGGTCCCACGCCTTCTCGGCCAGATCATGCGTCAGCTTCTCGACGTAATAGGATCCCGCCAGCGGATCGACGACATTGGTGACGCCCGTCTCCTCCTGCAGGATCAGCTGCGTGTTGCGCGCGATGCGGGCCGAAAAATCGGTGGGCAGCGCGATCGCCTCGTCCAGCGCGTTGGTGTGCAGGCTCTGCGTGCCGCCCAGGACCGCGCTCATCGCCTCGTAGGCGGTGCGCACGACGTTGTTGTAAGGATCCTGTTCCTGCAGGCTGACTCCGCTGGTCTGGCAATGGGTGCGCAGCATCTTGGATTTCTCGTTCTGCGCGCCGAATTCGGTCATGATCCGATCCCACAGCAGTCGCGCGGCGCGCAGCTTGGCGGCCTCCATGAAAAAATTCATGCCGATGGCAAAGAAGAAGGACAGGCGCGGGGCGAAGCTGTCGACATCCATACCGGCCTCGATCGCGGCTTTGACGTATTCGCGCCCATCGGCCAGGGTATAGGCCAGCTCCTGTACAAGGTTCGCGCCCGCCTCCTGCATGTGGTAGCCGGAAATCGAGATCGAGTTGAAGCGCGGCATGTTCTCGGCGGTGTAGGCGATGATGTCGCTGATGATCCGCATCGAGGGCGCGGGCGGATAGATATAGGTGTTGCGCACCATGAATTCCTTGAGGATGTCATTCTGGATGGTGCCCGCCAGTGCGCTCTTGTCGTGGCCCTGCTCCTCGCCGGCGACGATGAAGCTGGCCAGAACAGGGACCACCGCGCCGTTCATCGTCATCGACACCGACACCTTGTCGAGCGGGATCCCGTCGAACAGCACCTTCATGTCCTCGACCGAATCAATGGCGACGCCGGCCTTGCCGACATCGCCCTCGACGCGGGGATGGTCGCTGTCATAACCCCGATGCGTGGCCAGATCGAACGCGACCGAAACGCCCTGCTGCCCGGCCGCAAGGTTGCGACGGTAGAAGGCATTGGATTCCTCGGCCGTGGAGAAGCCCGCATATTGCCGGATCGTCCAGGGGCGCCCGGCATACATCGTCGCCTTGACGCCGCGGGTGAAGGGCGCCGCACCGGGTATCGTGCCCATATGCGGCAGATCCGCCACGTCCTCTTCGGTGTAGAGCGGCTGAACGGGAATGCCTTCCAGCGTGTTCCATGTCAGATCCTCGAGGGGCCGCCCGCGCAGCTCACCCTCGGCGATCTTGCGCCAGTCGTCTTTCTTCGATGCCATGTCCTTGTCCTCTTGTCGTGCAACCGGTCCGGGCTGGGATGCGTCCCAGCCTCATCCGGTGCGGTTTTCCATGTCAAACAGGCCGGTGCCCGGATAGGTCACGAATGGACGAACCGATCCATTCGCGCCGGGCATGAACTCGACATTTTTTCGCGACCGGCTGTATTCTTCCTTCGCAATCATCTGCGCAGAACCTATATCCCGTCCAACAGGAGAAATCATGAAATACGCCTTGTCACTTGTTCTGGCGGCCTTTGTCACGACGGCCGCCGCCGCGCAGGACGCGGATGAAAAGGCCATGGACGACCTGATCGTCAGCGCCGAGAATGTGGACCTCGACACGTTTCGCTGGGTCAAAAGGCCGCTTGTCGTGTTCGCCGACACGCCCGACGACCCGCGCTTCAACGAGCAGATGGAATATCTCCGGGGGGGCATCTCGGCCCTCAGGGCGCGTGACGTGATCGTGATAACCGACACCGATCCCGCGGCGCGCTCGGATGTACGCCGCGAGCTGCGGCCGCGTGGGTTCGGCCTCGTGGGTATCGCCAAGGACGGGGCGATCTTCCTGCGCAAACCCACGCCATGGGCCATCCGCGAGATCACCCGCTCGATCGACAAGCTGCCCACGCGACAGCAGGAATTGCGCGAGCAGGGCACCGGAAGCTGATCGCGGACCGTCATCACGCGTTTCCCTGCACCGCGACAAGCACATCCGCATCGCGGGCCATCAGGATCAGCGTACCCGTGTCGGCATCCCACGCCATGATACCGCCCGGATGATCCAGCGCGTGGCGAAAGGCCCCTTCGCTGCGCTTGTCCATGCATGCCCGCGCCTCAAGGCCCGCACGCCGCATCGCCATGCCCGTGGGGCGCGCGTGATTGGCCATTGCCACCATCGCCACGTCCGCGCCCTGCGCCGTCACATCCAGCGCCGCCGCCCCCTGCGCGTCGATCATGCGCTGCATCTGGACCACGTCCGGCATGAGCGGCAGCGCCGATTTCACGTCCGGCGCAACCACCTCGTACAGGCCGACGGCGCAGTCGCGCCGAGCCGTGAACGAGATCGTCTCGCCAAGAGAAAACCACTGCGCCAACCGCGCGCGCTGCGCCGCCTCGTCCTCGCGCGCGCAGCCGGCAAGGATCACGAACGCAGCCAGACAGGCAACCGGCACAGGGCTATGGCGCGCGACGTCGGTCATCCCCTCACTCGAACTCCATGATCACGTCATCCACCGCCAGGCTATCGCCCGGTCCGGCATTCACCCGCGCCACGGTGCCCTTGCGTTCGGCGCGCAGGATGTTCTCCATCTTCATCGCCTCCACGGTGCACAGCGCCTGACCTTCCTGCACCTCTTCGCCGATCTCGACATTGACCTTCACGATCAGCCCCGGCATCGGACACAGCAGCATCTTTGAGGTGTCGGGCGGCAGTTTTTCGGGCATCAGCGCCGCCAGCTCGGCCTGACGCGGGGTCCGCACATGCACCTTGAGATCCGCCCCGCGCGAGCGGATGCGGAAGCCGTGCGTGATCTTGCCCACCTTGAGCACCAGCGGACTGCCATCCACGTCCAGCCGCGCCAGCTGGTCCCCCGGTGTCCAGTCACTGGCCACCCGCAACGTGGTGCCGTCCGCGAACCGCACGCTGGCCCCGTCGCGATCCGCCTTCACCGTCACGGAATGGCTTTCACCCTGAAGCGCGACGACCCAATCCTCGCCCACCTGGCGCTCGTGATTGTCCATCCGCCCCGATATCCGCGTGCGCCGGATTTCCGCCAACCTGTGCATCGCCGCGCAACTCGCCGCGATCCGGCGCAGGACATCGCCGGGCAGTTCCACCCCGTGAAAGCCGTCGGGATATTCCTCGGCGATGAAGGCGGTGGTCATCTCGCCCGCAACGAATTTCGGGTGATCCATCACCGCGCTCAGGAAGGGCAGGTTGTGCCCGATCCCCTCGACCTCGAACGCGTCGAGCGCATTGCGCATCCCGTCGATGGACGCCGCGCGCGTCGGCCCCCAGGTGCACAGCTTGGCGATCATCGGGTCGTAATACATGCTGATCTCGCCGCCCTCGAAGACGCCGGTATCGTTGCGCACCACCGCGCCCTCGATATCCAGCTCCTCGGGCGGGCGATAGCGTGTCAGCCGCCCGATCGACGGCAGGAACCCGCGATACGGGTCCTCGGCATAAAGGCGGCTTTCCATCGCCCAGCCGCTCAGCGTCACGTCGGACTGCGCGATGCTCAGCGTCTCACCGGCGGCCACGCGGATCATCTGCTCGACTAGGTCGACGCCGGTGATCAGCTCGGTCACGGGATGTTCCACCTGAAGGCGCGTGTTCATTTCCAGGAAATAGAAGTTCCGGTCGCCGTCGACGATGAATTCCACGGTGCCCGCGCTGGTGTAATCCACGGCCTGTGCCAGCGCCACCGCCTGCTCGCCCATGGCGCGGCGCGTCTCGTCGTCCAGAAACGGGCTGGGCGCTTCCTCGATGACCTTCTGGTTGCGGCGCTGGATGCTGCATTCGCGCTCGCCCAGGTAGATGCCGTTCCCAAAGCCGTCGCACAGCACCTGGATCTCGATGTGGCGCGGCTGCATGACGAATTTCTCGATGAACAGGCGGTCATCGCCGAAGCTGCTGGCGGCCTCGTTCTTGGAACTCTGGAACCCCTCGCGCGCCTCGTCGTCGGTCCAGGCGATCCGCATGCCCTTGCCACCGCCGCCCGCGCTGGCCTTGATCATCACCGGGTAGCCGATCTCGTTGGAGATCTTCACCGCCTCCTCGGCATCCTCGATCAGGCCCATGACACCGGGCACGGTGTTGACGCCGGCCTCCTTGGCGATCTTCTTGGAGGTGATCTTGTCGCCCATCGCCTCGATCGCCTTCACGGGCGGGCCGATGAAGGCCACGCCCTCGGCCTCCAGCGCCTTGGCGAATTTGGGGTTCTCGCTTAGAAAGCCGTAGCCCGGATGCACCGCCTCGGCGCCGGTCTGGCGGATCGCGTCCATCACCTTGTCGATCACGATATAGCTTTCGTTCGCGGCTGGCGGGCCGATTCGCACCGCCTCGTCGGCCATCCGCACATGCAACGCATTGCGATCCGCATCGGAATAGATCGCCACCGTGCCGATGCCCATCTTGCGCGCGGTTTTGATGACGCGACAGGCGATCTCGCCCCGGTTGGCGATCAGGATCTTCTTGAACATGCTTTCTGTCCCTCTTGGATTATGACGAACGGTGCGCGGTCGCTGCGCGCGGGGCGACGACACGGGGCCGGACTGGCAAAGGGCACCGCAGTGGACACGGCGCGGCTCATCCGTCCTCTCCCGCGAACACGTCGGGAAAGCTGGCGCGCGCGACGGCGACATCCAGAACCAGACACGCCTCGTAGCTTTCGGGGTCGAAGGGGTCCTCGGCGGGCTTGATCTCGCGCCCGAACAGCCAACTCAGGCGTCCGGCGTCGAGATTGCCGCGCTCGAACGGCGCATCGCCGAAACACTCCCAGATGGCGCGCAGGAATTCGGCATCGGCGCGCTTGTCCGGCGGCCGCCGATCACGATACCGCGCGCGGGCAACAAGCGGCGTGGCCCCTTTGGGGTTGGCGCGGCGGATGGTGAACTGGAAATCCGTGCCCGGCAGACGACCGGGAAACCCGCGATGCTTCAGCATGATCCGGCCCCCGGACAAATGGGCGGACTCCGGCGCGGTGCCGGGGCGGGCACATCGACCCGCCCCGAAGAAAACCCGAAGAGTTTACTTGTACTTTCCGGTCTGCTCCGGCTCGGTCGTGATCGGCTCGGGCTCGACGACCACGAACTCTTCTTCCTGCTGTTGTGCACAGGCTGCGACAAAGGCCACAAGGCCAATGGCGAGAACGCTCTTGATGGTGTTCGACATGTAGTACTCCTGTCTCTCTTATCTGCGATGTGAATAGCGCGCCGGCTTGACGCCGACGCACGCCATCTGGGTGAGTCTGAGGTCACCTGACTGTAACCGTCGCGCAGGCTAGCCGAATTTACAAGGCTTGAACACATGCACCGTGCAAACCTGCGGGCCTGTGTCCCCAAAGCCGCAGTCCGGCGTATCGACGCGGGACACATCGCAAGAGATTGCATTCGCATCAAAACATTTCCCAGTTGCAACGATCGGCATCGGGGCTGTACCCCTCGAAGACCTGCACGACCCCCGGATCGTAAACGCCGAAGGTCGAGGGCCTGTCAGCCAGTGATATCACCACCCGTCCCGGCTGCGGACCGATATTGGCGATCCGGGGCAGCGCGTACTCGTTGCACAGCCATTCGAGATCCGCCATCACCTGTTCCAACGCCGCATCGCCGCCTTCGAGCCCCTCCGCGACAAACCGGAACCGGTAGGTCAGCCCGCCCCCCGCGCGCTGGTCGGTCAGCACCTCCTGCAGCCGGGCCTCCAGTCCCGAGGGCAGACGCAACGCGCCGTCCTGCGCCATGGGTGCAGGCGCGCGCGCCAGCACCGCCAGACAGACGAGAACCATCAGCCTCACCATGTCGCCCCCGTCCAGCGCGCCATCCGCGCAGGGTCCTGCAGCAGCGCGTCGATCCGCGCCTCCGCGTCGGCCCGGGCAAACCGTCCCGCCACGGCGCCGCCCGCCCGAACCCGCAATCCGCTGGCCACGCGCCAGACCTGCACCGCGGGGGCAAAGCCGCGCAGGCCCTGCAACTCGCGCCACATGTCCTGCCGCAGCCGGTGTGCCACGCGGCGGCGCGGCGCCTCGGGCAGCCAGCCCTCGACCGCCAGATCGAAGCGCGCGGGCAGGCGCCGCGTCAGAGTCAGCGTCCCCCCCTCCTCGATCTCATGCCAGCGGCCGCGGCCCATATCCTTCTCCGTGTCGTCTTCTTCTTGGCCGAAATACCCCGGGGGAGTCGCCCGTTCCGGGCGACGGGGGCAGCGCCCCCATGCCACGCTCGCCTCAAAGCGGGATGTTGTCGTGCTTTTTCCAGGGCGTGCTCTTTTTCTTGTTCCTGAGCGACGCGAAGGCGCGGCTGACCCGCATCCGCGTGCTGCGCGGCTGGATCACCTCGTCGATGAATCCCCGCTCGGCGGCGACGAAGGGATTGGCGAAGCGATCCTCGTAGCTCTTGGTGTGCGCGGCGATCTTCTCGGCATCGCCGAGGTCCGAGCGGTAAATGATCTCGGTCGCGCCTTTGGCACCCATCACCGCAATCTCCGAGGTCGGCCAGGCATAGTTGAAATCACCGCGCAGGTGTTTGGATGACATCACCACGTAGGCCCCGCCATAGGCCTTTCGGGTGATCACCGTGACCTTGGGCACCGTCGCCTCGCCGTAGGCAAACAGCAGCTTGGCCCCATGCTTGATGACGCCGCCATATTCCTGCCCCGTCCCGGGCAGGAAACCGGGTACGTCCACCAGCGTCAGGATCGGGATCTCGAACGCGTCGCAGAACCGCACGAAACGCGCCGCCTTGCGCCCGCTGTCGATATCGAGACAGCCGGCCAGCACCATCGGCTGGTTGGCCACCACGCCCACGGTCTGCCCCTCGAGCCGGATGAAGCCGGTGATCATGTTCTTGGCGAACTCGGCCTGGATCTCGTAGAAATCCCCCTCGTCGGCGACCTTGTGGATCAGTTCCTTCATGTCATAGGGCATGTTGGGATTGTCGGGGATCAGCGTGTCGAGACTGTCCTCGACCCGTCCCGGTTTGTCGAAGAATGGCCGTTTCGGTGGCTTCTCGCGGTTGTTGAGCGGCAGAAAATCCACCAGCCGCCGCACCTCGGCCAGTGCCTCGACATCGTTCTCGAAGGCCGCGTCGGCCACGGAGCTTTTGCGGGTATGGGTCAGCGCGCCGCCCAGCTCTTCGGCGGTCACCTGTTCGTTGGTGACGGTGCGCACAACATCGGGCCCCGTCACGAACATGTACGAGCTGTCCTTCACCATGAAGATGAAATCGGTCATCGCCGGCGAATAGACCGCGCCACCCGCGCAGGGCCCCATGATGACGCTTATCTGCGGCACGACGCCCGACGCCTCGATATTGCGCTGGAAGACCTCGCCATAGCCGGCCAGGCTGTCGACGCCTTCCTGGATCCGCGCGCCGCCCGAATCGTTGATGCCGATCACCGGCGCGCCGTTTTCCACGGCCATGTCCATGATCTTGCAGATCTTCTGGGCGTGGGTGGCGCTGACCGACCCGCCGAGCACGGTGAAATCCTGGCTGAAGACATAGACCTGCCGCCCGTTGATCGTGCCCCAGCCGGTCACCACCCCGTCGCCGTAGGGGCGGTTCTTTTCCATCCCGAAATCGTTGCAGCGATGCGCCACGAACATGTCGAATTCCTCGAAGCTGCCCTCGTCGAGCAACAGCTCGATGCGCTCGCGCGCGGTCAGCTTGCCGCGACCGTGCTGCGCCTCGATGCGCGCCGCACCGCCCCCGAGCCGCGCATCGGCCCGGCGGCTGTCGAGTTCCTCCAGAATATCCTTCATGGCACTCCCCTGTCCTTGATATACGGACCATAGAGGCTGCAGGGCGCAAGGCCAAACAGAATTCGGCAAATTTGCAAAAGCATGCGAATTCACGAATGAATATGTGCAAATTCGCAAACCAGACGGGTCGCGCAGATTGCCCGCGGCAACACATGGACACTTGCGCAGCGCCCCCCTATCTTGCGCCGGATGAAATCTGAACCTCGGGTCCGATACCTTGACCGGACCACGCCACCGCACATCTCGACGTTGATCCTGCTTGCGGGATTATCGGCGCTGGCCATGAACATCTTCCTGCCCTCGCTACCGGGTATGGTCGCGTATTTCGACACCAGCTATGGGCTTATCCAGCTTTCGGTGGCGCTTTACCTTGGGGTGAACGCTGTCCTGCAGGTGCTGATGGGGCCGATCTCGGACCGGTGGGGGCGCCGCCCGGTGATCCTGTGGGGGATCGGCATTTTCCTCTTGGCCACGCTCGGCTGCCTCATGGCGTCGAATGTCTATGTCTTCCTGACCTTCCGCATGTTGCAGGCCAGCGTCATCGTGGCGATGGTGCTGTCGCGTGCCATCGTGCGGGACATGGTGCCCCAGGATCGCGCCGCGTCGATGATCGGGTATGTCACGATGGGCATGGCGGTCGTGCCGATGATCGGCCCGGCCTTTGGCGGCATCCTCGACGAGACGTTCGGATGGCAGGCAAATTTCTGGGCGCTGTTCATTCTGGGTGGCATGCTATTTGCGCTGTGCTGGCGCGACCTGGGCGAGACCGCGCCGCTGTCCGGGCGCACCCTGATGCAGCAGTTCCGCGACTACCCCGCCCTGCTGACCTCGCGCCGTTTCTGGGGCTACGCACTGGCGGCGGGACTGTCCTCGGGATCGTTCTTCGCCTATCTGGGCGGCGCGCCCTTCGTCGGCGATCAGGTGTTCGGGCTGTCACCCGCACTGCTTGGCGTGCTTTTCGGGGCCCCGGCAATCGGATATTTTCTCGGAAATTTCGCCTCGGGCCGGTTCTCGACCAGGTTCGGTGTCAACCGCATGGTGCTGTGGGGTGCGCTGTTCAACGCCTCGGGCATCGGGCTCAACGTGGCGCTCTTTCGTCTCGGGTTCGGATCGCCGCTGGTGTTCTTCGGGCTGATGACCTTCATGGGGCTCGGCAACGGGATGGTGATCCCCAACGCCACGGCGGGGGCGCTGTCGATCCGGCCCGATCTGGCGGGTACCGCGAGCGGTCTGTCGGGCGCGATGATGATCGGTTTCGGCGCGGCGTTGTCGGCCCTGGCCGGTGCGTTGCTGACGCCTGGGGCGGGGGCGCTGACATTGTTGTGGATCATGTTCGCCACGGCAATGGCGGCGGTGGTCGTCATCTCGCTTGTCATCCGCCGCGAACGCCGGCTGGCGCTGGCCTAAAACGTGAAGGAGCCGGACGATGGCACATGACCGGCGCAACCTGATCACCGACGTGGCGGGGCTGCGCATCGGCAACGCCAGCGACCCAAGACTGCGCAGCGGGGTCACGGTCCTGACCGGCGATGCGCCCTTCACCGCCGGCGTACATGTGATGGGCGGCGCGCCCGGCACACGCGAGACCGACCTTCTGGCCCCCGAACATGTGGTGCAGGAGGTCGACGCGCTGGTCCTGTCGGGCGGATCGGCCTTCGGGCTCGACGCGGCCTCGGGCGTGGCCGAGGGGCTGCGGGCCGCCGGGCGCGGCTTTGCCGTGGGGCGCGCGCGAGTGCCGATCGTACCGGCCGCGATCCTGTTCGACCTGCGCGACGGCAGCGACACGGGCTGGACGGACAACCCGTGGAAGGCGCTAGGCCGTGCGGCATTGGACACCGCCGCGGCCGATTTCGGGATCGGCAGCACCGGCGCGGGCACGGGCGCGACCACCGCCACCTTGCGCGGCGGGCTGGGCTCGGCCTCGGCAATGCTGCCGGACGGCTCCACCATCGGCGCGCTGGTGGCGGTCAACGCGCTTGGCTCGGCGACCGTGGGCGGCGGGCCGCATTTCTGGGCCGCACCGTTCGAGCAGAACGCCGAGTTCGGTGGCCTTGGCCCGGCGCCGGAGGCGCCCGACCCGATGACGGCCCCCACCAAGCTGACCCCGCACGCCAACACCACCATCGGGATTGTCGCCACCGATGCCGCGCTGACCAAGGCGCAATGCAGGCGGCTGGCCACGGCCGCGCATGACGGGTTCGCCCGCGCGCTCGTGCCGTCGCACACATTGATGGATGGCGACCTGATATTCGCCGCCGCGACCGGGGCGCGGCCCGCCCCCGACATCGCCGGTCAGGTCACACTGGGACACGCGGCCGCCTGCGTGATGGCCCGCGCCGTGGCGCGCGCGATCTTCGCCGCCGCACCAGACACCGTCGACGGCCCGCCCGCGTGGCAGGCGCGGTTCGGCTGACCGAGAATCCCCTTGCGGATACCGCCCATGAGGCGTATAGACCCGTCATCAGCGGCGCTTTCGGGTCCACTCCGAAAGTCCCACCGGAGAGTGTGACGGGCCGCGCGCCCGTTTTTTTGTGTCTGGAACCCATGAGCAACGACCTGATCGCCAAGGCCGCAATGGATCGCCGCATTGCCGAGATCATCGCCCCGGTGATCGAGGACATGGGGTTCGAACTTGTGCGCGTGCGGCTCATGGGCGGCAAGGAGCCGTTGCTGCAGATCATGGCGGACCGGCCCGACGGCGGCATCGAGGTGGACGAGTGCGGAGATATCAGCACGGCGGTCAGCGCGGTGCTGGATGTCGAAGAGCCGATCACCGACACCTACACGCTTGAAGTCTCCAGCCCCGGCATCGACCGTCCGCTCACGCGGCTCAAGGATTTCGAGGCGTTCGAGGGCTACGAGGCCAAGCTTGAGACCGCCGAACAGGTCGGCGGGCGCAAGCGTTTCAAGGGCATGCTGGCCGGCGTCGAGGGCAACGAAGTGCTGATCAACGTCGCCGAGGGCACGATCGGGCTGGAATTCGACTGGCTGAACGACGCCAAGCTGGTGCTGACCGACGATCTGATCCGCGAGATGCTGCGGCAGCGCAAGGCGGCGGGCGTCATCGACGATGACACGCCCAACGAGACAGAAACCGAAAGCGGTTCCGAGGAGGACTGAAACCATGGCTATCACATCGGCCAACCAGCTTGAGCTGCTGCAGACCGCGGAAGCGGTGGCGCGCGAAAAGATGATCGACCCGGCCCTCGTGGTCGAAGCGATGGAGGAAAGCCTCGCCCGCGCTGCCAAGAGCCGCTACGGGGCCGAGATGGACATCCGGGTGAAGATCGACCGCAAGACCGGGCGCGCCACCTTCACCCGCGTCCGCACCGTGGTCGAGGATGACGAGCTGGAGAACTACCAGGCGGAACTGACCGTCGAGCAGGCAAAGCAATACCTCGAGGACCCATCGGTCGGCGACACGCTGACCGAAGAGGTGCCGCCGGTGGAAATGGGGCGGATCGCCGCCCAAAGCGCCAAGCAGGTGATCCTGCAACGCGTGCGCGAGGCCGAACGCGACCGCCAGTACGAGGAATTCAAGGATCGCGCGGGCACCATCATCAACGGTGTCGTCCGTCGCGAGGAATACGGCAACGTCATCGTCGATGTCGGCGCGGGCGAGGGCATCCTGCGCCGCAACGAGAAGATCGGACGCGAGGCGTATCGCCCCAACGACCGCATCCGCTGCTACGTTAAGGACGTGCGCCGCGAACAGCGCGGGCCGCAGATCTTCCTGTCGCGCACCGAGCCGCAGTTCATGGCGGAACTGTTCCGCATGGAAGTGCCGGAAATCTATGACGGCATCATCGACATCAAGGCCGTGGCGCGCGATCCCGGCAGCCGCGCCAAGATCGCGGTGATCAGCCATGACAGCTCTATCGATCCGGTCGGCGCCTGCGTCGGCATGCGGGGCAGCCGAGTGCAGGCCGTGGTCAACGAGCTTCAGGGCGAGAAGGTCGACATCATCCCGTGGAACGAGGATCAGGCGACGTTCCTCGTCAACGCGCTGCAACCCGCCGAGGTCGCGAAAGTGGTGATCGACGAGGACGCGCAAAGCATCGAGGTGGTGGTCCCCGAGGATCAGTTGTCATTGGCCATCGGGCGGCGCGGCCAGAACGTGCGGCTTGCCAGCCAGTTGACGGGGCTGGACATCGACATCATGACCGAGGCCGAGGACAGCGAACGCCGCCAGAAGGAATTCGAAGAGCGCACGGGTCTCTTCATGGAGGCGCTCGATCTGGACGAATTTTTCGCGCAGCTTCTGGTCGCCGAGGGTTTCACGACGCTGGAAGAGGTCGCATATGTAGAGCTGGACGAGCTTCTGGTGATCGACGGCGTCGATGACGACACCGCTGCGGAATTGCAGGCCCGCGCGCGTGACGTGCTTGAAGCACAGACCGCCGCCGCCCTTGCCAAGGCGCGCGAGCTTGGCGCCGAGGACAGCCTGATCGAGTTCGAGGGGCTGACCCCGCAGATGGTGCAGGCACTGGCCGAGGACGACGTCAAGTCGCTGGACGATTTCGCGACCTGTGCCGACTGGGAACTCGCCGGCGGCTGGACGACGGTGAATGGCGAGCGTGTCAAGGATGAAGGGCTTCTGGAAAAATTTGACGTCTCTCTCGAGGAAGCGCAAAATATGGTGATGACCGCGCGCGTCATGCTGGGCTGGGTGGACCCTGACGATCTGGTGACGGACGACGAGACCACCGAAGACGAAACCGCGGAGGCCGAGGCCTGATTTATCAGGTCTCGGAAGTATCAGATGGGGCGCGGCGGGCAATCCAAAGACCGAAGCGACGGTCCAGAGCGTAAGTGCATCGCCACGGGCGAGGTGCAGCCGAAGAATGGGCTGATCCGCTTCGTGATCGGCCCCGAAGGCCAGATCGCCCCCGATCTGGCGGAAAAGCTGCCCGGACGCGGCATCTGGGTTTCGGCGGACCGTGCGGCGCTGGACAAGGCCGCGCAGAAACGGCTTTTCTCGCGCGCGGCAAAGCAGGCGGTCACCGTGCCCGAGGGGCTGACAGATCACGTCGAGACCCTGCTGGCGCAGCGCGTGGTCAACCTGATCAGCCTTGCCCGCAAGGGTGGCGGTGCCGTCTGCGGGTACGAAAAGGTCAAGTCGAAGCTGACCGGCGAAGAGGCGCATGTGCTGATTCAGGCCAGCGATGGCTCCGAACGGGGCAAGTCGAAACTGAGCACCCCCTATCGGGGCGATTTCATTGGCTGGCTGTCCGCCGCCGAGCTGGGCCGGGCCTTTGGCCGACAAACCGTGATCCACGCCGCACTGGACGCTGGCGGTTTGTCACAACGTGTTGTAGAGGACGCCGCAAGACTGAAAGGTCTGCGCGTCTCGGACGGCGAGATTGCGCGCCGGAAAGGAAAGTAGAAGCATGAGCGACAACGACGGAAAGAAACCTTTGGGCGTACGTGGCAGCGGATCCCGGCCGGGGAACGTGAAGCAGAGCTTCAGCCATGGCCGGACGAAGAACGTCGTGGTGGAAACCAAACGCAAGCGCGTGGTCGCGCCCAAGCCCGCCGCCGGCACATCCGGCGGTACGGGCGCGGGCGGTGCCGGGAAATCCGGTCCCCAGTCGAGCTCTTCCAAGCGCCCCGCCGGGATTTCCGATGCCGAGATGGAACGCCGCATGAAGGCGCTTCAGGCGGCCAAGGCGCGCGAGACCGAAGAGGCCGCGCAGCGCGAGGCCAATGAAAAGGCCCGCGAGGAAGAACGGCAGCGTCGGCGCGAAGAAGCCGAGGCGAAGGAGCGCGAACAGCGCGACGCCGAGGAGCGCGCCCGCGCCAAGGCCGAAGAGGACGCACGCCAGAAGGACGCTGCCGACAAGGCCGCGGCTGCGCCCGCCAAGGCAGAACCCGTATCCGAGCCGGCCCCCGCGCGCCAGACGCCGTCGAAGCAGGCCCCGACACCACGCAAGCGCGACGAGGACGCCAAGTCCAAGGGGCGCGGCAAGGGACGTGGCGATGACGACGCCCGCCGCTCTGGCAAGCTGACGCTCAATCAGGCGCTTTCGGGCGGTGAAGGCGGTGGACGCCACAAATCCATGGCCGCGATGAAGCGCAAGCAGGAGCGTGCGCGTCAAAAGGCCATGGGCGGGGCGCAGGACCGCGAAAAGGTGGTCCGCGACGTACAGCTGCCCGAAACCATCGTTGTCTCCGAACTGGCGAACCGCATGGCCGAACGCGTGAGCGACGTGGTCAAGGCGTTGATGCAGAACGGCATGATGGTCACACAGAACCAGTCGGTCGATGCCGACACCGCCGAGTTGATCATCGAGGAATTCGGCCACCGCGTCGTGCGCGTCAGCGACGCCGATGTCGAGCAGGTGATCGAGGCCGTCGAGGACACGCCCGAATCGCTGCACCCGCGGCCACCCGTGATCACCATCATGGGCCACGTGGACCACGGCAAGACGTCGCTTCTGGACGCGATCCGCGACGCCAAGGTGCAATCCGGAGAGGCCGGTGGCATCACCCAGCATATCGGGGCCTACCAGGTCACCACCGAGAGCGGCGCGGTGCTCAGCTTTCTTGACACGCCGGGTCACGCCGCGTTCACCTCGATGCGTTCGCGCGGGGCACATGTGACGGATATCGTGGTGCTGGTCGTCGCCGCCGACGACGCGGTCATGCCGCAGACGATCGAGGCGATCAACCACGCCAAGGCCGCCGGGGTGCCGATGATCGTCGCGATCAACAAGGTCGATCTGCCCGCGGCCGATCCGGACCATGTGCGCGCCGACCTGCTGCGTCAGGAGGTCGTCGTCGAGGCGATGTCGGGCGACGTGCAGGATGTCGAGGTGTCCGCGGTCACCGGTCAGGGTCTTGACGAACTGCTCGAGGCGATCGCGCTGCAGGCCGAGATCCTCGAACTCAAGGCCAACCCCGACCGCGCCGCCGAGGGCGCCGTGATCGAGGCGCAACTGGATGTCGGCCGCGGCCCCGTGGCCACGGTTCTGGTTCAGAAGGGCACGTTGCGCAAAGGCGATATCTTCGTCGTCGGCGAGCAGTACGGCAAGGTGCGTGCGCTTATCAACGACCGGGGCGAGCGTGTGGACGAGGCCGGACCATCGGTCCCGGTCGAGGTTCTGGGTCTCAACGGCACACCCGAGGCGGGGGACGTTCTCAACGTGGTCGAGGCCGAGGCCCAGGCACGCGAGATCGCCGAATACCGCGCCAATGCCGCCAAGGAAAAGCGCGCCGCCGTCGGCGCCGGCACGTCGCTGGAACAGCTTCTGGCCAACGCCAAGGCGACCGAGAACCTCAAGGAACTGCCGGTCGTGCTCAAGGCCGACGTGCAGGGCTCTGCCGAGGCGATCGTGCAGGCCGTCGAGAAGATCGGCAACGACGAGGTGCGCGTCCGCGTGCTGCACTCGGGTGTCGGCGCGATCACCGAATCGGATATCAACCTTGCCGAGGCATCGGGCGCGCCGGTCATCGGCTTCAACGTCCGTGCCAACGCCCCGGCCCGCAACAGCGCCAACCAGAAGGGCGTGGAGATCCGGTATTATTCGGTGATCTACGACCTTGTGGACGATGTGAAGGCCGCGGCAAGCGGCCTGTTGGGCGCCGAAGTCCGCGAGAAGTTCATCGGCTACGCGAAGATCATGGAGGTGTTCAAGGTCACCAAGGTGGGCAAGGTCGCCGGCTGTCTCGTGACCGAGGGCATCGCGCGCCGGTCTGCCGGGGTGCGCCTGCTGCGCGACGACGTGGTGATCCACGAGGGCACGCTGAAAACGCTCAAGCGCTTCAAGGATGAAGTGACCGAGGTGATCTCGGGTCAGGAATGCGGCATGGCGTTCGAAAACTACGAGGATATCCGCGAAGGCGATGTCATCGAGATCTTCGAGCGTGAGGAATTCACGCGCACGCTCGCCTGACACGGCCCATCATGACCGATACACGGGGCAGCCTTCGGGGCTGCCCCGTGTTGTTTCCACGTCGTGCCCCCGACACTGAATTGTGATTGATACGTCCGTGCCCTGCGGTTAGCGTGGCTGAACCTCATGCAAGGAGATCCGGCATGGACGTGGTGCTGTTCCTCATATTCATAGCGACCTGCGCCGTGCCGGGCGCGGCGGGCGCGATGTTTCGGCCGGGTGCATGGTACCGTGGCCTCGACAAGCCCGCATGGACCCCGCCGAACCGGCTGTTTCCGGTGATCTGGGCGGTGCTTTACCTGTCCATGTCGGTCGCGGCGGCGCGTGTCGGCATGTATGAGGGCAGCGTCGTGGCTATCGCGCTTTGGGGGTTGCAGATCTGCATCAACACGCTGTGGTCGGCGGTTTTCTTTGGCCTCCACCGTATCCTGGCGGGGGTGGTCATCATCGGTCTGCTCTGGCTCGCCGTGGTGGCGACGACACTGGCATTCGCCACGCAAGACTGGCTCGCGGCCGGTTTGATGGTGCCGTATCTGGCCTGGGGCACCTATGCATTCGCACTGAATGTTTCGGTCTGGCAGCGCAATCGCGATGGGGGCCCCGAGACGGTGACCGGGTGATCGCGGGCGTTGGCGGCGGTCAGGCCCCAAAATCCCCCAGGCGCACGGCGGTCAGGGACAGATCGACATCGTTCGAGACCCCCATGATCGGAATGCCGGTGTCGTAGTCGACACTGACGGATGTCATGCCCGACCGATCAACGGACTCGTCGATCAGGACGTGGTCGCCTGCGCCGGTCGACTCGAGCCCCACGGCTGCGCGCAGGACTTCCAGCGCATCGCCCGCCGTCACCTCACCACTGCGGTTGACGTCGGCCGTTATCAGTTGCAACGGCGATGCCGGACCACTTGGCAGATCCAGACCTACCGCGATCCTGAGAACCTGCAAGGCGTCGCCCGCCGTGATCCCCGACGTCCCCGTGCTGAAGGATGTCAGAAGGTCGATCCGTCCCGACGCGCCGCTGTCGATCTCGAACGCGACAAGCCCGGTCGCATCGGTCAGCTCGGTCACATCCGCGCCCGCGTCCGGGGTGAAGGTCAACGGCAGGGCATCCACCGGACTGCCCGACGGGGTCGCCACGGTCACATCGACACTGAACGTGTCGGGTTCCTCCGGTGGCGGTGGGGGTGGCGGGAGCGGGCTGTCGAAGATGATATTCTCTTGCAGGATTCCGATCAGCGTGTCGGTTCCCGCATCCGGTGCCGTGCTGCTGGACACAGTGATCGAGCCGTCGTTGACCGTAATCTCATAATCGCCCTCGGCGCCGGCATAGAGCGCCGTGTCGGTCCCTTCGCCACCGTCCAGCGTGTCATCGCCCAGACCGCCCCGCAGGACATCGTCGCCCGGTCCGCCCTTCAGCAGGTCGTCCCCATCGGCACCTGTCAGGGTGTCGTTGCCTTCGCCGCCCATGAAATGGTGATCCACGCCGGGGGCGCCGGTGATCTCGTCGTCATAGATCGAGCCTTCGATATTCTCGATTTCGATGAACGTGTCTGTCGCGCCGAAGGTATCGGTGCCTTCGTTCGCCCCAAGGTCTATGGTCACCCCGGATGTGCCGCCATTGTCGGCCGCGGTCGCGTATGACACCCAGTCGATCCCGTCGCCGCCGTCAAAGAAATCGTCGCCATCCAGTCCGCGAAACCACTGCGTGCCCTCGGCGCCAGTGAAGGCATCATCGAACCGCGTGCCCTCTGTCAGTTCAATATCGGTCAGCCCGTCGGTGCCGCCCAGCCCGTCGGTCACATTCGCCGTGGCCTTACTGCTGTAGGTGACGACGATACCCTGCGTCCGGCTGGCATCGTCATCAGCGTAAGAGACGATGTCGAAGCCGCCAGACCCGTCGATGGTGTCGGTCCCAGCCCCCGGAAGAAAGACGTCATCCCCCTCCGTGCCGGGAAGGCTGTCATCCCCCACCGTTCCCAAGATATCGGTCATGGCCAGTATCGCATGTCACATTACCTTTTTCGCGATGATTGCAGATTTTCCAGGTTCGGGGAACTCTTTTGTCACAGTCCGCGAAAAAAACACCGGCGGTCTCGCGATCCGTTTGGGCGATACCGAGGTCCTGCTGTTATCTTTCTTTCGTGCGGCCACTTGGCATTTTCCCCGTCCGTGGGAGGATGCGCCGTATTTGGAGGGAATGATTAAACCGCGCGGCATTCATGGGTATCCGCCCTTCAGAAAGCCCGCGACGCCAGGAGAGTCGCCTTGAAACACATGCCAGCCACCAAACCGACATGCCGCGCATCGCGCTATGCGCTTGTTCTACTTGCCGCCGCAGTCCCTGCGCAGGTCCATGCGAACGGCGGCACGGCCACCGCGCGACCGCCGGTCGCCACGCCGCAGCCGCCCGCAGCGCCCGTCACCCGCGACTGGAGCGGGTTCTACGTCGGGGCGCATCTTGGCGCGTCCGTGTCGGAAACCGATCAATCGGACCTGAACAACCAGTTCCTGAACGAGCCGCCAACCCAGTCAGAGGTCGGCGTTTCGGGCGGGTTGTACCTTGGCTACAATTACACGCTGCCCGACGGTCTCGTGCTGGGGGCCGAGTTCGATTACAGCACGGGCGTGGAAATGGACAATTTCTTCTCCGCCAATGCGGCCGGGACAAGCGGTCAGGTCTACGATAACAGCTTCGAATCAATCATGTCGCTGCGTGCCCGCGCCGGTCTGCCACGCGGCAACAGCCTGATCTACATCACCGGCGGCGTGGCCTACGGTGACGGCACGTTCGAGGCCTATAACGTCAACCGCCCGGTCCAGACCACGTGTGACAATTCGATCTGCGCGGAAACCTCTGACGGGTTCTTCGGTCTCGCCATCGGGGCGGGGGTCGAGCATGCATTCCGCGAGAACGTAGTCGGCCGTTTCGAGGTCATGCACTACGAATTCGAAAGCCAGCAAGCGGATGTCGAGGACAAGGCGAGCGGCGGCATCCCGGCCTGTAGCACGGGTGCGACAGATAGCTGCACATTCGGGTTCTCGCCCTCGGTGACGCAAGTCCGCGTCGGGATCAGCTACAACTTCTGATCCCGACGCGCCCCGTCATGTGCCCGATCACATGGCGGGTTCCGGCGTGTTGGCGGCGGTGACACGCTGCGTCATCGGCGTCAGGTTGTTGAGCGATTGCAGGTGCAGGTAGCACAGCTCCAGCTCGTCGCGCTTGGCCATGTCCGACAGCGTCTCGGCGGGCAGGTTGCGCAGCTTGTCGCGGTTGATGGTCTTGAATCCGGCCAGTTGCGTCCGCTCGCCATCGGGCAGGTTGAATTGCGCCTGCGCCGGCTCCAGCAGGTCCAGCTCCAGCAGCTTGCGCGCGAAGGCTTCTGTGCGCTTGAACTGGCCCTGATACTCGCTGGTGAAACGCAGCATGTTTTCAAGGTACTGCGTGCGATTGCCATCCGCGTCGAACAGACGCTCGCCGCGCCCCTCGTCGTTCAGCCCCTCGTATTCCTCGTCGATGCACAGCGTGAATGTCTCGCCATCCTTCGACGAGGCAAAGACGAACGGATACCGCCGCAGGAACGCCGGCACGTACCGCCCGGTCCACCGGCCGGTCGCATCCACATGCGCGTTCTCGCCGTCGCGCATCCCCAGGATCACCGAGGGAAACACAACCTCGCCCTCACCCGCGAAGATGATCGCATATTCGAGCGCCGCCGCGGAAAACTCGGCGGCCACGATCGGCACCGAATTCACATCGCGCGCGAAGGCGTAGCTGTCACCGGCCTTGACCGACCAATTCGCATGCGCCTGAGCGTTGATCGGCACGGCCCGCTCGTAGATCATCAACTGTTTCGTCATAAGGCATTCTCCTGTCCTGTCATGTGATACCCTAATCGTATAGACGTCGTCACAGAAACCCCGAAAATCATGTCATCGGGCACGGTGATGTCAGCGCGCCGGGTTCAGCGGGCGCAGCAGATCACGCTCGTCACCGAACCGGTCGCGATACGCGCGCGTCAGGCCAAGACATTCGGTCGACGCGCAGGCCTCGCGATGCGGGCAAAGGTGAAACTCGTTGCGATCGAACTCGCGCCAGAATTCGGGGTCGATGACCAGCGTCGGCTGCGCGTTGACCAGCGCATCGCCCAGCTCGGCCAGCAGGCATTCGGGGAAATTCTTGACCTCGACGAACCGCCCCCGCGCCCGGCACTCGAGTATCGCGGCACGCAGATAGGGCAGGATATCGCCGTGGCGCGCGATCAGGCCCTTCGTGTCGGTCTCGGCCATCGGGAAGTAGTTCCAGAACTCCATCTGAACCAACCGGCGCAGGTGCCCGAGGGCCGCGACCATGCCGGGCAACAGCGTATAGCTTTGCGACGTGACCACCGAATTGGTGATGATGCGCAGATGATCGTGGGTGTCGAGATGGGCAAGCCCCGCCATCATCTTGTCCCACGATCCGGGCACTTGCGTGATGCGGTCGTGGGTCTCGCGGTCGCTGCCGGCGACCGACACGAAAAACTCGTCGATACCCGCATCGATCAGCCTGTCGGCATAATCGGTCCGCCCGAGGTGCATCCCGTGCGTCTGGATGCGGATATGCCGAAAGCCGGCCGCCTTCGCGCGCCGTGCGATCCGGTCGAGATCGCGCCGCAGGGTGATCTCGGACCCGGTCAGCACCAGCCCGTCCCATCGCCCGGTCTCGGCCTGATCGGCGCAGACCTTCTCGAACACCGCGTCCGGGGTCGCCTGCAAGCGGTCCATCGTGTCCTCTATCATGCAGTGCACGCAGCGCAGGTTGCAGCGGAACTCCATCGTCAGCGACACGTAGCGTTCGTGCCCGCGCAGGCTCAGCCCCTCGACACGTTGCGGATCGCCGCCCGGCGCTGTCAGACCGCCGCGCGTGCCCTCGGTCCCTATGGCGGCGAGGGCGGCGCGTATCTCTGCTTCAGAAGAGGCCATAAAAGCTTCCCTTGGTGGGCGTCACGCGGCCCGACGCATCGCAGTGGAAATCCCACCCCGCATCATAGAGGTGATGCGCCAGCAAATCACGGTTTTCCTGCAGGACGCGGCGGATCGGACCGGGAAAATCCAGACGGTCCAGAAAATGCGCCAGTTGATCGACCGTGATGCGCGAAAAGTACAGGCTGTCGCAGTGCCGCTTGTTGGCCACGACGACGGTTTGCATCCCCCGCATTTCGGGCCAGACCAGATCATCGCGCCGCAATCGCGTCGGCGCGGCAAGAAACACCGATTCTGTCAGCTTGTCCCAGGCTGCGCCAGCCTCATGCACCGCGTCGAAGAAGAAGTAGAAATTGCGCAGCTCGAACCCGGCCTGCGTCAGACCGTAGCAGATGCCCGACGACACGCTGGACCCCGGATTGCCCATGTAGATGTCGATCTGCCCCAACTGACCGGAATGCAGGGTCTCTGCCGCCATCTCGACCGAGAACATGAAATACGGCAGCGCCTCGTCCACGCTGACCGGCGCGTGCAGAAGCGGCCGCGTCGCCGTCAGGAAATCGGTAACGCCGTGCGACCGTCCGGCACGGGCATAATCATAGAAATAAAGCTCTATCGACAGGTGGCTGCCTGACCACTTGACCCCCCAGACCGTGCCGAACCGCCCCCAGACGCGCCGCACGCGGTCCAGAACCTGCCCCATCGACGCGTCGAACCCCGCCGCCGCGCAGGCCGCGTAAAGCAGTGCCTCGCTTCGCAGGGCACCGGGCTGTGGCGGGGCCGGTCGCGTATATGGCCACTTGCAGAAATCCAGCGCCGGGTCCGACGGGCGCGCACGCGCGGTGCGGGCCACCTCCAGCCAATCCGTCATCGCGGGGCGGCCCCGTAATACAGCGTCGCGAATGCCGTGCCGTCGGGGCCGCACCCGGCGGCGAAATGGCCCAGAACAGCCCCTGCCTGCGCCCGCAGGAAGGCCTCTCCCGCCTCGCCTGCGATCCCCATCACGGGCGCCAGAGTGCCGTCCAGCGCACCAAGCGTCCGTGCCGCGTCGGCGACGGAAATATCGACCGACCGGCGCGCGTCCCCGTGGCCCACGACCTCCAGCACGACCGCTGTCCCGTCCGGGTCTCCAGCACGGGCGAGGGCAAGCATCTCGGCGCCACAGGTCCGTGCGGGGCCCGATGGCACGGCCTGCGCAAGCAGCGCGTGCTTGGCCGCTTGTGTCAGAGGTGTCCTGTCGAAGTAGTGATCGACGCGCACCGCCCCGTCGCGCCATTTCACGGCCAGGAACAGCAACCCCGGCTGCGGCGCGGTGTCGGGCGCATATTCCAGATAGCATTTTCGAATCGGTCCATCGGCGCCGAAATGCACCGCCTGCGCCCCCGGCAGCGCGTCGAGAACCGGCGACGGGTCCGCCAGGCCCAGCCGCTCCACCAGCGCGGCAAGCCGACGGCGCGGACCGGGATAAAGCGCGCGACGCGGAAACGAGAAAAGCCGCCTGTCGGTCTGAAGGGCGCCGGGCGTGATCTTGGCCGAACGTTCCACGATGCACGGGCCACGCAAGGCCCCGGTCAGGATACCATGCAGCGCCTCAGCCGTCATTGGCGGGCTGGGGAAAACTGAGGACGCAACGATGCCCCGCCGGCAGGTCGCCATCCGGATTTGGCAGCGCAAGCCGGACACCGAAGGTGCTGGACGCCGCGTCGAACACACGGTCGATGACCTGCACCGTGGCCTCGAACACCCCCTCGATCGGCAAGGCGGGGCGAATGTCGGCCGACTGGCCCTCGCGGATCAGCGGGGCCATCTCAACCGGCAGGAACGCCTCGACATATAACGGGTCAAGCGCGACGATCGTGACGATCTCGCCGTCCGTGCCGATCCGTTCCCCGGCCGACAGCGTGCGGCTTTGCACCAGCCCGTCGATCGGGCTTTTGATCGTGCGCTGTTCGATCTGCGCCTCGGCGCGGACAAGCTCCTGTCGGGCGAGTTCGCGTTCCAGGCGGGCGCGGGCAAGATCGGAGTCGGCGGCGGCCAGGCTGGCCTCGATGACCTGAAGCTGATCGGTCGAGGAGACGCCACGCTCGACAAGGGTCTGCACACGGTCATACCGGCTCTGGACCAGCGCGCGCTGGATTTCCAGCGCCTCGACCGCCGCATCGCTTTCCGCGCGGGTTCTCAGAACGCCGAGCGCGGCCCTCTCCACGTCGGAGACCAGCCGCGCAACGACCTGCCCCCGTGTCACCGGATCGCCCCGCTCGACCAGAACCTCGTCGATCAGGCCGGTAACGGGCGAGCTGAGCGCCACGGTGCTCGACGGGTCCATGACACAGTCGAACGCACGCTCCGACATGGGTTGGCCGGTGGCAGGCAGGGCAGGCAGGATCGATGAAAGCAGTAGCACCTTGAGAATGCGCATCGCATGTGTCCCCTGTATCATCACAGCTATCGCAATCTATTCCAGTTCACCCGACATGGCCAGAAGCCGCCCGAGACTGCGATCATTTTCCATCAGGTCACGGCGCATCCGTGCGTGCAACCGCTCGACCCGCAATTGGCGGCGGCGCAGCACCCAACCGGCGGTGCGCGGCCCGAACATCCGCATGAGCCCCGCGGCCACGGCACGCCAGCGGGCCGCATCGGGTCCACGCATGAGCTCGTCCTCAAGGCTCAGATACGCCTCGACATGGCCCGGATCACCCTGCCGGCCGCAGCGCCCCTCGAACTGGCGGTCGATGCGGCGGCTGTCATGGCGTTCGGTCAGGATCACATGCAGCCCGCCCACATCCGTCACGCCGCCCGCCAGCTTGATGTCGGTGCCGCGCCCGGCCATGTTCGTGGCAACGGTGATGCGTCCGGGCTGGCCCGCCTCGGCGACGATCGCGGCCTCGTCGGCATCCTGCGCCGCTGATAACAGTTGATGGTCCAGCCCGGCGGCGGTCAAACGGTCGCTTACGGCCTCGGACGCGTTGATCGACCGCGTGCCGATCAGCACGGGCACGCCCGCCGCCGCAAGCGCGCCCGCGCGCGCGGCAATCGCCGCCAGTTTGTCATCCTCGTGGCGATACAGACGGTCGCGGGCAAAGATCCGGCGATCCGGCGCGTTGGTCGGGATCCGCACGACCGAAAGCCCGTAAACCGTCGCAAGCTCCCATGCGGCGTCGCGCGCGGTCCCGGTCATGCCGCCCAGATGGGCGTAGCGACGAAAAAACCGTTGATAGGTCATGCGCGACAGGGTCTCGCGCGTGGCACTCATCTCGAGACCTTCCTTCAGCTCGACCATCTGGTGCAGACCGTCGGACCATTGCCGGTCGGGCGTGACGCGCCCCGTGTTCTCGTCAACGATCTGCACCTTGTCATCACGCAGGATATAGGCCTCGCCCCGGTGAAAGATATCGAGCGCCTTGAGCGCCTGCAACACCATGTGATCCCGGATCACCGGAATGGCAAAGGCGTCGTCACGGTCGTCCGTCATCTGGTCCAGCCGGTCGAACCCGGCCTCGAGGATCTCCACGGTCCGGGTGCCACGCGGGATGCGGTAATCCGTGCCGGCGCCAAGCTGCCGGGCCGCCGCCATCGCGGCGGTGAACACCGCATCGTCGAACCCGCCGCGCATCGTGCCCTGTCCCGAGATGACCAGCGGGGTGCGCGCCTCGTCTATGAGGACGCTGTCGGCCTCATCGACAAAGGCCACGGGCAACCCCGGCAGCCGCAACCCCGAGACCCCGCCCCCCGACGGCGCGAGGCGGTCGACCTTGCGCCGAAGATTGCCCGGCGCACGCCGCAACATCGCGCGGTCCCGCAGAAAGTCGAAGGCAACCTCCTTGTTCGTCGCATAAACGACATCGGCGCCGTAGGCGGTGCGCCGGGTGTCGCCGTCCTGACCGGCGACGACGGTCGACACGGTCAGACCCAGAAAACCGTAGAACGCGGCGAACTCTTCGGCGTCACGCGTCACCAGATAATCGTTCACCGTCAACAGGTGCACCTGCCGTCCGGACAGCGCGACCGTCGCCGCGGCGAGAACCGCAGACAGGCTCTTGCCGTCCCCGGTGCGCATTTCGGCGACATGACCGTTCATCATCGCCCAGGCCCCGATCGCCTGCACGTCGTAGGGGCGTTTTCCCAGAATGCGCTCTGCCGTCTCGCGCAGCAGCGCGAACGCCTCGCCCGCCGCGGCGACCGGCAGGCGGTGCCCGCGCAGCGCGCTGCGCAGTCTCAGACGGACCGCGCGGGCCTCGGCGCGCAGATCATCATCGCCAAGCGCCTTGAGACGCGCGTCATGCCGGGCCATGTGCCGCAGGATCGGACGAAATCGGTGATGGCGCAACCCGGCCGCGTTCGCGACGACCGATGCGGCAAGGTTTGCCCCGAAACGGTCCAGCGCGCTCGCCTCGGTATCGACGCGCTCGGCGTATTCCTCGACCCGTGGCAGCCGCAGCCGCCCAGCGTGATCGGCGCCGACGCTCACAGGCTGAACCTGCTCATGAACAGCTGACGGGTGCTGCGATAAAGCCTGTGGATCACAGGCTCGTCTCCATGATCGAATTTCACATGCACCCGCTCACCGATCCGCGAGGGTCGGACATCCTCTTGGACGGACAGGACGAATTGCGAGACCGGCTGCAGCGTGGTCAGCGGCTCGCGCGCGGCGGGGTTGAGCACGATCCCGCCACCCGCCTCGTTCGACAGCGCGCGCGACGGCAGGCGGTTGCCGGCGGCCGGCACCTCTCCCGACAGCCGCGCCGGGATCGCCCGGTCGGGCCTGGACACCAGCCGGATCTCGACCGCCCGCGTCCGGGTGCGCACCAGCTCGGCCCGGCCCTGCGGCACGGCAACGCGCACGCGCAGCGGGTCATCCCCAAGGACATAGCCAAGGATATCGCCCCGTCGGACCATGCGGCCGGGCATGTTCTCGCGGTCCGGGACGATCACCTCGCCATCGGCGTTCGCGGTCACCGTCAGCCCGGCGCGGCGCGTCTCAAGCGTGTCGATCTGGTCTTCCATCAGCGCGACACGCTCGCGGAAGATCCCGGCCTGGACCCGGTCCGATAGCGTCAGCGCGGCCAGTTGAAGCTGCGCCTCTTCCCGCTCGAGCCGTCGCAGCGCAAGTTCACCGACCAGTTGCGGATCGGTGCTGCGGATCACCGGCGTGCCCGCCGTGACCCGGCCCGAGGCCACGATTTCGGCGACACGGCCATCCGCCCCGGCGCGCAGGTTGGCGTCGGACCCCAACCACACGACACCGTAGACCGAGGTGGTATAGGGCACAGGAAGATACATCAGCCCGCCCAGCACGACCGCGATCAGCCCGCCCGAAACCGCGAGAGAGCGCCCGCGCACACGGCGCAGTTCGGGGCTGGTCAGCAGGTAGCGAATGCCCTTGAGCACCGGCATCAGGAAGGTCGCCGACAGCGCCCAGATCGCCAGCAGTACCCCGACGATAAAGAATTTCGACGCCACGAAAAGCGCGATCGTGATGCTGATGAACACCCGGTACAGAAAGGCGAGCACCGCGTAGCTGAACAGCCAGCCAGGCTCTCCGCGCGCGGTGACAGGGCTTTGGGCCTGTTGCACGCCCAGCATTCGGCGGGCGAGATACCAGAAATAGCGGTTCGCCCGCGGGCCGAGGTTCGGAATCTCTATCAGGTCGGCGAACACGAAGTAGCCGTCGAACCGCAACAGGGGATTGCCGTTGAACAACACCGTCGAGACGCTGCCGATCAGCATCACGTTGAACGCGAAGGCGCGCAGCAGGCCCGGCTCGGCATTGACCCAGAATATCATCGCCAGGGCGGCCAGCGCCAGTTCCACCATGATCCCCGCACCGCCAACGACCGCGCGTTGCCATTTGCTTGCAAATCCCGCCGCCGAAGAGGCATCGACATAGGGGACGGGGATGAACACAAGGAACATCACCCCCACCTCATGCACCACGCCGCCCCACGTCTTCGTGGCATAGCCGTGGCCTAGCTCATGGAACAGCTTGACCAGCGGATAGGCCACCACGAGGATCAGCAGGTTCTCGACGGCAAGGACGCGGTCGGCGAACCCTTCTGTTAGCGCCGACCAGTTCAGGGCGGCCAGAACCAGCCCCGTCCCCACCAGCACAAGCCAAAGGCCGAATCCCGCCGGCGTGTAAAGCCATCGCACCGCGCCATGCGTCCGTTCAAGAAAGCGGTCAGGGTCCAGCAGCGGCAGCTTGAGCGCCATCGGGTTGCGGATGCGCGCCAAAAACGCTTGCCGCGTCTGGCGCGCGTGCCGCTCGCCAAGCTCGCGCATGTCGGGGGGCAGATCGCTTGCGATCAGGTCGCTGGCATGCAGCTGCGACAGCAGGCGGATGACCTCGCCCTGGGTCGGGGGCTCTTCGCCGAACCGGTCGCAGGCCCGTTCCCAGATCGTCTGCATGCTGCGGGCACCGTTCATCAACGCGACGATGAAATTCGCCGCCGGCGGCAGACGGTGATATTTGCCGCTGTGGTGATCCTGAACCACGTACCAGACATCGCCGCGAAAGGTCTGCCGGTGGATATCGACATGTCCGCGCAACCGCGGCCGCAGATCGGCGACGCGGTACCATTCGGGTGAAAACAGCGACTCGGACATGGGTCTGTCTCAGACCGGCAGATGACGCCAGAGCGTCAGCCGGAACCAGTCGAGGATCGGTCGCGTCCAGACATCGATCAACAGACGTTCTTCTATGGCGATGCGCCCGACCCCCTCCATGCCGGGGTGCAGTTCGGGCGCGGCGGCATCAAGCCGCGCATCCACCGCAAAGGTCGTCAGGCCCTCGCCATAGCTGGCGACCGGCGTGATGCGGTCGATGGTGATCGGAAAGGTGCGTGCGGGCAGGGCAGTGACCCGAAGCGCGCCGGTCTGGCCGGGGGCCACGGCGTCGATATGGCGCTCCTCGACCTGTAGCGTCACCTCGTAGGCGTCCGCGGGGGCAAGTGTCATCAACGTTTCGCCGCGCGAGACGGCGGTCCCCAGCGACTGATCCAGGTCGCCGGATATGACCAGCGCGTCGAAGGGCGCCGTCAGCCGCGTGCGCGCAATGCGTGCGTCGATCAGCTCGATGCGTGTCTCGGCCTGCTCGATACGGTTGCGCCGGATGCGCATTTCGGCCCGGTCACGCGTGGCCACCGCCTCGTCGTATTGAAGTTGCTGGCTCTGGCGCTCGGTCAGCAGGCGCAGGCGCTCCAGCGCCAGATCGCGGTCGTCTAGACGCACCAGCAGGTCGCCCGCCGCAACCCGGTCGCCCGCGACGACCGGAACCTCGGCGATGATCCCGTCGAAACCGGGCGCGATCTCGCGCTCGATCTGGCCCACGACGCGCGCATCCGCGCTGATCTCGAAATCCGTCGTCGCAACCGAGAAGAACGCGACCAGCGCCAGCGCAGCGCCGACCGCAAGCTTGCGCCCGAGATGGCCCGGTCCGATGAGGACGCCAAGCTGCCGCACCAGCGCGCCCCAGGCCTTCGCGACAAGCCAGCGGTCATTGCGCCGCTTCTCTTCCAGCACCGGCGCCAGCACCGTTGTCACCGCCTCGAGGATATCGAGATCGCGCTGCGAGAAGGGGGTGTCGCCATCACGCTCGAAGACCAGCGCACCCACGAAAAGGCCCCCGGCATAAAGCGGGACGGTATACACATGACCCGACCCATGCGCCTCGCACAGCGCCCGGGCGGCCCGTGTCGCCATCGGCACTTCGGCGTCGTCATCGGGCCACAGGATCGGTGCGCGTTGGTCGATCGCCTCGTCCATGGTCTCGGCCAGGGCGCGGGACAGCTGCATGCGCCGCGAGAACTGCGCCGAATGCGAAATCGCCATGACACGGGCGTGTCGCCGCCGGCGAAACCCCAACGAGACCCGGTCACACGCGAACCGGGTGGCCAGATCCGTGCACGCGGCGCGCGCGGCAGTCGGGAAATCGACCTGTTCGGCCACGGTCGCCACCGCATTCAGCGCATGCACCGCCGCCTGATGCTGCGTGGCCGCGCCGGATGCCGCCTCGGCGCGCAGCCGGTCGCGAATCCAGGCCCCGCCCCATTGAAGCTGCCGCAGCGCCTGCTGCATCGCGCCCCGCGTGGCCGGGCGCATCTCCACCAGCACGGCCCCGGCCGGCACGTCATCGACCATCAGGGGCGCGGCCGCGTGCACGAGGCCCGAACCGGAGGCGCCCGCGCCGGTGGGCAGATCACCGCGCGCCACCCCCTTGCGCTGCTCCATCGCTGCCTCGGCCGCATCGATGGCGTCTCGCGGCGGCGCACGCCCGACCGGGCAGACCCCGATCGTCTGAAGCCGCCCGCCGGTGGCGTGCCGGCGCAGCGCCGCCACGGCGACCACATCGATCCCGTCGATCCGGTCGATCTGATCGCGCATGATCGCCGCCCAGGCCGCGGCCGTTTCCTCAAGCGTCTGCGCCCGTGTCAGCGCGCGCCAGGCGTCCGCGCCCGCGCCGTCGTGCGCGTGCCAGGGCGGTCCCTCACGCGGCGATTGCGACGGCGTCATGTCGTGCATGGTGCTATTCGCCCGTCTCCAGCGTTCCGTGGCGCGCCTCATACTCGTCCAGGACCCGTTTGAGAATGGTGTTGAGGCGTTTGGCAGCGTGCGGCGTCAGGATCAGGCGGTTGCTCAGATCGACCTGAAGCGCCGTCTCTTCTTCGGGCTTCAGGCCGCGGCTGGTGCCGAAGAACAGCTCTACCTGCTCGCGCGTGCCCTGGACGTTGACGACATTGGCAAAGGCCGTCGCCATCTGCGTGTCATTCCAGGATACGCTGCTGGTTCGGGTGCGAGGGGCCGTCGATCCGTCATGTCGTGTCATTCGTGTCATTCACCTTTTGATCAGTTGTGTCGGACGCGGTGCCGGGCTGTCCCGGCACGGCCCCGCCCCGTGGCCCAAGCCGCATCGCGGATCACGACCCTACCGGGGCGGGCTCGAGCAACCAGTCATCCTCGATATCGTCCTCTGCGCGGGCGCGGTCCGGCTGGCCGCCGGGATTGTCGACGATGTCATCGATCAACCACAATCCGCCCGATTCGTCCACATAGGCGAACAGGGCGCCATCGGCATCGATCAACTCGATCGCCGCCCCGTGATCCCCGCCGGCCACGGGCCGGGTGCCGCTTTCGACAAACGTGCCGCTGTCCTCGTCATAGACGTAGATTGGCACGGCCCCGAGCGGCGTGGCGGGCGTTCCGTAGGTGATCTCGATCTCTGATCTGACGAAATCGTTTATGCGGTCACGCCCCGGCCGATCGGCGCCGGTATCGGCGATGATGCGCGGGTTGATCGTCGTCGCATCCCCTGTCAGCGCCGAAACTGTCGGCAGGGGATCGGTCGTGCCATCGTCGATTGCCGCCCCGTCCGCCAAACGTGGCCCGGTCGGGATGACGGCCGCGCCGAAGATCGCACCGTCATTGACCGTGCCCCGGCCGGGGACCAGCCCGCGTTCGGATTGCTGGACGAACTCTCCGCGCTGCCCGGCGACGAAACGCGGCAGCCCCAGTTCGCCGTACGGTTCGCCATTCGTCGAGGCAGGCAGCCCGCGATCCGCGAGGATCCTGTCGGCATCCGCCGCGCGGGTCGGATCGGACCCGCCCGAGACCCCCATTTCTTGCGCGTAATCCGCCAGGTCAGGGGTGTAGATGGTGATGATCGTCGGCGCCTCGGCTGCGGTGTAGGGCAGGAAGGTTTCGTTGAAATCACCCGTCCAGTCGATGATCCTGTCGCCTGACGTGTTGGCGATCATGATGTCGCGCCCGGCCCCGCCATAGGCGAAATCCTCGTAGGACGCGTCCTCGTCCGGGACGTCGTTGACGCCCGCCGGATCGCCCGCGTTGACGCCGCCACTGGTGAGATCATCGTCAAGGCTGATGAAGTCGTTGCCATAACCGCCGAACACCGCGTCCTGTCCAGTGCCGCCGAACAGCATGTCGTGCCCGATATCGCCGAATATCTGGTCGTCGCCATCCGATGGGGCACCGTCCGACGATCGCGGATCCGGCGTGCCCTCGCGATGATCCGAAAAGAGGAAATGCGGCGCCGCATCCGGTGCCAGTGATAGCTGGTTCTGGTCGTCGTAGCGCAGCGCGGCGCGGGGCGTGTCCGAAATCAGCAGCGGCAGATACGCCTCGTGAACGCCGGGAGACTGTTCGCCGGCGAAATAGGTGGTGTTGACCTCGGCCACGTTGCCGGGATTGAACGGCGTGTCAAAGCTGATGATGTTGCCGTTGTGATCCTGCGGGCCCACCGATAGCGGCAGCGCCTCACCGCCCGAGATGGCATCGTTGCCCACGCCGCCATGCAGGTAGTCCTGACCCCAGCCACCAAAGATGATGTCCGAGGCATCCGTGGCCTCCCAATACATGTCGAGCGGATCGTCCGGGTTGGTGCTGAAGGGCGTCACGTTCACGGATTTCACCAGCTTGCCGCGTTCATGCAGCACGGTGCGCAGGGCACTGTAGTCGTCGGATATGCGCAGCACGTCGGTTTCCGGCAACGCGGCCAGACCGTAGAGCGGCGCGCCATGATCGGTCGAGTTGCGGCGGGTCATGATGCGCCCGTCATCGCCGATCACGCCATCGACCCCCGTGCCGCCGGAAATCCAGTCATTGCCGGTACCACCGATGATATCGTCGTTCTCGCCATCGCCGAACAGCACGTCGTCGC
Organism: Roseovarius tibetensis; assembly: GCF_050896375.1. Taxonomy (NCBI): domain Bacteria; kingdom Pseudomonadati; phylum Pseudomonadota; class Alphaproteobacteria; order Rhodobacterales; family Roseobacteraceae; genus Roseovarius; species Roseovarius tibetensis. Next base: position 124,501 of record NZ_JBPBBB010000006.1, read on the forward strand.
CCAGCATCCCGTAGATCACGTCGTCGCCGGTCTCGCCATGGATCTCGTCCGCGGCGCCGTTGTCCAGCGCTGTCGCCGGGGCATCCATGTCGGCCCCGCCGGGCGTGTAATCGAGCAGCGTGACCGCCCGCGGCACCACATGCGCCTTGTCACTGTAGGTGTCATGCGCAAAGCGCAGATAGTCGCCCGACGTCGTCCCGAAGGTGCCGACGATGCGCATGATATCGGCATTGTCGCCCACGATCACATCGGCGTCACGGGCATGACGCGTCTCGCCCGACGCCCCGGCGTGATTGCGGGTGATCGCCTCGCCGGTGCCGCCAAAGATCATGTCCGACCCGTCGGGGCGCAGCGTTTCCGGCCCGTCGAGTCCGAAGAAGCTGGAGGAGCCGCCGACGATATCGTCCTGACCGAGATTGCCGAACACGACATCGGCGCCGCCGCCACCCTCGATGTAATCGTCACCGTCGCGGCCCGCGCCCATGAGGTCACCCACCGACGCGTTGACGATCAAGAGCCCGTCCGCATCGCGCCGTGCATCCACACCGGTGCCGCCGAGGTGGTCGGCCATCCCGTCGCTGTCGTAATCGATGCTGCCATCGCCCTGGATGGTGTCGTCGCCAAGCCCGCCGAACAGCATGTCATCCTCGGACCCGCCGGCGATGTAATCCGCCCCGTGGGTGAGGAAGGCCGGCGTGTCGGAATGATCCAACAGCGTGATGTCGCGCCCGGGCGTCCCCGCAGGATCGCCCTGTGCGGCGTCGGTGACAAGGCTTTCGCCGTCGTCATCGGCCCCGGTGCCGTAGATCTGGCCGCCCTCAAGAGCACGCATGCGCGGGCTGAGCGTGTCGCTGCGCCGTTCGATGATGCCATTGTCGCCGAGGATCGCATCGTTGCCGGCACCGCCGTCCAGCGCGTCCGCGCCGTCGATACCGCCGGCACGGTTGTGCCCACCGATGATGTCGTCATCACCCTGCCCGCCGAAGACGTGGTCAAAGCCCTGGCCACCAAGAATGAGATCATCACCGGCCCCGCCGTAGATCATGTCGCTGCCGCCGCCATGGCGCAGCCCGGTATCGATGGAGGTGAGGCGCGGCGCGCCCGCGTCGCCCGACATGAAGAGCGCCGGGTCAAGCGCGCCGATCACCTCGGCATGGTCGCCCGCGATCAGGTCATTCCCGGCCTTGCCGTAGATCGTGTCGCCGCTGGTCCCCCCCAGGATGACGTCGTTGCCGGCACCCGACTGGATGACATCCGCGCCGCCGCGCATCGGATCGCTGGTGCGCACGAGGCGCGGCAGGTTCACGCCCGCATCGGGGTTGAGGAAGACCACCTCGCCATGGTCACCAAGGATCACGTTGCCCGCGTCAAAGGCCGCCGACCCTTCACCCGCATTGGCGGTGATGTGATCGCCGCCCTGCCCGCCGATCACGATATCGGCGCCAAGGCCGGTCGTGATTTCGTCCGGGCCCCCATGCCGGTCGGCCATCGTGACGATCCGTTGCAGATTGATCGCACGGCCAAGCGCGGAAAGGGTATCGCTGACGCGTCCGGTGATGGTGCCGTGATCGCCCAGAACGATGTTGGCCCCGTCGCCCGCGTGAATGGTGTCGCTGGTATCGCCGCCGAATATGATATCGGCCCCGGTTCCGGTGGTGATCACGTCGCGCCCGCCATAGCCCGGCTGATGCGTCGCGAGCCGTGTTGCAATCGGCTGTGGCGTGGTCGGACCGGCCATGGCGAACTGCACATCCCCGTGGTCGCCAAAGACGATATCCGCCTCATCACCGCTCACGCTCAACGTGGTGTCGATCAGGTCGCCCCCGGCACCGCCAAAGACGATGGCCGCGCCGGCCCCCGTGCGGATCTCGTCGCGCGCGCCGACCTGCGGCGCGAGCGTCTGCGCCCGACCCAGGTTGATCAGCGCGCCCCCGGCCGCCGCAAGCGGCGCGGTCCCGTATCCATTCAGCAGGGCGTTGTCCCCAAAGAGGACATCGCGCCCGCCGGACGAGGTGATCCGGTCGCTGCCCGCGCCACCGATCAGTATATCGGCCCCCGTGCCCGAGGACAGCGTGTCATCACCGCCGATCGCCGGGGCCAGGCTTTCGATCAGGTCGATCGCACCGGCGTCGCCGTCTTCGACGATCCAGTCGATCACCCCCCCGTCACCAAAACCGATATTGTTGCCCTCGGCCATGACCAGCGTGTCGTCCTCTGCGCCGCCGAACGCGATGTCATTGCCCGCGCCGGCCTCGATCACATCGTCACCACCGGCAGCGTGCAGAACCGTCTCGATCCGGGCGAGCGCGCCCGTGGTCTCGATCCGGTTGGTGCCGGCAAGCTGCGTGATGATGCCGGTATCGCCCATCAGGATGTCGTCGCCATCCCCGCCGCGCAGCGTATCCGCCCCCGGCGCCCGCGTGTCCGCGCTGGTGAAACGCGGCGTGGCATCGATATCGGCAGCCACTGTCAGGTCCCGCGTGACCGGGTCGAGGCGGAACCCGTTATCGCCATAGACATGGTCGTTGCCTGCACCGCCCTCGATCAAGTCGTCACCACCGCCACCGGCCAGGTGATCGGTTGCCTGGCTGCCGAGAATGGTATCGTCACCGATCCCGCCATAGGCCACGACGCCAAGCCGGGTCGGATCACCGAAATCGATGGCCGAGGCATCGATGAGATCGCCATGATCGCCGGGGAAGTCGACCGCGTTGAAAATGCGCGCATTGCCGTTGGGCACGCCACCGCGATAATCGTAGCGCGCCCCGTCGGTGTCGGTGTCGCCGTAGAGCACCAGAAGCGACGCCGCCCCGACCGCGGGCTCGGAAATCTCGTTGGCGATCAGCGTGTCGGCCCCGCCGCCGCCATGGATGACGGTGATCGGCCGGTTGACCACACCCTCGGCCGGGTTGTCGTAATCCGACGAGACGTTGGTGCCGTCGATTGTGAAGGTATCATCGCCCTGCCCAAGCATCAGTTCGATGATCTCCATCGTCGAGATCGAGATGCCCGAGTCATATGTCAGATCCGGCATGCCTTCGCCCTGCGAGAAGGTCACGGTGCCGGTGCCCATGCCAAGCCCGTCGATCAGCGTGCGGCCATCGGGCGTATTGTGCATCCGGCCCGTGTCATTGATCCCCGATTCATCGTTGAAGATGTTCACGCGGTCGGTCTGCACGGCCTCGTCGGTGACGGACTGGATGTCCTTGGGGCCGGGATCGGACTCGGCTGGCAGCATGACGGCGCTGAAAAGCTCGCGCTCGCTGGTGGCCCCGCCGTCGAGGATCAGCGGTCCCCTGATCTTGGATGTCGCGTGTTCTTCGGTCGGGAAGGTCTTGGTCACATTGTCCAGCTGGCTGGGTTCGAAATCCGGATCGGGTTCCAGTTCGACGGACACCTCCTGCCACCAGTTTGTCTGATCGAACACGACCTGCCCGACCTCGACCGTCAGCGAGGCATCAGAGATATTCTCGTTCTCGATGGCGATGGCGGCGGGCAGGATCAGCGCGCTGCCGTCGTCGCTGATCCCGGCGATGCCGAAGGTGCCGCTATTGGCAAAACTGCCCGAACCGCTGACATCGACACGCGCTCCGGCGCGGAACCCGTCATCAAGGAAACTGCCGCCATCCGTGCGCTCTATCCGGTCGGGACCGTCAGCCACCGCGATGAAGCGGATCGGGATGTTGCTTGCCTCGGCCACGGTGACAAGCCGGACGCGCTGGTCCTCGGCCAGAAGGTCTGCGGCGGCGACGTCTTCGGTCACGACCTCGGCCGCGTCAGACAGGATCAGCGTGCTGCCATCCGCCGACAGCTCGACCACGTCGAACAGGCCATTGTTGGCGGCGTCGGACGCGCCGCCCACGGTGATCGTGGCGCCGGCGCGCAGGCCGTCGGCGATGAAGCTGCCGCCATCGAGACGCTCGATCGTATCCGGGCCGCCCGCAACAGATTGAAGACGCAGGGAAATCCCTGAAAGGTTCGCCAGTGTGACAGTGGCGCTCGGCCGCACTTGCGACTGGCCGTCATCAACAATGCTGATCGTGACCGGCGCATCGGGCGCCGAGGACAGGCGCAGGGTATAGTCGTCCGTCGTGTCGAGACTGTCATCCTCGGAGTCGATCAGCAGGGTGTCGCCGTCGGTTTCGCGCATGATGACCCCGGCGCTGTCGCCGTCCGACACCGTGGCGGTCAGCGACTGTTCCGCGACATCGGCGTAAATCGCGCCATCGGATGTCATGGTGTGGACGATATCCACACGCTCGGTCCGGGCCTCGGGATCGGCCGATGTACTGTCGTCGGGTGTCGCGGTGATCGTGACGGTCTGCGGGCTGTCCCAGTTGCCGTGATTGAATGTCAGGACATTGCTCGAAAACTGCAGATCGCCGGAATTGGACGTGTCGCCAATCGTGACGGTGACGGTTTCGCCAACCTCGGGCCGGCGCGCCAGTTCCACGGTGTAGGTGTCTGTGATCCGGGTCGTCGCATCGCCCTCGTGCACGAAGGTATCCGCGCCGCTTTCCCGGATGCGCAGTTCCGCCTTGTCGTTGTCGAGAACCGTCACCTCCTGGTTGGCGACCGCAACCCCGTCGAACGCGGCATCGCCGCTGTCCACCGCATGAGAGATCAGGACGGTGCGTTCACCTTCCGCCGCCGCGTCGTCGATCGCCCGGATATCGACGGTCTGCACGCTGTTCCAGTTGCTCGCGTCGAAGGCCAGTACGAGGCCATCGGTGAACCCGCCCGCCCCGTTCGCGCGCATCTCGACGGTCGCGGCCTGCTGGCCGGACACCGCGATTTCGGTGGTCGGCGCGACATCCTCGGCAAAGCCGGTCTCGACCGTGATCGTGCGCCCGTCAGCCGAGATCGTGTCAATCGCATAGGCGCCGGTATTGTCGCCCGCGCCGGTCAGCGAAAGCCCTTGCGCGTCGTGGAACCCATCATCGAACCAGCTGCCCGTCGTCCGGGTAATCTGGTTGCCGGTGATCGCGACCTCGGTGCCCGCAGCCATCGTCGGCACATCGAGACGGCGATCCTGCCGCGATGCGATGCCGGCAGAGACGGTGACATACACGGTCTGACCGGCCTCGGGCGCCTCGGCAAGGCGCATGGTGTAGCTGTCGGTCATACCGCCTTCGGCCACGGTGGTGTCACTGCCGGTATTCTCGATCACCACCTTGCCGATATTGCCGTCGGCGATGGTCGTCCCGAGGCCAGGCACGGCAATATCCTGGTAATCGCTGTCACCCGAGTCCGAGACATGCTCGATCGAGCCGGAGCGCCCGTCGAGATCGGCGGAATAGATCCGCTCGGTCACGTCACCGGCGACGTTGAACGTGTCCGATCCCAGCCCGCCGATGATGTTGGTCACGGTGTTCGCCGCAGTGGACTGGATGAAGAACGTGTCATCGCCTTCCAGACCGTCGACCTCGATCGCTTCTTCGACGTTGGACAGCGTGATGTTCAAGCCGGAGCCAAAAATGCCGTCCTCGTTGATGACGAATGTATCATCCCCCTCGGTGCCAAGTGCTACGACCGTGTCGAACCCGGCACCCCCGTCGATATCGACGGGCGCGTTGATGTTGTAGCGCACATTGTCGTCACCGTCCCCGGCGCGGACCTTGACAAGGCCCTGATCCACCGCGAGATCGGCCCCGGCTAGAAGGAAGGCGCGCACGACGAATGTGTCGTTGCCATTCTCGCCCTCCATCCGCAGTTCGCCCTTGTTCGAGTACACGGTGAACAGGTCCGCGCCCTCGCCGCCGAATGCCGTGGTCGCATAGCTCAGCCCGCGCGACAGGAAACCGCGTGTCGTCTCGATGGTCTCGATGCCGTCGCCCGGTGCGATCCCGTTGGAGACCGTGGCGCCGGTATCGGGGTCGGTGAAGCTGCCGCCCGCCACCGGCTCGGATCCGAACATCTGGCCGAACTGGAACGTGTCGTCCCCCAGTCCGCCATCCATCGTGACGATGGTCGAGTTGTCGTCGGAGATGAACAGGTCGTCGCCATCGAGACCTATCAGCCCGAGGCGCCCGTTCAGGCTGCGGTCGTAATTGACCCGTTCGACCGTGTCCGGGCGACTGGGATCGATTCCGCGGATCTGCGCCTCGGTCCCATGCATGAGCGCGGCAAAGCCGGCGCGGCTGAGGAACGCATCGTTTTCGGACGTGCCGCGGATATCCATCCGGTCGGCCCCCGCATCCGGCCCGATCCCGCCCGAATCGGCGACATCGATCTCGTAGTCGATTTGGGCCGCCGCACCGGACATCGAACCCCAGGTCTGGATCACGATGTCGTCGGCATGCATGCCGCCATCTATCAGCAGGCTGTCATTCTGGCCTTGCGCGTCCAGGCGCGTGACCTCGATCCGGTCCTCCTGCGCGCCGCCCGAAAGCGTGACCTTTGCCGACAGATCCGTCGGGTCCTTGATCACCAGCAGATCCTGTCCGGCCTCACCGGCCACATGCAACACCGGGGTCGTCACGGTAAGGCCCTGGAGGCGCACGATATCCTTGTCGCCACCGGTCATGATGTCGATACGGTCGCCCGCGACCAACGCGCCGGTGATCAACACCGTGTCGCGCTGATCCACCGCACCGGCCAGCCCGTTCGGACCGGTCGCACCGGTATCGATGCGCAGCGCGCCACCGGCATCGACCAGACCGGCGATATCGACATCGCCGCCCTGGGCGTCGACGCGCGCGGCGTCCACCACCAGCGTTGGCGCCGCAGTGCCAAGGGCCCCGGTGCCAAGTTCGGTCGCGACATCGGTGAACACCGAGATATTGCCCGAGGCCCGCAAGGTCGCAGTTTCGGCCACGATCACGTGGTCGCCCGCGTAAAGCGCGATGTTGCCGTCCAGCGCCTCGACCGTCACGCCGGCCTCGACAGTGATGGTGTCGACATCCTCTGCCGCGCTTTCATTGGCCACGATCACGACATCGCCGCTGCCCGCCGCGATCCCCGCAGCGGCCGTGAAGGGACTGCTGGCGCTGACATAGATCTCGGTGCCCGCCATCATTGCCGTCCCGGCGGGCGCGTTCGGATCGAGCGAAGCCGTCAGATTGCCGTCATTGTAAAGATAGGTGCCAAGATCCCGCGACACTGACTGGATTGAGTCGATCCGGGTGGCAAGTCTGCGATTGTCGGCCCCGATGGAGCCTTGCGCGACCAGAACCGCACGCCCCGCGACGATGTTGGCCGCACCGAAGGCCGCCACCGCGGCGGATGTGCCGCTCGCGTTGAGAATGCTTCCGGTGCTCGCCGTCAGGTAGACGGTGCCCGTGGACCCGCTTTGCGCCACGTCCAGCGCCATGTCATCGGCCGTCTCGCGCACATGAATGTCGCCTTGCAGGGCATTTGCGTTGAAGACGCCACCGGTGGTGTCGATGTCGATGAAATTGGTCAGTTCGCCGATCGTGTCCTGGATCGAGACCAGCTTGACGCTGTGGCCGATCACGTTGGGTCCGGCATCGTTCGGGTCATCGCGCATCCCCGGCTCTGCCGTCAGGCGCACAAAGGTGCCCGCACCCCCCGTCGAGGTGACCTGAGCGATGTTCATCACAGCGCCAAGCACCGAATCGCCCGCCTCGAAGATGTAGATGTCGCCCGCCGCCGTCGCGGTCAGCGTGCCTGCACCCCGCGCCTCGATCTCCAGGTCGTTGCCTTCGCTGCCAATGCTGCCAGAGGCACCCAGGGTGATGTTGACGGCCTCGATATTGACAAACGTTGAAGCGATCACGTCGATGATCGACCCGGACGCCGCCACGAGATCGACATCGCCGCCACCGGAAAAGATCGTGGCCACGCGCATGTCGCCGGCAATCTCGGTCAGCAGGATATCGTCCTGGGCCCGTGCGGTCACGCTGCCATTATCCGCGAGATCCATCAGGATACGGTTCTCGGGATCGCTGCCGTCCGCCTGTCGTCCGATGCCGCCCTGCCCGCTTTCGAGGATCAGATCCTTGGCATCGATATTCGCGCCGTCAGAGGCCCGACCGCCGCCATTGATGATGTTGCCGCTGGTCTTGATCCGAAGCTGGCCGTCCACGTCGGTGCCGTCACCCACCTCGATCGTACCCAGCACGACGTTCTCTTCCGAGCCGATATAGCTTTCGCCCTTGGCCAAGACCGAAAGCGTGCCGCCCGCGTCGATGTCGAGATCTTCGCGTTGCTGGACCTGAACCGCGGCGAGGGCCACGTATTCGTCCACCCGCAATGTCACGCCGGTCACGGCGCCCTCTGCGTCCGGACCCACGGATGTTGTCAGTGGCGTTCCCTCAAGAACGATCTCGTCATCGCTCACCGACGCTATGGTATAAAGGGTATCGGCCGAATTGACGTTATCTTCGAGCAGCGCGACCTGCGCGTCCTGATCGGCGGCCGTGTAGGCCGGTGTCGTGGACAGCAGGATCGTGTCACCGGCCTGCAGCCCGTCGGCAACGAAGCTGCCGCCATCGGTGCGGGTGATGGTATTCGCGCTGGTGATGTCGACGACTGAATCCGAGACTGCACCGCGCGGGTCGTTGACAATGGCCGAGACCGTGACATCGACACCGATTTCGGACCGCCCGACGCTCAGCGCGGACTTGGCGAACACTGTCGCCGTCTCATCGAACGTTATGGTGTCACCATCGACCGACTTGATCGAGTAATACCGCTCGTCCTCGGTCGCGTTGGCCGAATTGCCCTGCACCTGGATCGTCTGACCCGCACGCAGTTTCTGGTCGTCGTCAGCAACACCGGAGTTCCAGTTACTGCCATCGACGCGTGTCATGGTGTTGCTGGCGGCGTCGAAGTTCACCTCGGCGTCCTGAAAGGCGCTGATGACAAAGAAGATATCCGACCGTTCCGCAGCGGCGACGATCAGCCGCTCTTCCTGGGTGAGCGGAGTGCCATCGGCGAGGATCACGGTGACCGCGCCCTCGGTGCGCCCGACACGCCCCGACGACACGTCGAGGTTGATGTCACCGCCGCGGATATTGGCGTTCTCGATTGTCGTGGTGGTGTCGGTGACGGGCTTCAGCAAGCCGCCCCCGATGCTGTTGAGAAGCTCGTCCTCGGTCCAGATCTTGATGCCGGATTCGATCTTGTCGAGCTCTGCCTGCGTCAGATCGAGCGCCGCGAACCCGTCCAGCGCATCGGCCGCAACGCGGTTCGCCGGATCGGTCAGATTGCCGCCAATGTCCTGAAGCCACGCGTGCAATTCGCGGAATTCGATGCTGCGCGCCGCGCGCAGCTCTGCCAGACGTTGCGCCGCATACTGGTCGGGGTCGGTGCCGCCGGGCGCCTCTGCGCGGTACCTGTCCAGCAGCGAGTCACGCTCGATCGGGGTGATCGGCAGTTCGGCAGAGCCGTCCAGAACATCCGCCAGCGTAGTGTCCGGGATATCGGCGACATCGGGGTCGTTGCTCAGGTCGATCAGGTCGCGCCCGGCCCAGTAGTCGAGGTAATCCTGCTCCTTCTGACTGCGCTTGGCCTCTTTCGCCTTTTCCAGCTTGTCAAACGCCCCGCCGGTTTCCGTGGCCTCGTCGCCCAGAAGCTCCATGTCGCTCCAGACACCGGCGAGAAGTTCGGCCTTGGCGCGTTCGTCCTCGAAGAATATCTGGTTGCCGTCCAGCAGATCGCCGGCATTGACGGTGATGCCGATCTTGCCGGTATCCGATCCGATCACCTCGAACAGCTTGAGATCGCCCGCGGTCTCGACAACATGGACATCGCCAAGGGCGGCACGTGCGGTCAGCGTGTGACCGCGCCGGTCGCCGGTATCCAGCAGGATGGGCGACGCCTCGGTCCCGATGGACCCGGTATTCGCCTGAAGCACGATCTGCCCGCCGGTCACCTCGTGGCCGGTCGCCGCGATCCGGTTCTCCGTGCTGTCTGCCAGGAATCCGATCGTGGCTGCCGTCGTCAGGTCATTGACCGCGCGCAGCAGGCTGCCCTCGGTCGTGATGTTCACCTGGTCGCGGCTCTCGATCGTGGTTCCGAACAGGGTGAAGCTGCTGGAGCTGTCGATGGTGCCCAGCTTGATATCGCCGAATGTCTGGTTGAGATGGATCGCCCCCCGCGACACCGCGTCAAGCTGGCTGTCGGCCAAGAGGAAGGGCGGGCCGCCGCCGGTATCCTCTTCGGGGTCCTCGAATTCCTCGGACCCGTCCAGCGTCACGGGTTCGCCGGGGATATTGCCCGAGCCCGTGGCCGGGGCACGGTCGTCCACCCCGACCCTTATGTCGAGCGGTGTCACCTCGGACCCGATACCACGGCGCCCGTCCAGAACCACAATGCGCCCGCCGACATAGGGTGCCGCGCCATCCGCCGCGACGGCCTTGCCGGTGATCCGCCCGTCGGTGATCAGCGAGGTTATCCCGGTGGGGTTGATCAGCGCGCCGCCGACTTTGATATCGGCCCCGCCGGCATCCACGGTGATCCGCCCTTCGTCATACCCGATGAAATCGATGCCGATCTGGCGGTCGGCCTCGATCGTGTGGCTGTGCGTATCCTTGCGGTCGTTGATCGTGGTGAACTGCCGCCAGGTCGAGGTCTTGCCGTACCAGGTCGTGTTCTGTTCGTACCCCGTCTGCTCGGTCTCGCCCGGCGTGACCTGCCGTTCGAAATTATAGGTATAGGCCGCGCCCTCATTCGGATCGAGGAAGAAATAGTTGGAATTCGGGATCAGTTCACGGCTCAGGACAGTGCTGTCCACGATCGGCACCCCGGTCAGGTCCGGGATCAGGAAATCGATACCCAGCCAGGAATTTTCCGTGACCTCCTGGATGATCTCCTCGCGCGAGCCTTCGCCCACCTTCCAGCCATAGCGGTACCCGTCGCGCGGCGTGTAGGTGGCGCTTTGGTCGATGCGGCCCTCGGCGTTGATGCCACCCGAGACTTCGCTGCTGCCCCGCCCCCCGCTGATCAGGTCGGTGCCGGTAAAGGTCGGGTTGATCAGCCCGTCGGTGCGCTGCACCTGGAAATTCTCGTCGACCTCGTAGCGCGTCCAGAAAAGCGCCCGGTCAGAGCCATCGTCGCGCACGCCGCGGCCCTTGTCCTTGAGGATGATGGTGCCCTCGCCCTGCCGGCTGACATCGAGATCGCGCACGTCGATGGTCAGACCGAAGCCGTCGAGGATGGACATCTCGTTTATGATCGAGATCCGTGGATAGCCTGCATGCGCGATCAGATTGCCTTCGCGCGTGTTGGTGATTCGCCCCTCGATATCGATATAGCCACCGGCGGGCGCCATCGGTGTGACGATCAGGCTGCGGCTTTCGACGTCGAAGGACAGCAGGAAATCGCGATTCGTCAAATCGATCGACGGGATGTCGCGCCCGGTGATGATCGCATTCAGGATGTCGATCGCGACACCGTTGTCCAGCGTCAGGTCGAACGTATCTTCGCCGGCCTGGATGGTGCCGTTGATGTTGACATAGCCACCTTCCAGAAGGATGCGATTGGCCTTCAGGTTGACGGTCTCCGCCTCGCCGGTACGGTCGTTGAAATACTGGCCCGTGCTGCCGCCATCGCCCTTGATGAATTTGTCATAGTCTTCGTTGTCTTCCGTATCGGCCTCGCTCGTGCCGTTGCCGATCAGGCCCGACTCGATCCACTTGCCATAGGGATCGCCTGCCGCGTGCAGGTCGCCCTTGGTCGCGATGTCGATGGTGCCGCCCACGTTGACGATCTGGTCCCGCACGAAGACGTCACCCTCGAACACAGCATTGACTTCGTTCGGCCCTTCCGGCCCGAACACGGCAAAGCTGGCCATCGGCGCGAATATATCGCCCTTGAAGGTCAGCGTCTGATCCGGCGGAATGATGCCGCCGATATCGTTCGGATCAAAGCTTGCATCCGGTTCGCGGACATTCTTCGTCACCCGGACGTCGATCTGCGGCCCGTTCTGGTCGCCGAAGCTGTCGGGCGAGAATTGCAGCGACGGGGTTATGACTGTCGCGCGTCCCAGGAAGGTATCGCCGATGAACCCCGAGGAATCCAGCGGCGCGTTGTCCTTGCTGACGCTCTGCTCGTTCTCTTCCCGGATCGCCGCGTTGACGTCGGAAATGCTATCTTCGTTCGTCACCTCGGTGCCGTTGAAGAACAGCCCGCCATTCACCGCGGGGATGGTGATGTCGCCAAACTCCATCGAGGCCGTGGTGTCGTTGATCACCCGTACCGTCACGTCGGTCGGCACGTCGAACTGCCCGGAGCCGTGCAACTGGTCGGTCAGCACACGGACCCGGCCCGCCGAGGCGAAGATGTCGTCAATCTTGATCACGACATCCGTGCGGTTGACCGGAACGACGGTTCCGTCGGCCTGACGCGACGCCTCGCCCTGCGCAACCATCTGGTTCTCGATCCGCGTGATGTCTTCCAATGTGGCGCGGACGAAATCGCTGGTCGCGGGGTCCAGTAAGTTGCCATTGTCGTCCGTGCCGTATTGCAGCAGCTTCTTCCTGAGCTGTTCGAGCGCCAACTGACCCGACGATTTGATCTCCTGTTCGACCAGTTCTGCCTTGATCAGCAGCTCGCCCGTCTCGGGGTCGACGGTGCTGACCCGGTCATACAGCGCGTCGGACGGGATCGCGTCACCCGGCATGCGGAAAACCAGCGCCCCGGTCTCGCTGCCGTCATCGACGAGATCGTCGATATAAAGCTCCATCACGCGGCGCTCGCCGGTGCGAATGGTCCCGTTGTTGATGACCTGACCGCGCGCATCGGCCAGCCCTTCGCCCGGCCCGGTCTCGGTGTTGTTGCCGCCGAAGGCGCTGTCGATCGCGTCACCCACCGCCGAGACCCAGTTGGTGGCCTTGGCCATGCCGATCACCGACCCCAGACCCAGCTCGTCGGCGTTGAGGTCGATATTGCCATAGCTTTCGACCAGCGCACCGGCCTGCACGTCGATCACATTGGTGACGAAATAGATCGCGCGCGTCTCCAGATCGTTGATCGGAATGGCCGAGCCCGCGAAATTGTCCGTGCGCGCCTCAAGGTTCACATCCTCCAGCGTCAGGTCGCGGTCGGTGCCGGTGGACATGAACATGTCGCGTTCCGACAGGACCTTGGCGCCATCCTCAACCGTGATCCGGTTGTCGGGGTACAGGTCGATGAAGGCATCGCCGATGGCCACGGTGCCCGCGCCGTAGGTCTCGGAATAGGATTGCACGTAGATGTCGTAACTGCCCGAGACCTCGAACTCCAGCTCGCCGACGGCATGCACATCGGCATCCTCCGCGACCAGGATCTCGCCCTTGAGGCGGGCTGTGTTGCCGTCCAGCCCGCCATCGAAGGTCAGGTAGGAGCCCGCACCGGACAGCGCGCCCGCGGTCAGCAGCCGCACCTTGGTGGTATAGGCGATCTCGTTGCGGACAGTGGCGTTGAGCACGCCGTCATTGTCGGTCGTCTTGGTCTCGGAGTTTGAATCGAAGATCACGTTGGTGTCGAAATTGACCCGTGTCAGGCTGTTGACGCTCGCGCCCGATATCGCGCCGCCGGTGTCAGCCTCGATATCATTGCCGCTGCCGGGGCCGGGCCGATCCAGCCGGTTCGACGCGCCCAGATCCATCCGCCCCGCGGTCACGCGGGCATAGCTGCCGACTTCGGTGTACACATCGCTGTCGATCACGTTATCGGCATCCGCCCCCGCACCGGCGATCGCGCCGTAGGATTCGGTGTCGACCTCGGTACTGACCTTGCTGGTCTGCGTCGACGACATCTTGAACAGGTCGGCCACGTTGATGACCGCTGCGGTTCCGGTGCCGGTGGCATCCGCGATGATCGCGTCGATATCAGCGGTCGAGTGGGTTTCCGGCCGCGCGGCCGCCCCTGATGCAAAGCCGTACGCGCCGGTGCGTGTGCTTGCCGTGTTGTCGCTGTTGCCGCCTGCGGTCACGCTCATGGTGTCTGCGGTGATGTCCGTCCCCGTGCCGACCCGCGCCTTGACGGTGACATCCGTGGAGGAATTGGCATCGGCCGAGCCGACGCCGATCAGCCCTGCGGACGCCGCCTGCGCCTCGGTCTCCTGACGGGTGGTCGAAGAGGCGCCGATCGACAGATCACCGGCCTCGATCAATGCGCCATCGACGATGTCGGCGGTCACGGTGTCGGTGTTGTCGGCGACGGCGTTCGCCGACTGGACCCCGATCAGGATACCGCCACCCGACGCCTGCGCCTTGACCCGCGACGAGATGCCGTCACCATTGGTCCCCGGTCCCTGCGCCGTGGCATCCAGCGATAGCGTGCCCACGTCGATCAGGTCACCGCCCGCGCCGATATCGGCGGTGACGACCGCGCCGGTCAGGACCTCGGCCTCGCTCACGCCGATGGCGGCGGTGGTGGCGACGGTGATCCCGCGCACTTCGGCATCGGTCCGCATCTTCGAGACGGAATCGATATCAAGCGCCCCGGCCTTGACCCGGACACCGCCCACGCTGGCATGGGCATTGGTGCGGCCCGCCTCGGGGCGGGTGTTGATGGTCGCGACCGATCCGCCGGCCGCCAGACCGAACAGCCCCGCCGCCACGCTCAGCACATCGACGCGCGCGGTCAGATCCGCCTCTGTCGTGGCGTTGACGGTGATCGTGCCCGCAACGTCCACGAGATCCTGCGCCCCGCCACCGGAAATCGCGGCGCGCACCTCGCTGGTGGTGCGGATATTCGCGAACGCCCCGCCGCCCGACGCCGCAAGTCCCGGCCCGATCGCAGCCGACAGCGCCGCGGCGCGCGATGTCGCGCTGACCGTGCTGTCGTCGCTGGCACGAACGGCCATGTCCCCGGCCTCGACATCCGAATCCACGACCTCGGCGGTCACGGTGTTGTCGATGGTGTTCTCGGCCAGCGACACGGAAATGCTTGCGGCGAAGGCCGCGAAATAGCCAACAGACACCGACAGCGCGGCCGAATTGACGTCAGATACGATCGTCGCCGCATCGGTCGCCTGAACGGTGACCGTGCCCTCGGCCGTCAGGTCCGAATCGGTGACCGTGGCGATCACCGCATAATCTATGGCGTTTATGGCGTTCACGCCCGCCCCGGCGCCGGACACGCCGACACCGCCCGCGGTGATCGCGGCGGCCATCGAGGCGACGAACGCGTCGATCGACGATGTCATGGTCGCGGTCACGTCGATATTCGACGCCGCGGTCAGGTCCGCATCGACAACCCGTGCGAAAACCCCGGTGCTGTCGCCCGCGCCGATGTCGTTCTCGACATAGGACGATCCGACGGCGATGCCGACCCCAACGCCGCCCACCCCGAGCGAGGCTGCGGCCGAGATCACGGCGGCCTCGATCACCGCGTCGCCCGTGGCGGCAACGGTGATCGCCTGTCCGGGAACGCTGGCCTGCGTGCGCAGTGGCACCTCGAAGGGCACGTAGCCCGCCTTGGCGAAGGTATCGCCATTGGTGTCGATGGGCGCGCTGGTATAGACGACGCGCCCGGGCGAGGCCGCGCTTTGCGCCGTCAGTTGCTCCATTATGGGCGTGTAGATAAACCCGTTGCCGGACGGATTGGCGGTCACGTCAAACCTCGGATTTCCGTTCGTGTCCAGTGACTGAACGTACAGATCCTCGCCTGCGTATTGCGACGCCAGGTTCCCTGTCTCGTCGAACAGGATGCTGTTGATACCGTCGCGCGCGATCGTGGTCTCGCCCGGCACCTCCGTCAGGCGTCCCGGCGCCAGCATCGACACGCCCTCGACATGCGCGCTGGTGGCGTTGCGGATGCGGTTCACCGCGCCCGCGCCTGCGCCGGACACCGAAACCCCCACGCCGCCGCCGCTGATCGCGATGGCTGCGGCGGCGCTGATGGCCCGGATCGTGGCATCGTCCATCGCCGTGACCGATATGCCCCCGTTGCGCGACACGACCGCGCCGGTGGCACCGGTCACGCCATCATCGGCGACGATCATCGCGTCCACGGTGTTGTCGATGACGTTCTCGGCGATCGAGATACCCAGCGAGACCGCGACCCCCACGCCCCCCAGGCCGAGGCTCAGCGCCAGTGCGCCCGCGGCGGTGTCGATGGACGAGGTATCGGTCGCCGAGACCGACACGCTGCCCGCGTCGATGCTCTTGTCATCATCACCGGTCTGCGCGGCCCCCATGCGGATCGCCGCCGTCGTCTCGCCGCCGATCAGGTTCTCGGCATAGACGCCGGACCCCGCGACACCCACGCCGACAAGCCCGCCGCTGACCGCCGCCGAGCCGGCGAAGACCACCGCGTTGATCGCCCCTTCCGAACTGGCCAGAACGTTCACCGCACCATCCACGTCCAGCGTGCTGTCTACGATTTCGGCCGACACCGTGCCGCCGGCATCCGACCCGTCGATGTCATAGCCAAGGTAATTCTGCGCCACCGACACACCGATGGCGACACCCACGCCGACTTTGCCGACACCCACGGCAAGCGATGTCGAAACGACGGCGGCGTTGATCTCGGCAAAGCTGGTCGCGACCACGTCCAGATCGCCGGCCTGAACGTCGATCTTGCTGTTCTCGATATGCGCGCGCACCGTCGATTGCACGGAATTGACCGCGAACGCGCCAGCCCCGGCCACGCCAACACCCACGGCCCCGCCGCCCACGGCGATGGACGCCGCGCCCGAGATCGCGTTGATCGTGGACCGCCGCGCGACCAGATCGCCGGTGTCGTCGATCGCCAGCGACCACGCGCTGCCCGCCTCGTCCACAACCAGCCAGCGGCCGGCCGGATCGCGGGCTCCGTCATCTTCGGAGTAGCCGTCCTTGATGATGCTCAGCCGAAGATTTCCGACCACCGTCTGATCGCCGCGCGCGGGATCGCTCAGCGCCGCCTTGAGCACCTCGAGGAAGGCGCGGTCGGACACGAGATCATCTTCGTTGATCCGCTCTTCCACGACCTCGTCCTCGCGGTCCGGATCGTCGACCCGCGTGCCGCTCGCGTCGTATCCGTCCATGTCGGTCCCGGCGGCATCGTCAAGATATTTCGCCAGATGGTCCACGGTCTGGAGATTTTCGAGGGCCACAGGTGGGGTCACACTTGGCAGCCCGAGTTCATCCGCGAGTTGAACGGCAATCGCGGTCAGATCGACGTTGTCGAGATCATTTCCCAACGTGGCAGACGTGCCCATCCCAAGCGGCCCGTTGGCGGCGGCGGTCTGCGCGGCCACGCGCACGCCGTCGCCATCTGCCGTCATTCCGGTGGTGACGACATCGTCGGCATTCACGATGAAAGCCGACACATCGTTCGCGACGGTGTTGAACCCCAGCGAAACGCCGATGGAGACGGCCGCGCCCGTCGCGCCAAAACCCGCCGCGATGGCGGCCGCGATGTTGGCCGAATTGATCTGGCTGTCGTCCCCGGCGCTTACCGTGATCGTCTCGGCGCTGATGCCATCCACGCCCGACCCGTCGATGAAGGCGGTCACGTCGCTTGCCACGCGGCTTTCCGAGACCGAGGCAGAGCCCGACACGGCAACCCCCACGCTGCCCCCCGCAACGGCGGCGGCTACGGCGAGGTTCGCGCTTTCGATGGTCTGTCGGGCGGCGGCATTGACCGTGACCGCACCCGCGATATCGAGGCTGCTGTCGGTGATCGACGCCTCGACCCGCGCGCCCGAGGTGTCGGGGCGCACGAGATTGACCTCGCGCCAGCGTTCCTTGTTGGCGTAATCGGCCTGCGACAATACGACCTTGTCGTCGGTGGTTATCTTCCCGTCAGGCACCAGGGGATCATTCGGACCGCTCGTGTCGGAATTCGGGCCCAGCTTGGTGGGGTCCGGGGCCTCTTCCCAGCCGCTGCCGAAAACCAGGCTGGCGACATCGACATCCTCGACCGCGTTGCCGGTACGCTCGAAGAAGGTCCCGTCATCCGCCCGCACCAGATCGCCCTTGGCGATATCGACACCGCTATCGGCAGAGGTGTAGAAATTGGGATAACTGTCTGTACTGCCGATGAATTCATAGGTCCGCCCGGCATAGACACCCTCTTCCACGCGCACCGTGTTGCCGGTCCCGAGGGTCTTGTAATCCAGCGTCTGGCCGCTGGTGAAATCGGCGGTGGCTGTGCCGAACTCCCAGCCGATCATGTTGCTGGCATAGCCGATCCCGATGGCAACGCCGACCCCGGTGGACCCGCCTGCGACCGACAGCGCCGCGGCGGCGATCCCCGCGCGCACCTCGCCGGTGCTGGTGGCCAGCACATCCAGCGCGCCGTTATCCGTCACGATGTCGCTGTTCAGGATTGTTGCACGCGCGCCGTTGGCGGTCTTGTTGAAGGCAAGCGCGCCCGCCCCCGACACCGCGATACCGGTCGAGCCAAAGCCCGCGGCAAAGGACGCGGCCGCGCTGAGCGCGGCGATCCGGGCCGCGTCGTCGGCACTGACCTTGACGTCGCCATCGGCCGCCTGCACGCCACCGGCGCCCACATTCTCGATCTTGGCGTCGGTCGTGCCGGAGATGTCGTTGCGCGCCACACTGGCACTGATCGACACCGCGACCCCGGTCGAGCCGAAGCCCGCCGCGATGGCCGCAGTGGCCGCTGCCGCGCGGATCTCGGATTTGGTTTTCGCCTCGACCGTCACGCTGCCGCCGTCGATCGACGGGGTTGCGGCGTCAAGACCGGCAAGGTGGCCGGTGATTGCCGCAGTGGTGTCGGCGTTGATGACGTTATTGATGAACACGCCCGACCCGGCCACGGCCACCCCGGTGGAGCCTGCGCCAATGGCCACGGACCCCGCCGCGCTCAGCGCGTTTATTGCCTGATCCGAGGTCGCGGTGACCGAGATCGCGCCGTTCTCAGCGCGCAGTCGGCTGTCCTCGACCAGCGCGGTGGTCGCCACGGGCTGCGCCGTCCCGCCAGCGGTCTCGCCGATCAGGTTCTGTGCAATGGCGGCGCCGATCGCGACGCCGACACCGGTCTTGCCGCCACCCACTCCAAGCGCGACCGACAGCACCATGGCGTTGATCGAGCCCTCGTTGAGGGCATCGACGGTGATGTCGCCGGTCTGGGCGGTGATGTCGGCGGCGCTGACATGCGCCTTGGTGGTCGACAGGATCACGTTCTGGCCGGAAGCCCCCGACGCCGCGACCGCGACGCCGGTCTTGCCCAGCCCGACCGCGGCCGAGGCCGCGACCGTCAGGGCATTGATGGTCATCGTGTCCGCCGTCAGCTGATCGCCGTCCAGCGACAGGCTGAAGGCTCGGCCGGACCCGTCGACCAGCACCCAATCCTGGCGGTCTGCGGATTGCGACAGCCGCAATTTGTCGTACTCGGCATCCGTCGCCGCGGTCCCGTCGGCAATGGTGCCTTCGATGGTCTGCACACCTGCAGCCAGAAGCTGGGGATCCAGCGCCGCGACCACCGCCTTCAGCGTGGCGCGATCGGCATCGCGGTCGGCCTTTTCGACAACCTGGTAAGTGACGGCAAGGTTGCCACCGTCCTGCGCCAGATCGAAGGCACGCCCGTCGCCGTCGATCAGGGTCCAACCGCCGCTATCGGCAACCAGCAGGCGCAGCGCATCATAGTCCGCATCCGTCGCCGTGGCACCCGACGCGATCGTGCTTTTGATCGACGCGGCCTCCGCACTGGCAAGCTCGGCATCGAGGGCCCCGACAAGCGCCTTCAGCGTATTGCGATCCGCGTCGCGGTCGGGCTTGGACACCGAGGTATAGCTGACTTTGAGCGTGCCCCCGGTCACGACAAGATCGAAGCTGCGCCCCGTCGGGTCGAGCAGAACCCAGCCCCGGCCCTCGGCAAGCAGTGTCAGCTTGTCGTAATCCCCCGGCACGAGACCGCCGTCCGAGGCGATGAGATCGGCCACCAGAGGCGCATCATTGGCCGCCAGCGCGGTATCGAGGGCCGATACGAGCGCGGCCATGCGCGTGCGGTCGGCGGCCTCGTCGGCATTGTCCTCGCCGTAGCGCGTCAGGTCGTCCAGCTGCGCCCGGCCGAGCGGCGCGCCGATATCGACACCGTCGCCTTCGACGGTGTCCAGTTCGGCGGCGGCGGTAAGAGCGGCCGCGGTGACCGGCGATCCGATATTGGCGGCGTCGCCAGCGACTGTGTCGGTTTTCGTGGCATCGTCGAGCGCGCCTGCGGTTACGCTGGTCAGGCTGGCGGTCACGCTCTCGGGCGGCGCGACACGCGCCTTGACCAGGACGCCATCCCCATCAGCGGTGGCACCCGTCGCGGTGACATCCGCACCCTCGATCCGGGCCGAGACGTCGTTCTCGACCTCGTTGAAGGCCAGCGACAGACCGATGCCGACGGCGACGGCGGATTTGCCGGATACAGCGGCCGCCACGGCCGCCCCCGCGGTTGTCGCGTCGATGACGCTGGAATCCGAGGCATCCACCGTGATGGTGCCTGCCGTGATGTCGGTCGCCGCCCCGGTGATCGCCGCGTCGGCATCGGCGGCGATCCGGTTGCGCGCCGCCACCGCCCCGGCCGCGACAGAGACCGCGCCCTTGGCCGACCCGGCCAGTGCCGCCGCGACCGCCGCCGAGGTGGCGGTGATCGACTGCGCCGAGGCCGCCGTGACCGACACCGCGTCGGGGGGCGTGTCACCGGCCTGATCTGCGATCTGCACATCGTTCAGGAAGGCCTGCGTGCCCGCGTCCGACACTTTCTGGATGCCCTGACGTTCCCACAGCTGGCTGTCCGCGTAATTCTCCAGCGACAGGTCCACGCCATTCGGCACCGGATCGCCGTCGAGGTCGAGCGTCTGGCGCGGGCCGTCGCCGACATATTTGTAGACCTGCCCCGCACCGGGCCTGTAGCCGTTGATGCGGACGTAATCGCCGGTATTGACGGTGGTCAGCAGCGTTGCGTCGCCGCCGGGGGCGACATAGGCGTCGTGCACCGTGGCCCCTGCGGGCAGCGTGACCTCGGGCTCGTCAAAGCCGATATAATTCTCGACATAGACCACCCCGATGCTGACCGCGTTGCCCTTGCCGCTGAGGCTGACGCTCAGCGTGCCGCTGACCGCGACGACATCGGCGTCGATCCGGCTGCTGCTGTTTGCGTCCACGTCAACGCGCCCGGCGTCTATGTCCGCCCCGGAAATCCCCGCCACGGTGCTGCCGCGCACGCGATTCACGGCGATCACACCACCGCCCGAGACGCTGGTGTCATTGCCGCCGCCCCCACCACCGGCGGTTGCGGTCAGGACGATGGCGGTCGCGGTGCCGGTGGCGGTCATTACCGCCGCGCGGTCGGCCTCGACGCTGACGGCGCCCTGCGCCGACAGGTCCGTGCCCAGGACCCGCGCCGCCACATCGGACGTGATGTCGTTGCGCGCGAAGGTCGCCGCGAGGGCCACGTTGCGCGCGCCGCCCTTGCTCAGCGCGGCGGACATCGAGGAGGTCTCGATTTCCGACGTGATCTCGGAGGTGTCGCCGGCCTTGACCGTGATGTCGCCGCCCGTGCTTTCGACGAGACCGCCATCCTGCACCAACGCCGACGCCTCGGACGCGGTGCGGTTCATCGCGATCACCGCGCCGACCGACACGTTCTGCGCGCTGTCGGCCACCGTCAGCCCGGCGGCGGTCGAACTGTTGACGATCCGCGAGTCGATCTCGGCATTCGAGGTGCCTGCGACGCGCACGCCCTGAGCGCCCGACACGTCGCTGCGCGCCACCACTGCGGCGGCACGGGCCGGATCGACGGTTGCGATGTTGGAACTGCCATCCGTATCGACCAGCCCGATGGCGATATCGGCAAGATTGAACAGCAGGTTCTGCCCGGCATAGCCGACAGAGTTGAAGGCGATCGTGCCGCCGACCGCCGTCGTCTCGGAGTCGCCGAAGGCGGTGGTCGTGGTGTCCACCCGCGACGTGATCGTCGCGGTCGTGTCGGCGCTGACATCGACGGTGCCGTCGCCGGGGCGCGGCGTTTCGGCAACGGTCTGGCCATCCTTGTCGGTGAAGACGACCACGGCATCCGCGACCGGATCGTTGGTGTCGTTGGAATTGCCCGCGACCATCACCGCGTCGGCGACGCGTGCCTCGGCCCCGGCCAGCACGTTGTTTGTGACGATGTTGAAATTGAACGCCTGGCTGGAACTGCCTCCGGCCAGAACCGACCCTCCATCGGTCTTGACCGTGCCGGTGTTCTGCGCCTCGATGGTCGCGTCCTCGACCGCATCGACCCAGACATGGCCATCGGTGACATTCACGTCGGCGCCGGTCAGCGTGGCGGTGACATCGCTGTCGACCTCGTTGACGGCGAACAGCATACCCACGGCCAGGCTATCGGACGCGGTGACGTTGGTCACGCTGTTGGGAACATACGAAAGCGCGTCGCCAAAGCCCACGACCGCGATCCAGTCCGAATTCCCCGCGAAGGTGGTGTTGCCCATATCCAGTTGCGCGGGGCTGTCCCCCACGTAACGGTAGACGGTGTCCTCGGACCCGGTGGTATCCAGCACCTGCGTGCCCTTGCGCACCGTCTGCTCGCCCGAGGCGTCGGTATAGGCGTAATCCTTGAGGAACGTGTCCAGCGTGCCCGTGATGACCGAAAGCCCGCCATCGTTGGTGACGGTGCTGGTCTGCTCCATCGTGTTCTCGGCGTCGATGGACGCAGCGTCACGTGCGGTCACGCGGATACCGCGCACGGCGTCCAGATCGTTGATCGCACTCTTGCCGTCGGTCTTTTCCGACCAGCCGCCCGCGGTGAAATCCAGCCCCGCGACCGTCACGTCACCCAGCTCTGCCCCGGTGCGCTCGTAGACGGTGCCGTCCGGCGCAACCACGAGGTCGCCTTGCGCGATATCGACCGCGCCGTCATCGACGGAATGATACCCACCGACCTCTGCATGGGCCCCCGCCGCAACCTTGTTGAGAGACAGGACGATGCCGATGGCCTTGCCGCTGGCATCTCCGAAGGCCGCCGCGGCGCTTTCGGTGACATTGGTGACCGTCGCGTCGAGCGTGGCGATGTTCAGCGCGTCGACATGAATCTCGCCGCCGGCATTCGCGCGTACGTTCTCCAGCGTCGCGCGCGCCTCGACCGGCACCTCGTCCTCGGGGTCGGCGAGGGTGGCGTCGCCCGACAGCGCGTTGACGATGTTCGACAGAATGTTGGTCGGCTGGTAACCGATGCTGTTGAAAGCCAGCACGACATTCGCGCCGGTATCGCCGGTCACGACATTCGCGCGCGTGATCGCGGTCATGGTGACGGAATTCTGCGCGGTGACGTCGATATCCGACCCCGCCGTGAGGTCCGCGTCGCGCACCCGTGCCGTGGCGTCGCCAGACAGCACGTTGGTGGCGACGATACCGCCGATCGCCTCGCTCGTGCCTTCGCCGAAAACACTGCCGCCCGAGGACGACACCGCAGCATCGGTTATCGCGCGCATCTGGCTGTCGAGGGCCGCGTCCACCGTGATGTCGCCGCCCGCATCCAGCGTAGCGCCACGCACCTCGGCCACTGCATCGCCTGCAAGCGTGTTGTAGACGAACATGAAGCCGAGCGCCGAGCTGTCGCTGTCGGTGACGTTCAGCCCCTGTGGGATTGCCTGCGTCGGCGTGAACGGCTTCCACAGGTTGGTCTTGGTGAAATCCGCGGCGCCAAGGTCGGTTGTCGGCACCTTGCCGGTCGCCGGATCCTCGTCCGGGTTGCCCATGTAGCGGTAAAGATCGCCACCCGTGGTCTCGACTAGGTGGCCAAAGCGCAGCGCCACGTCCTGCTGCCCGCCGGTCTGCCGCCAGTCGACGAACGGGACGAGGTCGTTGACGGTTTCCTGCAGAACTGCAGCCCCGCCATCGTTGACGGTCGTGCTGCTGACGGTCAGCGTGCTGTTGGCGAAATGGCGTTGCGTATCGGTGGCGGTGACGGCGATATCGCCCCCGGCATCGACGCGCTTCGCGGCCCCCGACAGGTCGGAATTGTCGATGATCGCCTCGGCCGCGCCCAGAACCTTGTTCGAGGCCAGCACGAGGCCGAACGCCTTGCCGCCCGCATCGACCAGCGCGCCGGCCTCGGAATTGGCGCTGTTGGCGACCGTCGCGTTCAAAAGACCGTCGGATTGCGCCGTGACCGCCACATCGCCGGCGGAGTCGACCGTACCCGATACGATCGCCGCCCGCGCCTGCGCCGGGTTCTCGGGATCGACAAGCCGGTTGAAGCCCGGATCGGCGATCAGCGCCTCGACCGCGTTGAACAGCAGGTTCGACGTCTTGTATCCCAGCGTGTTGAACGCCAGCGTCAGCGTCTGCGTCTCGTCCCCGGTCTGACCGCTGGTGGAGGCCGTCGCATCGAAGATCGACCGCTGGAACGCCGCGACGGTCACGTCGCCAGTGCCAGCACCGTCGGGATCGAGCGCCGTGACCTCGGCGCGCCGGATCTCGGCCATGGCAGAGTTCTGCACGGTGTTGGTCGCCACGGCGAGGTTGCGCGCGACCGAATCGCCGGTGCCCCAGGCCGAGCCGCCCGAGCTGATGACCTCGGACGTCATCCGCGACAGAAGCGTGGCATTGGCATCGGCGGTCACGCTGACATTGCCGTTCCCGGCGGTCACGTTGACCTCTTCGATGCTGGCCTCGACCCCGCCGCGCACGTCGTTGGTCGTGACCACCCCGCCAAACGCCTTGGAGTCGGAATCGGCCAGATTGCCGACATCGGGAAAAAACGTGTCGGCGAGGTCGGGCTCGTCCACCAGTTTGGTGAACATCGATGGATCGGAAAAATCAAAGCTTCCGTCGAGGGTTACGCACTGCATATTCTGCTGCGCGCGGAAATACGTGCCCTCATCCGCCCCGCCATTGGATCCGACGCGGATCACGTCGCCCGCGGCGATGTCCTGCTGGCCCGAGAAGGTGGTGTAACTGTAATCGTCCCGCTGAAGCTTGCCGACCAGCCCTTTGAACAGGTCCAGATTGTTGGTCGCCACCGCCGACACCTTGAGCGAGGTGTTGGCGCGCAGGTTGGCGCGGTCGACGGCATCGACCATGACGCTGCCATGCGTGGCCATGACCGTGGGCCGGTTGGCCGACGTGACCTGATCCCAGCGGGACGCGTCGGAATAATCCTCGGCCGACAGGTCGATCGGCGGATTCTCGATGGTGAAATCGCCCTGATTGTCGATGATGAACGATTCCAGCGCGGTCAGGATGTCCGCAAGGTCGGGATCGTCCGGCAGGGTCAGCGTCGGCCCGGTGTAGCGCAGTACATCCCCGGCGGCGAAGATCGGCTCTGCCTCGCCAAACAGGTCGATGAAATTCTCGATCGGCGTGACATCGGCGCCCAGCCCTTCCAGGACCCGGCCACCGTCTATCTGGCCGATCAGCGTCGACGCACCATCGGCAAAGAGATCGCGCATCACCCGGATGGTGGTGTCGTTTTCGAGGTCGAGATTGGTCGCCGGATCGCCGTCATCGGCGTTGAAATCCGCGACCGTGGTCGTGTTATGCGCGGGGGTCAGGACATCGCCGCCGACATATTTGTAAAGCGTCTCGCCATCGCGCACAATGGTGCCGTCGCGCAACTCGCGCACGGTATCGCCGCTGGTGTGATCCACCGCGGGACCGATCCAGGCCCGCGTTTCGCTGGCGATGCGATTGCTGGCCAGCACGCCCCCGGCAGAGGCCGCGTTCGAGCCGTATTTCAGCTTGCCCTCGACCTCTTTGCCTTCTTGCCGGGCCTTATCGCGCTGGTCCTGCTTGACCATACGGTCGACCAGCACACGGTCATTGGAGGCGCCCACGGTGGCGTCGTTGCCCACCGTCGCATCAAGCAGGTTTGCGCGATACACCTCCAGCGCGCCCTCTTCGAACAGCACCTGCCAGACGTTGCCGTTGCTGTCGGTGACATACCACTGCGCACCACCGGCCAGCGTCTCGACATTGACGGCGTCCCCGACCGCGATGGCATCGGCACCGCGCGCCGCCTCAAGCGCCGCAATCGCCTCGCGCAGCAGCGCGCGCGTGGCCGCGTCGGCCTCGATGTCCTCGATATCGGCATCGGCGCGGCCCGCATCATCCAGCGCCAGCGCCGTCAGCTCGGCCGCGCTTGCGAGGTCGGCGATCTCAGGGTCCGTGTTGCCGGCAACGTCTGTCACGCCGTCGGCCAGACTGCCGCGATGCTCGCGGCTGGTGGCGGTCACGCTGACATCACCGGCGGCCGTCACGTCGGACCCGGCAAGATACGCCTCGGCGCCGGCGGGATTGGCGTCTGTCAGGTATGACGCGCCGAGCACCGCGTCGAGCGCCTGGAAGAAGATGTTGGAGGCATCGAAACCGACCGCGTTGAACGACAGAAGAACGCTTTTCGCGTCCGCCTTGGCGGACATCTCGGTGGTTATGAGGGTATCCGCTATGGCAAGGTTGAACGCCTCGACGGTCACGCTGCCCGGATCGCTGGTGGTGGCGGTGTCGCCCTGACCCGCGGTCAGCGTCGCGCTGTCGGCATAGGCCCGTGCCTTGGACAGCAGCGTGTTGGTCGCGGCGGCCCCGCCAAAGCCTTCCTTGGCGGCGACCTGGCTGGATTCGCGGGCGGTCAGCGTTGCCGTTTCGCGGGCGGTGATCGTGATGTCGTCGGTGGCGCTGACGGTGGCATCGGTGATCGCCGCGTGCGCGCCGCCCTCAGCCTCGTTGCGGGTGATGAGAACCGCGTATGCCTTTGATCCGCTGCCCTCGAACCCCAGCTTTGACGAGATTGCCCGCGCGACGCCGGGCGGGATGATGGTCGTCTCGTTGACCTCTTTCCAGACATCCGTGAAGGCCGTCGCGTTGTCGAGATCGCCGGCAGGAAGCCCGCCCCGCCAACCGGACCCGCCGCGGTTGTCGGGCGCATAAACGCCCGACAGGGCCGACAGGTCGAACCCGTTGGCCGCGTCGCCTACAAACTTGAAGAACCGGTCCGGCCCGTCGCCGCCCGGATCGGCCACCAGCACCACGTCACCATAGACAAGGTCCACGGTGCCTGACGCGGTCGTGTAATCGTAGCTGTCCAGAAGGTTGCGGGCGAGGTCATTGACCATCCCGAGGAACAAGTCGTTCGAGGTGCTTTGCGAACTGCCAAGCGCGGTGGTGGAATTCAGCGTCACGACATCGCGTGCTGCCACAGCCACGTCACCTGCCGTCGCCGTGATATCGGCGCCGTCACGGATTTCCGCGACCGCCGCCCCGGCCAGCATGTTCGACGCCAGCACACCCTGCGCCGCGTAACCGCCCGCACCCTTGAAGGCCGACGCGGCGGAACTGACATCGCTGTCGATCACCGCCTCGATCCGGGCCACGTTGTCGGCGGTCACCGAGACCGCACCGGCCTCGACCGTGCCGCCGGAAATCGTCGCCGTCGTGTCGGCGGACGTGCGCGGACCGATATCGGTTCCGATCAGCGCATCCAGCGTCTGGAACAGCAGGTTCTGCGGCGCATAGCCGACGGTGTTGAACGCCACCAGCACGCCAGCGGCCTCGGACCCGGTGGAAAGTGCCGAGTTGAGCGTCGCATCGAGAACGGTTTCGTTGCGGGCATTGACCTCGAGCGCGCCCGCGACCGTGGTGTCGCTGTCGCGCACGTCCGCGGTGGCGGTCGCGTTGACCGTATTGACGACCAGCGCCCCACCGGCGGCCAGCGTGGTGCCGCCACCGGTCAGGCTGTTGCCGCCGGAACTGATGATCGTCAGGTCACCTTGGGCAATGAAATCGGTGCCCTGGATCGCCTGTACGGTCATCGCCGCGCCATCCGCCGGATCGCCGGTTACTGTGACCGTCTGGTCGGCGACCCGTGCCTCTGCTGCACCCTGCACCTCGTTACGTACGATCATGCCGCCGAACGCGTTGGTGTCGGAATTCGTGAAGCTCTTGCCGGCCGGCGTGATCTCGGTCTCGAGCTGCGGCTGCCACAGCGTCGTGTCGTCGAAGTCGAGCGCGTCGAGCGCGTCGAGGTCAAGCTCCAACCCGGCCCCGTCGGTGCCCATGTACTTGTACACCGTGCCCGGTGTGCCGGATTGCGCACCGGTGATATTGGGCAGGACCATGACCCGGTCGCCGAACGCCAGATCGACCGCCCTGTCGGAAAGCTTGATCAACTCGGGCGGCAGCCACGGCATGGGCCGCGACCCGTCCTCGAACAGCGCAAGATCGCCGTTTTCATCCGGACCGACGCGGTAATCGGCCGGCGCGTAATCGCCGATCGCGTCGTCCAGCGCCCCCAGCCCCAACTGGGTGGAGGCCGAGGCGCTTGACGTGATGAGTGTGTTCGCGCCGATCTGCTGATCGTCGTGGGCGATCACGCCAAGGGTTCCGGCGCTGATCTCGTCGCCCGACGGATAGTTGTTAGCATCGTCACCGAGGATCTGCGCCTTCGTCGATGTCGCGACCTTGTTGTTGGACAGGATGAACCCCGCCGACGCGCCCGACGTGTCGCGGAACGCGCTGTTGGCATTGACCCGCGTGGTATTGGACACCGTGCTGTTTAGGATCATCCCGCCGCGCGCCGCCACGCTCAGATGGCCGGTGGCCATGATGATGACGCCGGTCGCCAACGCCTCTGTCGCCAGTGGCGATTCGTTGAGCCCGCCGAAATCCTCACCAAGGATCGTGTCGACGCCCGCCAGCAGCCAGTTGCCGAACATCTCGCCGAAATTGTCGCTGTCCTCGCCGACATCGTAGCCAAGCATGTTGAATGCGACCGACAGGCCGAACGACGCCCCCTCGGTGCCGGAAATGCCCGCGCCCGCCTCGGTCACCGCGTCCACGACGAGATCGTTGCGCGCATCGAGGCTGACATCAGCGCCAGTGACCTTGCCGCCTGTCATCCGCGTCGCAACCTCGCCGGTGATCTCGTTGACCGCCAGCGTGCCCCCGATCTCGTAGGCGGGTTGCGAATTGACGCCACCCAAGGGTGCGCGATCCTCCGATTGCAGCTTGCGCGCCTCGACAAGGATCTGCGCGTCCGAGGCCGCCTGCACGACGATATCGCCATCATTCTCCGCGGTCAGGTCGGTGCCGGTCAGCGTGACCGACACATCGCGGTGAACCCGGTTGATCGCACTCGCATATTCCAGATCCAGCTTCTTGACATGGACCTTGTCGTTCGCGTCGATATCGACGCTGGAGGCCAGCGCGCTGAAGGTGCTGGCATCCACCGCACGCACCGATAGCGCCGCCGACAGCACGCGCCCCATGGAATCGCGCACCGCGTTGCCGTGGGCGTCCAGCAGATCCTGCGACGCCCCGGTCGTGGTCAGGTCCGATCCGGTGATATCCACCGTGACCCCGCCCGCACCGAGGGTATTCGTGGCGATCTTGGCGCCGGTGGCGACCAGCGTGTCCGATCGCGCGGTGATCGCGGCTGTGCCGGCCGTCAGCGTGGTGTCGCTCATCGTTATGGCGTTGGCGTCTTTGGTGAACGCCGTCGTCGCCAGCCCGAACAGGTTCGACGTCACGGTGTTGAGGATATCGCCGCCCGTTAGGGACGTGACGCGCGCGACGCCATTCGCGGCGTTCATCTGCGTCGTGGCGCCACCCGCCGCGCCGATATCCACGGATGTCACCCGGTCGAGGTTGATCGTGGACAGCAGCGCGCTGTAATCGCTCAGCGTGTCCTCACTCGCCCCTGACAAAAGCTCTGACACATTGCCCGAGAGGAACCCGGCGCCAGCTTTCAAATCGACCGTGACATCCGTGTCGGTCATTGCCCCGACGGATAGCGCCGAACCGGTCCCATTGGCGGTCAGGGTCGCGCCGTCGCCCACCGTGACGGTGGCCTTTGTCGTGATGTCGGTCGTCAGCTCCTTCAGGACTGCCAGTTCGGGCGCGATGGTGACATCGGTCCGCGTCTCGGCATCTAGGCTGACCGTGCCACCGTCCAGCGTGACATTATCCGCGACGCTGAGATGCGCGTGCACGTCGATCGTCACCCCTTGCTCAAGCGTTGTGGCTCCTTGGATCAGTGTTTTTAAATCGAGGGGCGCGGTGGTCTCTCCGACCGCGGCCTCTGCCAGTCCGGTGATCGCGCCCGACGCATATATGTCGGCATTGATGTTTATGGCGGCGGCCGCCGCCGCGGTCTGATTGGTGCCGTCATCGGTAACTGTGGCGTCGCTGCTCGCAGTCAGCGTCACGTCGCCGACCCGGTCGCCGGCGGACCCGATCACGCCGTCACCGCCGGCGGCGGTGTCGTCGATGGTGATCGTCTCGGCGACGAGCGTGATGTCACCGGAAAAGCCGGTATCGAATCGCGTGATGGTCAGCGTGTCGTCGCCCGCGCCGGTGTCGATCTCGACCCCGAAATCACCGCCGGCATTGGCAAAGGACGTATCGAAGATCACCGACACGTCGTCATCGGCCATACCGGTCTGGATCTCGAAGCCGTCCTTGCCGCCGATCGCGAAATCCTGTTTGGCACCACCGGCCCAGACGATCTCTGCCTTCTGAACCCAGTTCGTCCCGTCGTCTTCCTCGAAGATCCGAACGGTCAGTTCACCGGTGGCGTCCGTATCGACCGTGCCATCATCGTCGAGATCGTTGGCGATGATGGTCAGCGGGTCGGCACTCAGAAGGACGCGCGGCTCCAGCGGGTCGAGCCGCATGCGCCACGCGGCCTCTTTCAAACGCTCGTAGCGCGCACTGTCACGCCGCCGCAACCGTCGCCGAAATCCCCTGTTCAACGGAATATGCGGAAGACTATCGGCATCCCTTGACGTGAACGGCATCGACATAATGATTTTCCCGAATTCCGCCGCCCGGCACGATCAGCACGGCACGGTCCCATCTTTTTACTACACCTTGGCGGGTCATTCCGTCTCATTGCAAGACATTTCTGCTGCAATGTTGACGCAGCGGCAACCGAGAGGCCGCGCCGCAAGGGTTCAGTCGATACGGGATGTTTCGGGAAAGATCGGGTGTGGCCGCAGATCGCGACCGGTCCGGCACCACGATTCGCGGGCCGTGATCCCGGGGCACCGCATGGATGCCCCGGAACAGACTGTCACGCGGCAGGGATCGAAATCGCCCGTGCCGCAGCGCCGTCTCGTGCGCCGTAATGCCCCAGGACGCGCGCCGCGCATTCCGCACCCATGCGCCCGGCCTCGGCCACGGGGCGACCCTGGGCAAGTCCCCCCAGAAAGCCGCTGGCGAACGCATCGCCCGCGCCAGTGGTATCCAGCACCTTTGGCACCACGACCGCGTCCACATGGTAACGGCCCGTCTCGTCGGCCACCAGCGCGCCCTTTTCGTGCTCGGTCACGGCGGCGATGCCGACATGGCACAGGGCCCAGTCCATCGCGGCCTCGGTATCGGTCTGGCCCGCCAGCGCGCCGATCTCGACGTGGTTGCCGATCAGGATGTCGGCGTGCTGCGCGATGAAGTTCAGCATCACGTCGCGGTTGCGCTCGACGCAGCCGGCATCCGACGGCGTCATCGCGACCTTCGCCCCGACCGCCTTCGCGGCCTGCGCAGCGGTTTCGATCACCGCCGCACCCTGCGGCGCGTCCCACAGGTATCCCTCGACGAAAAGCGTATCGAAACGCTCTGGCATCACGTCGGTCAGGTCGGACGGCTTCAGCGTCACCGCCGCCCCGAGATACGTGCTCATCGTCCGTTCGCCGTCGGGCGTGACCAGCACGACGCATCGCCCGGTCCCCGTCTCGCTTGCCGACCCCGGCACGATCGGCGCATCGATGCCCATGGCGCGCATTTCCTCTGCGAAGGTGCGGCCGAGGTCATCTTGGGCCGTCTTGCCCAGATATGTGCCCGCCACGCCCAGATCGGCGAGATGTGCGATGGAATTGGCCACCGACCCCCCTGATTGACGCACGCCGGGCCCGACCTCTTCGAAGAGCGATTGGGCGGCGGCGGCATCGACCAGATACATGCCACCGGTCTCGAGGCCGTGGCGCGCGATCACCTCGGGGGTGACCGCCGCGACCACATCGACCAGCGCGTTACCGACGCCCACGATATGCGGTGTGTGCTTGTTCATGACATGCCTCTCAATATCTGTACTGATCGGGTTTGAAGGGGCCTTCGGGTTTGACGCCGATATAGGCGGCCTGGTCGGGGGCGAGTTCGGTCAGGCGGACGCCGATGCGGTCGAGATGCAGGCGGGCGACCTTTTCGTCGAGATGCTTGGGCAGCACGTAGACCTTGTTGTCGTAGTCCTCGCCCTTGCTCCACAACTCCATCTGCGCCAGCACCTGGTTGGTGAACGACGCCGACATCACGAAGCTGGGATGCCCCGTCGCGTTGCCGAGGTTCAGCAGGCGGCCTTCGGACAGCAGGATGATGCGGTTGCCCGAGGGCAGCTCGATCATGTCCGCCTGGTCCTTGATGTTGGTCCATTTGTGGTTCTTGAGGTTGGCCACCTGGATCTCGTTGTCAAAGTGTCCGATATTG
>NZ_JBPBBB010000007.1:0-141893 GCF_050896375.1 Roseovarius tibetensis
CTATCAACACCATGATTTATATACGAAATACCAAGCTCAGGACAGCGAAATCAGCGGACTACTTGGGGAATGCGGGTGAGTACCTTTTCAGCTTTACCAAAGTATGTCACGGCCTTGGATGCGTTCTGCATGTGGTAAACATATTGATGGGCTGCCATGTCTGTGCCGCTCCGCTCCGGTGTGGATGATTGAGCGATCTGATAACGCCCCGCGATGGCAGGGGCAATGGTCAGCGCACAGCGTCGCGCAGGCGCGGCGCGGCCGCATATTGCGGCAGCCAGTCCAGCAGCGACGCCAGCGGCATGGGACGTGCAAGACCGAACCCCTGGATCACAGGACATCCGGCGCGCCGCAGCATGCGCAGTTGTCCCATCGTCTCGACCCCTTCAGCTACGACAACCATCTGCAACATGCGGCACAGCCGGATGATGCCACGCACCACAACGCGATTGCGCGGGTCGTGATCGAGCCGCGCGACCATCGAGCGGTCGAGCTTGATCTCATCCACGTCCATGCTTGCCATATGCGCGACGCCCGCATAGCCGGTGCCGAAATCATCGAGTGCGACGCGCACTCCGAGCCGTTTGAGACGCAGGATGGCGGTCTCCACATCCGGTCCGGACCCGTCAAGGATCGTCGTCTCCAGCAGTTCGACGCAGATCCGATCGGGCCGAAGCCCGCGCGCCTGCAACGCCCGGTCAAGCCGGTCGGGATAATCGGGATCCGCAAGACCCGCGGCCGAGACGTTGATCGACATGGTCAGATGGTCGAAGCCCGCCGCGTGCAGCGATTTCAGTGCGTCAAGGGCCTTTGTCATCGACAGGTGATCGATCTCGGCCACGAAGCCCTGCCGGCCCGCCGCCTCCATGAAGTCCGCGGGGCTTAGCACGCCCCGGCGCGGGTGTCGCCACCTTATCAGTGCCTCGCATCCGCAGATCCTGTCACCGGACAGGCTGAGTTGCGGCTGCAGATGCACCTCGAACTGATCCGCGCGCACCGCCTGTTCAAGGTCCTGCTCCAGTTGCTGCCGGATGCGTTGTGCGCGCCCCATATCGTCGGTGTAGTGCACGACACAGCCACGTCCGCGCGTCTTGGACACCTCCAGCGCGATTTCGCCACGTTGTATGAGATCCTCGCCCGTGTCGCCCGTCCCGTCCGCGAGGCAGACCCCGATGGATGCGCTGACCTGAACGGACTGCCCCTGCCACTGCAGCGGCCGGCACACGGCACGGCGCACGGTTTCGGCACGATTGCGAAGGGCCGGCCCGTCCGCGACGGTGCAGACGAGGTTGAACTCATCCTCGCCGGTGCGACAGACAAGATCGCCGTCACCGCATTGCGACCGCAACATCTGCGCCACATGACACAGGGCCGCATCACCTGCCCCATGGCCGAGCCGTGCGTTGATGTCCTTGAGATTGTCGATGTCGATCACCAGAACCCCGAGGGCACGGCGCGCGATGTCGCCGCGCACGGTTGGCGACCGCATGTGAACCGCCAGAGCCTGTCGGGTGGCAAGCTGCGTCAGATCGTCATGGTGCGCAGCGGGGCGCAGGCCGATCTGGTGAAAGAGCGCCTCCACTTCGGGTGTGTCTCGCGGTAGATTGTACTGCGCAATGTGTCCCATCTGCGATCCTGACTCGACTATGTGTTACGGGTACCGACGCTAAATCACTCAGGTTAAGGTTGTACATCTTCGCGCAGGACGTGTCAGAACATAATAGCTAAAATCCAGCCGACCGGCGCACGGTCCAACGCGGCCCCGCGACCGGACCAAGGCGACTGTCAGGCGATGGTGCGTGTCCGGCGGGCCCGGTGTCCACATCGGGTCCGCCGTCTGCGTCCATCGCGCATCGCCACCGCGCCTTGACCTGACAGGGCCGGGCAATGTCATATTTTTTTCAGTATGTTGACCGTCCGGTACAGGGCGGAACGTGGTGTCGCAACCGCGTAGGGCGGGGCCTATCTCATGGAGGTGATCCACAGGATCGTCGCATCCTCCGGGCTGATGGAAATCACGTTATGGCCCATGCGCGCATCATAGTAGGCACTGTCGCCGCGCCGCATCTCGCAGGGTTCGTAGAATTCAGTGTAAAGCCGGACGACCCCGGTCAGCACGTAGAGGAATTCCTCGCCGTCATGGCGCACCCAGCCGTCGAATTCGGCCATGTCGCGTGCCCGGACCCGCGTGCGGTAGGGCAGCATCCTTTTCCAAGTCAGGGGCTCGGCCAGCAGATCGTGCTCGTAGGTGGTCGTCGCCTTGGCCGTCCCGTCGCCCGATTTCGTCACCGCCATGCGCCCGTCGACCTGACCGTCCGACGGCGGTGTGAAAAGCTGTGGCACCGTGATCTCCAGCCCCGACGCCAGCTTCTTGAGCGCATCATAGGTCGGCGACATCTGACCGTTCTCGATCTTCGACAGGGTCGACCGCGCCAGCCCCGCCTGTCCGGCCGCCTGTGCGAGGGTCCAGCCGCGCGCCTTGCGCAGATCGCGCACCCGCGCACCGAGGTCGAGCGGTGCGGGTGTGGCCGTGTCTGCGGCGTCATGCGCAAGGCGCATCCATGGCGTCGAAGCGTCATCCATCATGTCCCAGTGCTATAGGCGGGCGCCCTCCTACTTGCAACTCGCGCGCCGCCCGCCTAATCCGAAGACATGCCTGCCATATTCGATCAGGGCGCTGCCGCCCCATGCCCCGCCCCCTTCAACCTCGCCGCCCATGTCATGGGGGGCGCCGACGCCGATCCCGACAAGATCGCGCTTGCCATCCTGCGCCTTTCCGGCGCCGAACGCTGGAGCTATGCGCGGCTGCGATCGGCAATTCTCGGCACCGGCACGGGGCTTTTGCGGGCGGGGCTGTCCCCCGGTGACCGGGTGCTGATGCGGCTTGGCAACACGGTGGACTTTCCGATCGCCTATCTCGGGGCCATCGCCGTGGGTCTGGTGCCGATCCCCACCTCCAGCCAGCTGACCGCGCACGAGGTCGCGAAGATCCTCGAGACGACAGGCCCCGCGCTGATCCTGCGGGACGGCGAGATCGCGTGCCCGGATACGGAGATCCCGGTGCTGGACGTGCCCGCATTGCAGGCGATGCGCGATCTGCCCGCGGCCGAGTGGCATATGGGGGACCCGGAAAGGCTGGCCTATATCATCTACACGTCGGGCACATCGGGCACCCCCCGCGCGGTGATGCACGCGCATCGCGCGATCTGGGCGCGGCGGATGATGCATCAAGGCTGGTACGGCCTGACACCCGAGGATCGGCTGTGCCATGCGGGGGCGTTCAACTGGACCTTCACGCTCGGCACCGGGTTGATGGACCCCTGGACGATGGGGGCGACCGCCCTGATCCCCGCGCCCGAGGTGACGC
This sequence comes from Roseovarius tibetensis, assembly GCF_050896375.1. Taxonomy (NCBI): domain Bacteria; kingdom Pseudomonadati; phylum Pseudomonadota; class Alphaproteobacteria; order Rhodobacterales; family Roseobacteraceae; genus Roseovarius; species Roseovarius tibetensis. The sequence goes on from NZ_JBPBBB010000007.1 coordinate 3,368, forward strand.
CCGATCGCATCCCGCTGCTGCTGAAACGCCATGATGCGACAATTTTTGCTGCAGCACCGGGCGTTTATCGCAAGATGCTCAAGCAGGACACGACGTTGGCTCTGCCACATCTGCGCCACGGTCTGGCCGCGGGTGAAAAGCTGTCCGACAGCCTGCGACACCACTGGCAAGAGGCCACCGGAACCCCGATCTACGAAGCCTACGGGATGTCGGAATGCTCGACCTTCATATCGGGCAGTCCCGATCACCCGGCCACCCCCGGCACCCTGGGCCGCCCGCAAGACGGGCGGCGCGTCGCGATCATGGGCGCAGACGGCCCGGTCGAGATCGGCGAAGAGGGGACGATCGCCGTCCACAAATCCGATCCGGGCCTGATGCTGGGCTATCTTGGTGCGCCCGAGGCGACAGCGGCGAAATTTTCGGGCGACTGGTTCATCACCGGCGATCAGGGGATGATGGACGCCGCCGGCGAGATCACCTACCTTGGGCGGGCGGATGACATGATGAACGCGGGCGGGTTTCGCGTGTCCCCGATCGAGGTCGAGAACGCCCTCACCCCGCATCCGGGCATCACCCAGGTCTTGGTTACCGATATCGAGGTGAAAGAGGACGTGCGCGTCATCATGGCCTTCTATACCGGCCCAGAAACACTCGATTCCGCAGACCTGGACGCATTCGCACGCGCCCGGCTTGCGGGTTACAAATCGCCACGCGGCTACATACATGTCTCGGCACTGCCGACCGGGGCCAATGGCAAACTCCTGCGCCGCGCATTGCGGCCGATCTACGAGGACCTTCATGGTCAAGCTTGACATCATCTCCGATCCGATCTGCCCGTGGTGCTACATCGGCAAGACGCTTCTGGATCAGGCGCTCGTCGCGCGCCCCGACCACCCGTTCGTGATCGAATGGCATCCGTTCCAGCTCAACCCCGAGATGCCCGAGGGCGGCATGGACCGGCGCACATATCTTGAAACGAAGTTCGGCGGACAACAGGCCGCGGCGCAGGCCTATGCACCGGTTCTGGAGCGCGCCGAGGCGGCGGGGCTGAGCATCGACTTCGCCGCGATCGAACGCACCCCGAATACTCTCGACGCGCACCGCGTCCTGCACTGGGCGGGAATCGAGAAATGTCAGGACCGCATGGCAATGGCGCTGTTCGCGGCCTATTTCGACGAGGGCCGCGATATCGGCGATCACGAGGTTCTGGCCGATGTGGCCGATACGCTCGGGATGGATGGCGCGGTGATCCGCCGCCTCTTGAAGTCCGACGCCGACCGCGACGATATCAAGACCCGCGATGCCCAGTTCCGCGAGATGGGGATAACCGGCGTGCCGACCTTCATCCTCGGATCCGAGCAGGCCGTGCCCGGCTGTCAGCGAGCCGAGCTGTGGTGTCAGGTGATCGACGATCTGGCCGCTGCGGCGGAGACCTGACCGCACCGCATCCGTGTCGCGTGTGCGGGCGCTCGGCCGACGCGACCGGCGCCCCGCCACCGCCCCGCTGATACCACGGGGCGGCGGCGCTCAGGCGATTTCCACGCCCAGATGCTTGGCGACGGCAAATATATCCTTGTCGCCACGTCCGCACATGTTCAGCACCAGCAGGTGATCGCGCGGGAGATCGGGCGCGATCTTCATCACATGGGCCAGCGCATGGCTCGGCTCGAGCGCGGGAATGATCCCTTCCTGCGCGCAGCAAAGCTGGAACGCCTCGAGCGCTTCGGCATCGGTGATGGACACATATTGCGCCCGGCCGATATCGTGCAGCCAGCTATGCTCCGGCCCGATGCCCGGATAATCCAGACCCGCCGAGATCGAATGTCCCTCTAGGATCTGCCCGTGGGCGTCCTGCAACAGGTAGGTGCGGTTGCCGTGCAGCACGCCCGGCCGTCCGCCATTGAGGGACGCGCAATGCTCCATCCGGTCATCGACACCGTGACCGCCGGCCTCGACGCCGATCAGGGCCACGTCCTTGTCGTCGAGGAACTGGTAGAACAGCCCCATCGCGTTCGAGCCACCGCCGATCGAGGCGATCAGGGTGTCGGGCAGACGTCCCTCGGCCATCTGCATTTGTTCGCGGGCTTCCTTGCCGATGATCGACTGGAAATCGCGCACCATGGCCGGATAGGGGTGCGGCCCGGCGACCGTACCGATGCAGTAAAAGGTGTCGCGCACATTGGTCACCCAGTCGCGCAGCGCGTCGTTCATCGCGTCCTTCAGCGTGCCGCGTCCCGACGTCACCGGCACCACCTCGGCGCCCAGCAGCTTCATCCGGAACACGTTGGGCGCCTGCCGTTCGGCATCATGCGCGCCCATGTAGACCACGCATTGCAGGCCGAACTTGGCACAGACCGTCGCGGTGGCGACACCGTGCTGGCCTGCACCGGTCTCGGCGATGATGCGCTTCTTGCCCATGCGGCGGGCAAGGATGATCTGGCCCAGCACGTTGTTGATCTTGTGCGCGCCGGTGTGGTTCAACTCGTCACGCTTGAGGTAGATCTTCGCGCCGCCAAGATGCTCGGTCAACCGCTCGGCATGATATAGCGGCGAGGGCCGACCGACGTAATGCGTCCAGAGGTGGTGCATCTCGTCCCAGAAGCTCGGGTCGGTCTTGGCATGCTCGTAGCACTCTTCAAGCTCCAGGATGAGCGGCATCAGGGTCTCTGACACGAAGCGCCCGCCAAAATCGCCGAACCGGCCCTTTTCATCGGGGCCGGTCATGAAGCTGTTGAAGAGTTCATTCATTGCATGCGTGCCTTTGTGCTTCGGGTGTTGGCCAAGACATATGGGACGCACACGGCATTTTCCAGTGCAAAGCGCGCCATCCCTCATCCGACAAAGCCGGTGCCGGCGACGGTTTGGGGGGCGGGGACGTGTTTTTTCCCGGTCCCCTTGCACAGATGCTGTTTTTGCCGGAACGTGCTTTAAGGCTACCCTCTTTCTGGTGATCGAAAGACGGAGGCGCATATGGCATCAATGAGGTCCGACAGCATGGACACGAACCCCGGCAGCGAACCCTTGATCGAAGAGTTGCGCCGCATCGTCGGGCGGCGGCATTGCCTGACCGGCGACCGGCGCACCGAACGCTTCCGCAAGGGCTGGCGCTCGGGCGAGGGTGACGCGCTGTGCGTGGTGCAGCCCGGTTCGCTGCTGGAACAGTGGCAGGTATTGCAGGCCTGCGTCGCCGCCGACAAGATCGTGATCCTGCAGGCCGCCAATACCGGCCTGACCGAGGGTTCGACGCCCAAGGGGCAATACGACCGCGACGTGGTACTCATCAATACGCGCCGGATGGACGCGCTGCAAAAGCTGGGCAATGGCGAGCAGGTGCTGGCATTTCCCGGCTCTACACTCTTCGCGCTCGAAAAGATGCTCGCGCCGCTGGGGCGTCAGCCACATTCGGTGATCGGCTCGTCCTGCATCGGGGCGTCGGTCATGGGCGGGGTGTGCAACAACTCGGGCGGCTCGCTTATCGAGCGGGGGCCGTCCTACACCGAGCTGTCGCTGTACGCGCGGATCACCGAGGCGGGCGAGCTCGAGCTGGTCAACCATCTTGGGCTGAACCTCGGGGACACGCCGGAGGACATCCTGACTCGGCTGGAGGCCGGGCATTTCGACGCCTCCGATATCGAGCCCACCAACAAGAAGGCCTCGGACACGGACTACATCACCCGCGTGCGCGATGTGGACGCCGACACGCCTGCCCGGTTCAACGCCGACAAGCGGCGGCTCTACGAGGCAGCAGGGTGCGCGGGCAAGCTGGCGGTCTTTGCCGTGCGGCTCGACACCTACCCGATCCCGGATGCCGAGACGACCTTCTACATCGGCACCAACGATCCGAGCGAGCTGACGGCGCTGCGCCGCCACATCCTGCGCGACTTCGATCATGTGCCGGTCTCGGGCGAATACATGCAGCGCGCCTGCTTCGACGTGTCGGACCGCTACGGCAAGGACACGGTGCGCATGATCGACTGGCTGGGCACCGACAAGCTGCCGATGTTTTTCGCGCTCAAGGGCACGTTCGATGCGTGGTTCAACAAGCTGGCGCTGACACGCGGGCTGACGGACCAGGTGATGCAGCTTTTTGCCCGTCTCACCCCCGATCACCTGCCGCGCCGGATGCGGCAATGGCGCGATGACTACGAGCATCACCTGATCCTGAAAATGCGCGACGGCGGCATAAACGAGGCGCGGGCATTCCTGACCGACTTCTTCGGGACGCGCGTCGGCGATTTCTTCGAGTGCGACGCGCGCGAGGCCAAGCTCGCCGGTCTGCACCGCTTTGCCGCCGCCGGCGCCGCGATCCGCTATCAGAACATCCACCGGGCCGAGGTCGCGGATATCCTGGCCCTCGACATCGCGCTGCGGCGCAACGACGAGGATTGGCTGGAAAAGCTACCGCCCGAGATCGACGACAAGCTGGTGCACAAGCTGTATTACGGGCATTTCTTCTGCCATGTGCTGCATCAGGATTATGTCGTGAAGAAGGGCACCGACCCGCAGGCGCTAAAGGACAGGATGCTCGCGCTGCTCGACGAGCGTGGCGCGGAATACCCCGCCGAGCACAATGTCGGCCATCTCTACGCCGCCAAGCCCTATCTCGCGGCGCATTACCGGGCTTGCGACCCCACCAACAGCCTCAACCCCGGCATCGGCAAGATGTCGCGGCGCAAGCATTACGGATAGGCGGGCGCCATGGGTCCAGCGAGGAGGGAAACTAGTTCAACGCTAAACTTTCTTTTGCACCGCTATGCGTGCGACACATGCAAGTCATGCCGCAAATGGGGTAACACAACGTCATACGGTCGGTTAGGACCGGCTGCGACGAGGTGATGGTTCAATATTAAACAAATCCGGTACGCTCGCGTGCCGCATCAGAGGAGAAGGGGGAGAGATGACACAGATCCCAGACATAGATCCGGTCGAGTCGCGGGAATGGCAGGACGCCATCGAGGACGTGATCGAACGCGACGGCGCCAACCGCGCGCATCACCTGCTGGACAAGGCCGTGCAGGCCGCCCGCGCCGCCGGGGCCAACCTGCCGTTTTCGGCCACCACCCCCTATCAGAACACCATCCCCGCCGACGATCAGGATTCGTTTCCCGGCGATATCGAGATGGAGTGGCGCATCCGCACCATCAATCGCTGGAACGCCATGGCCACCGTCGTTCGCCGTAACAAGGAAAGCAGCGAATATGGCGGGCATATCGCGTCCTTCGCGTCCTCGGCGGTGATGTACGATATCGGGCTCAATCATTTCTGGCGCGCGAAATCGGCGATCCATGGCGGCGATCTGGTGTTCTTCCAAGGCCACGTGATCCCCGGCATCTACGCGCGGTCCTTTATGGAAGGCCGCATCAGCGAAGAGCAGCTTGAAAACTTCCGCTCCGAGGTGGATGGCAAGGGCCTGTCCTCGTACCCGCACCCGTGGCTAATGCCCGATTACTGGCAGTTTCCGACCGTCTCGATGGGGCTGGGGCCATTGATGGCGATCTACCAGGCGCGGTTCATGAAATACATGCACAACCGCGGCCATATCGACATGGCCGATCGCAAGGTGTGGTGTTTCCTCGGCGACGGCGAGATGGACGAGCCCGAAAGCCGCGGCGCGATCGACCTCGCCGCGCGCGAGGGGCTCGACAACCTGATCTTCGTCATCAACTGCAACCTGCAGCGCCTCGACGGGCCGGTGCGCGGCAACGGCAAGATTGTGCAGGAGCTCGAGGGCGATTTCCGCGGTGCCGGCTGGGAAGTCATCAAGCTTCTCTGGGGCAAGGGCTGGGACGAATTGCTGGAGCGTGACACCTCCGGCCGCCTGCGCCAGCTGATGGACGAGACCGTCGATGGCGACTACCAGACGTTCAAGTCGCGCGACGGCGCCTATATCCGCGAGCATTTCTTCGGCAAGTACCCCGAAACCGCCGCACTGGTCGAGGACTGGACCGACGACCAGATCTGGGCGCTGCGGCGTGGCGGGCATGACCCGCAAAAGGTCTACACCGCCTTCAAGCGCGCCGCCGACACCAAGGATCAGCCCACCTGCCTGCTGATCAAGACGGTCAAGGGCTACGGCATGGGCACCGCCGGCGAAGGCCAGAACACCACCCACCAGCAAAAGAAACTGGCCGAGGATCAGCTGCGCGCGTTCCGCGACCGCTTCAAGATCCCGGTCAGCGACGAGGATCTGCCAAAAGCGCCGTTCGTCACGCTCAACAACGCGCAAAAGGCGTATCTGGCGGATCGGCGCAAGGCGCTTGGCGGTGAGTTCCCGAAACGAACGACCGATGCGCCCAAACTGACGCTCCCGTCGCTTGACGCCTTCAAGCGCCAGTTGCAAAGTTCGGGCGAGCGCGAGATTTCCACCACGATGGCCTTCGTGCAGATCCTGACCACTTTGTTGCGCGACAAGAATATCGGCCAGAACGTGGTGCCCATCGTGCCCGACGAGAGCCGCACCTTCGGGATGGAGGGGTTGTTCCGGTCGGTCGGGATCTACAACCCCATGGGCCAGAACTACGTCCCCGAGGACCGCGAGCAGATGTCCTACTACAAGGAATCCAAGACCGGGCAAGTGCTGCAGGAGGGCATAAACGAGGCCGGCAGCATGGCCGACTGGATCGCCGCCGCGACGGCCTATTCCAACCACGGCGTGTCGATGATCCCGTTCTACATCTACTACTCGATGTTCGGCTTCCAGCGGATCGGCGACCTCGCCTGGGCCGCCGGCGACAGCCGCGCGCGCGGCTTCATGCTGGGCGGTACGGCGGGGCGCACCACGCTCAACGGCGAGGGCCTCCAGCACGAGGACGGGCACAGCCATGTGCTGTCCAGCACCATCCCCAACTGCATCAGCTACGACCCGACCTTCCAGTTCGAGGTGGCGGTGATCGTGCAGAATGGCCTAAAGCGGATGTTCCAGGACGAGGAGGACGTCTATTTCTACATCACGCTGATGAACGAGAACTACGCCCACCCCGAGATGCCGATGGGCGTCGAAGAAGACATCGTGCGCGGCCTCTACCGTCTGGAAAAGACGTCCAGACCGGGCAAGAAGCACGTCAACCTGCTGGGGTCGGGGACGATCCTCATGCAGGCGATCAAGGCGGCGCGGATGCTCAAGGAGGATTTCGGGGTCACCGCCGATATCTGGTCGGTTCCCTCGTTCACCGAGCTTGGCCGCGATTACGAGCATGTCGAACGCTGGAACCGCATGAACCCGCTGGAAGAGCCGCGCGAACCCTTCGTGACGAAACAGCTCAAATCCGCCAAGGGCCCGTTCATCGCCGCCACGGATTACATGAAATCCTTCGCCGACCAGATCCGCGCGGGCGTGCCGGGGCGCTACACGGTGCTGGGGACCGACGGGTTCGGCCGGTCCGACAGCCGGGTGAACCTGCGTCGTTTCTTCGAGGTGGACGCCAACCACATCGCCGCGGCCGCGATGACCGATCTTTACCGGGAGGGGGCGATCACCAAGGCGGATCTGAAAAAGGCGCTGAAAACCTACGAAATCGACGGCGAGAAGCCGAATCCGCGTCTGGTCTGACGCGAGCAGGAGGAGAATGACAAGATGACACGTGACGTGAATGTTCCCGACATCGGCGATTTCGACGATGTGCCCGTGGTCTCGATCCTGGTCAGCGTCGGGGATACCATCGCCGAAGAGGACCCGTTGATCGAACTGGAATCCGACAAGGCGACAATGGAGGTGCCCAGCCCCGCCGCCGGCACCGTCAAGGAAATCAAGCTGAACGAAGGCGACAAGGTATCCCAGGGATCGCTGATCCTCACCCTGGAGGATGAGGACAGCGGCGGTGGCGACCCAGCCCCCGAAAAGGACGCGGCCCCGTCCGAGGCCGAAGCGCCCGAGGAGGCTGCCGCGCCTGCGGCCGCACCCGCAGCCCCCGCCCCGGCGGTGACCGATGCGGGTTTCGGCAAGGCGCATGCCAGCCCGTCGGTGCGCGCCTTCGCGCGGCAGCTCGGGATCGATCTGGCCAGCGTCAACGGATCGGGCCGCAAGGGCCGTATCCTGCGCGAGGATGTGACCAAGCACCTCAAGGCCACCTCGGCGCCGGCCGGCTCCGGGGCTCCGGCGGCGGGCGGCGGCATGGGCATTCCGCCGATCCCGCCGGTCGATTTCTCGAAATTCGGCCCGGTCGAGGATGTCGAGATGACGCGCATCCAGAAGCTGTCGGGGCCGGCGCTCCACCGCTCCTGGCTCAACATCCCGCACGTCACCCATAACGATGAGGCCGACATCACCGATCTGGATGCCTACCGCAAGGAGATGGACACCCAGGCCAAGGAGGAAGGCTACCGCGTCACCCTGCTGTCGTTCGTCATCAAGGCGAGCGTTTCGGCGCTCAAGACGCACTGGCAGTTCAACGCCTCGATCCACCCCGACGGCGACAAGCTCATCCGCAAGCACTTCTACAATATCGGCTTTGCCGCCGACACGCCCAACGGGCTGATGGTGCCGGTGATCAAGGACGCCGACCGCAAGGGTCTGGTGGAGATCTCGAAGGAGCTGATGACCCTGTCGAAGGCCGCCCGCGATGGCGAGCTGAAATCGAAGGACATGCAGGGCGCCACCTTCACCATCTCGTCGCTCGGCGGCATCGGGGGGACGTCCTTCACGCCCATCGTCAACGCGCCCGAGGTGGCCATCCTCGGCCTGACGCGCTCCAAGATGGCACCCGTCTGGAACGGCAGCGAATTCGTGCCGCGCCTGATGCAACCGCTCTCGCTCAGCTACGACCACCGCGCGGTGGACGGGGCGCTTGCCGCACGCTTCTGCGTGACGCTCAAGACGCTGCTCGGCGACATGCGCAAACTGATGTGGTAAGGAGAAAACCCCATGGACATCAAGGTTCCCGATATCGGTGATTTCTCCGATGTGCCGGTCGTCAGCATCCTCGTGAGCGTGGGCGACACCATCGCCGAGGAAGACCCGCTGATCGAGCTCGAGAGCGACAAGGCGACGATGGAGGTCCCCTCCCCCGCCGCCGGCAAGGTCACCGAAATCAAGGTTGCAGAAGGAGACAAGGTCTCCGAGGGCAGCGTGATCATGGTGGTCGAGAGCGCGGACGCGGCCGAGGAAGCGCCCAAGTCCGACGCCCCGAAATCCGAGGCCCCCAAAAAGGCCGAGGCCCCGCAGGCCGCCACCGGCACTGCGACGGGTAAGGGTGACAAGCACGCCGATCTGGTCGTGCTCGGCTCCGGTCCGGGCGGCTATTCCGCGGCGTTCCGCGCGGCCGATCTGGGCAAGAAGGTGATCCTGATCGAGCGCTACCCCACCCTTGGCGGCGTCTGCCTGAACGTGGGCTGCATCCCGTCAAAGGCGCTTCTGCACGTCGCCAAGGTGATCACCGAGGCCGAGGAGATGGCGCATCACGGCGTCAGCTTCGGCAAGCCCAAGATCGACCTCGACGCGCTGCGCAAGTTCAAGAGCGATACCATCGGCCAACTGACCGGCGGGCTCACCGGGCTCGCCAAGGCGCGCAAGGTCGAGGTCGTGCAGGGCTATGGCAAGTTTACCGGCCCCAACATGCTGGAGGTGGAGCATGAGGGCAAAAAGGTGAGCGTGTCCTTCGACAACTGCATCATCGGCGCGGGGTCCGAGGTGGTGAAGCTGCCCTTCGTGCCGCATGACGACCCGCGCGTGATCGATTCGACCGGCGCACTGGAACTGGAGGACATCCCCAAGCGGATGCTGGTGCTGGGTGGCGGGATCATCGGTCTGGAAATGGCCTGTGTCTATGACGCGCTTGGGTCGAAAATCACCGTGGTCGAACTGATGGACCAGCTGATGCCGGGGGCCGACAAGGATCTCGTCAAGCCGTTCCACAAGCGCATCGAGGGTCGCTACGAGTCGATCAGGCTCAAGACCAAGGTGACCAATGTCGAGGCGCTCAAGAAAGGCCTCAAGGTCACCTTCGAGGACGACAAGGGCGAGTCGAGCACCGACACCTTCGACAGGATCCTCGTCTCGGTCGGGCGCAAGCCCAACGGCAAGACGATCGACGCCGAAAAGGCCGGCGTCGCGGTGGACGAGCGCGGCTTCATCGCCGTCGACGGCCAGCAGCGCACCAATGTCGGCCACATCTTCGCCATCGGCGACATCGTCGGCCAGCCCATGCTGGCGCACAAATCCGTGCACGAGGGCAAGGTCGCCGCCGAGGTCGTCGCGGGTCACAACCGGCATTTCGACGCGCGGCTGATCCCGTCGGTCGCCTATACCGACCCTGAGGTCGCGTGGTGTGGCCTGACCGAGACCGAGGCGAAGGCCAAGGGCATCAAGTACGAGAAGGGCGTGTTCCCCTGGGCCGCCTCCGGCCGGGCGCTGTCCAACGCCCGCAGCGAGGGCATGACCAAGCTGCTGTTCGATCCCGAGGACGAGCGCGTGATCGGCGGTGGGATCGTCGGCACGAACGCGGGCGATCTCATCTCCGAGGTCGCGCTGGCGATCGAGATGGGCGCGGACGCGACCGACCTCGGCCAGACCATCCACCCCCACCCGACCCTGTCGGAGACCGTGAACTTCGCCGCGGAGATGTTCGAAGGGACGATCACCGACCTGATGCCGCCCAAGAAGAAAAAGGCGTAACAGCGCGCAAAAAAACGGAAAAGGGGGCACGCGGCCCCCTTTTCAATGCAACGGCGGGGCTGCGTGCGTCAGCCGCTTTCGGTTTCCGTACCGCGCACACCCAGAAGCTGGTCCATGCTGACCGAGGGCTGATCGCAGCCGGCCTCGCCCACGATTTTCGCGGGCACTCCGGCGACGGTCTTCATCGGCGGCACGTCTTGCAGCACGACAGACCCCGCGGCGATGCGCGAACATTGCCCGACCTTGATATTGCCCAGAACCTTGGCCCCGGCCCCGATCAGCACGCCATTGGCGATCTTGGGGTGCCGGTCCTCTTCCTCCTTGCCGGTGCCCCCCAATGTCACCGAGTGCAGCATCGACACGTTGTCACCCACCACGGCCGTCTCGCCGATGACTATGGAATGCGCATGGTCAATCATGATGCCCTTGCCGATCCGTGCCGCGGGATGGATATCGACGCCGAACACCTCCGACACGCGCATCTGGAAGAACCGCGCCAGGTCGAACCGGCCCGCGTCCCACAGCCAATGCGCAATGCGATACGCCTGGATGGCCTGGAACCCCTTGAAGAACAGCAACGGCATCAGAAAGCGATCACAGGACGGGTCGCGGTCATTGACCGCCACGATGTCGGCGCGCGCCGCCAGCCCGATGCTGTCATCGGCGTCCAGCGCCATGTCGCAGATCTCGCGCAGGATCTGCTCGGGCATCTCGTTCGAGGTCAGTTTGAGGGAAATGCGATAGGCCAGCGCCGATTCGAACGTGCCGTGATGCAGAACGCTGGAATGGATAAGACCGCCCAGAAGAGGCTCGTCAGAGATCGCCGCCTCGGCTTCGCGGGCAATCCGGCCCCAGACGGGGTCGAGTTCAGCCAGTTTTGATTTTGTGTGCGCCACGGGCACGCCCTCCTATGGATCAATATAAATATAGCAGATAGTCGGAGCAGGTGAAATGCAATGGACACTGCAGGGGATCACCAATGGATGAAAATCGTCTGGCCGCATATCGGCACAAGGTGAACGCCCTGCTGTCGGAACTGAACACCGAAGATACGCGTGGACAGTCCGGGCAGGCGACGGTCGAGCTTGACCAGCAGGCGGTCGGCCGGCTGAGCCGCATGGATGCGCTGCAGAATCAGGCCATGGCCAAGGCCGGCCATGCCCGCCGCCAGGCTCAGCGCACTCGGCTCGAGGCCGCGCTGCGCCGCATGGACGAGGGTGAGTTCGGGTATTGCGAGGATTGTGGCGACGAGATCGGCAAAGGCCGTCTGGACCTTGACCCCGCGGCGATGCGCTGCATCTCCTGCGCGACAGGGTGACCCCTAACCGATCCAGGAGACACGTATGCCCGCCCTCTCTGTCATCATCGTGAGCCACGGACAGCCCTCCGACCCGGATCCCGCACAGGCCGATCTGGAGGGATTCACGGCCCGCGTGGCCGCCGCCCTGCCCGGCTGGCATGTCGAGGCCGCTACACTGGCCAAGGATGGCGCGCTGGACCGCGCGCTTGACACGGCGGGAGCCCAACCATTGATCTACCCGCTTTTCATGACCGAGGGCTGGTTCACCGGCGACAACCTGCGCAAACGCCTGCACGCCGCCCCCGAGGCGCGGATCCTGCGACCTCTCGGGGTGTCGCCCGCCCTGCCCGATCTGGCGGCGGATCTGCTACGCGGCGTGCTCGCGACGCACGGTTGGAACGCGTGCGACACCCGGCTTTTCATTCCCGGCCACGGATCCGGGCGCAGCCCGAATTCGGCGCGCGACACGCGTGCTTTCTCCGATGCCCTGGCAGAGCGTATCACCTTTGCCGAAAACCGCGTCGCGTTCATCGAGCAAGCGCCCTATCTCGCGGATCAGGCGGTCGGGCTCGGGCCGCGGGCGATCTGCCTGCCGTTCTTCGCGATGAGGCTCGGCCACGTGATCGACGACATCCCCGAGGCGCTGGATACGGCAGACTTCGCGGGTGTGCGGCTGGATCCCATCGGCTGCGCGCCGGGGGTGCCGCAACTTGTTGCCGACGCGTTGACGCACGAGGCTGCACTCTCGGGGTGATCACGCGGGCCGGCAGACAGGTGATGCCGGCCCACGTTTGCGATAACCGTTATCGCTATCATTCTGAAATCCCGCCGAAAATACGAGTTTTGCGTCTTTCGACAGGCGCCGCTTGGGTCTATACCCCCGGCAAACCAGTCAGCAGGAGCAGCCCATGACCATCACCGTCGGGATCAACGGGTTCGGCCGCATCGGTCGCGCCACCCTTGCGCATATTTCCGAAAGCCTGCGCAACGACATCGAGGTCGTGAAGGTCAACGCCACGGGCCCGATCGAGACGGCGGCCCACCTGATGCGCTATGACAGCGTGCATGGCCGGTTCCCTCACCCTGTCACGGTCGATGGCAACAGCATGGATCTGGGTCGCGGCCCTATCGAGATGTTCTCGACCTATGACATGACCGCGCTCGACTGGGACGGGGTCGATGTGGTGATGGAATGCACGGGCAAGTTCAACGACGGGCTGACCGCCAAGACGCATCTGGAGCGCGGCGCGGGAAAGGTGCTGCTGTCGGCGCCGGGCAAGAACGTGGACCGCATGGTGATCTACGGCGTCAACCATGACAGCCTTCAGGCGGGCGAGCGGATGATCTCGAACGGGTCCTGCACCACCAACTGTCTTGCCCCGCTGGCCAAGGTCCTGAACGACGCCATCGGGATCGAGTCGGGGCTGATGACTACCATCCACGCCTATACCGGCGATCAGCCGACGCATGACCGCCGCCACAATGACCTGTACCGCGCACGGGCCGCGGCGATGTCGATGATTCCCACCTCGACCGGGGCCGCGCGCGCGCTTGGCGAGGTCCTGCCGGAATTGTCGGGACGCCTCGACGGTACGGCGATCCGGGTCCCCACGCCCAATGTCTCGGCGGTGGACCTGACCTTCGTCGCACAGAAGGACGTGACCCGCGACGACGTGAACGAGGTGATGGCCACCGCAGCCGCCGGGCCGATGAAAGGCATCCTTGGCTACGACCCGGAACCCAAGGTCAGCGTCGATTTCAACCATACCGAGGAAAGCTCGATCTTTGCGCCAGACCAGACCAAGGTGATCGGCAAGCGCCTTGTGCGGGTGCTGGCATGGTACGACAACGAATGGGGATTTTCCTGCCGCATGGCGGATGTCGCCGTCGCCATGGCGCGCCTGAACTGAGGGGGCATGTAGGCCCCACACGACACCCGTGATCGCGGGTGTCGTAACACAAGCTTCATAGCGGTCTTACAATACTGTCATCAGAGTTAACCATCCCATGGGCGGGGCTTCGTGTCCTTATCACGCCAATGGGAGATTTGTTCGATGTCACATTATACCAAGACCACCGCGATGGCGGTTTCGCTGACCGCGCTCTACGCCTTTGCCACCCCGGCCACTGCCCTCTGCACTGCGGGCGGGGACACTGCCAATCCGACACTGATCTGCACCGGCACCGACAGCGCGATCAATGACGGGCAGGACAATCTGGCGGTCACCGTCGAAAGTGGCGCGGCGATAAGCGACACAGGCGATACCGTGACCCTGACGGGACCCGACCAGACACTCGACAATCTGGGCCTGATCGACAGCGAGACCGGGAACGGTATCCTAGGCACCGGCGCGAACCTGACCGTGACCAATAACGGCACGATAGAGGCTGGCGACCGCGCGATCCGGCTGCAGGAGGGGGCGGACGGGTTCACGCTGTTCAACGGCACCGGGGGCGAAATCCGATCAACCAACCAGGCGGTGCGGCTGGACAATAGTGACGCGCTGAAGAACGCGACGATCACCAATGACGGCCTGATCGAAAGCACCGACGGGCGCGCGATCCAGAGCCGCGGACCGGGCACCACGATCACCAATTCCGGTACGCTGAGCGGCGGCGAGGAGGTGGTCGAGGCACGCGAGGCTTTCACCCTGACAAACACCGGCACCATCGCCATTCGCGGGTTGTCCTGGGATGCGGACACGCAATCCTGGACCAATGACGCGGCGCCCGATGACGAGGATGGCGTGCAATTCGCCAGCGGCACGCTGGAGAACTCCGGCGTGATCCTTGGCACCGATGACGGCGTCGACCTCGACGAAGGCAGAATAATCAACACGGGTGTGATCGTCTCGACCGGATCCGCAAGCGACCCCGACATCGGCGGCAGCGGCATCGACGTGGACGCGCTTTTCGAGCCGACAGTGGGCCCCGACAGACAGGCTGGTGCGCTGACCATCGAGAACGCGGGCTATATCGAGGGCATCAACGCCATCGGCACCGACCCCGGCAGCGACGCGGATCCCTCCAGCACGTCCAAGCTTACGATCCTGAACAGCGGCACGCTTGTGGGTCGTTCGGGCACTGCGATCCAGATGGTCCCGACGCAGGGCGACAGCAGCCTGACGCTGAGCGGCGACAGCGAAATCTTCGGTGACGTGATCTTTGGCGGCGGCAATGATCTGCTGAGCGTCGGGGACGTGTCCTCGGGCAAGCTGATCAACAGCGTTTTCGATGGCGGCGCGGGCGAGAACACCGTGGCCTTCACCGAGCTTGCCTTGGGCGATGTCACGTCCGCCCGGTTCGGCGCGGATCAGATTTCGCTCAGCCTTGCCACGGATGACGGCACGATCTCGGGCGATTTCCGCAATTTCGGCTTCTGGCAATTCGGCAGCGATGAGGCCGTGACGACCTCGGCGTTCCGCGATGCACTGCCGCAAGCGGTCGTCGTGCCAGTACCTGCGGGACTGCCCTTGCTGATCACCGCGCTTGGTGGGCTGGCCTGGCTGCGCCGCCGCGTCGCGCGGGGCTGAGACGGCGGCTGACCCTTGCAGTCTTGTGAACACCGGTCCCGTCGGGCATACCCGGCGGGATTTTTACATTCGGGGGCGCACAGCCCATGACCAATCGGATCGCGATCATTCTGGCGATTGTCCTTATGGCCCTGCTGGGCGGCGACTGGCTGTACAACGATAGTGCCGCGGTTATCTTTCTGGGTCGCAAGCTGATCGTGTTGATCGAGTACATCGCCTTCTGGCGGTGATCGCTTTTGACCACTTCGACAGAAAGCCGGCACAATTTGACAGTTTTCGAATTTCGTTTATGCTCGCGCTCGTAAGTTAGCGCTAACTGAACGGCGCACCACGTCATCTAAAACCACACGAGGACGACGTCATGACACTCAAACTTGCCATCAACGGATTCGGGCGCATCGGTCGGAACGCGCTGCGCGCCCTGGTGGAATCCGGGCGCGACGATATGGAGATCGTCGCGATCAACGATCTCGGTCCGGTCGAAACCAACGCCCATCTGTTGGAATTCGACAGCGTGCATGGCCGCTTTCCCGGCCCCGTCACCACGACCGAGGACACGATCGATGTCGGGCGGGGCCCCATCCGGGTGACCGCCATACGCGACCCCGCCGATCTGCCCTGGGGCGACATTGACGTGGTTCTGGAATGCACCGGCATTTTCACCGATCGCGACAAGGCCGCGACGCACCTGAAAAACGGGGCAAAGCGCGTGCTGGTCTCGGCCCCGTCGAAAGGTGCGGATCGCACGGTCGTCTTCGGCGTGAACGAGGGCGATCTGACAGCCGACGACGTCATCGTGTCGAACGCCTCTTGCACGACCAACTGCCTCGCCCCCGTGGCCAAGGTCCTGCACGAGGCGGTGGGGATCACACGCGGGTTCATGACGACGGTGCACAGCTATACCGGGGATCAGCCGACGCTGGACACGATGCACAAGGATCTCTACCGCGCGCGTGCCGCCGGATTGAACATCATCCCGACGACGACGGGGGCCGCGCGCGCGGTCGGGCTGGTGATGCCAGAGCTTGACGGACGGCTTGACGGCACGGCGATCCGCGTGCCCACCCCCAATGTCAGCGTCGTCGACCTGACCTTCGAAGCCGCGCGCGACACGAGTGTCGAAGAAATCAACGCCGCTGTCGAGGCCGCGGCAGGCGGTCCGCTCAACGGCATCCTCGACGTGGCCCGGCGCGAGCTTGTGTCATCGGATTTCAACCACAACCCGCACAGTTCGATCTTCGCGCTCGACCAGACGCGGGTGATGGACGCGCGCATGTGTCGGGTGCTGAGCTGGTATGACAACGAATGGGCATTCTCGAACCGGATGCTGGACGTCGCCGGCGAGATGGGGAAAACCGTATAGGCCGGGTCAGGCGAACTTGGTCAGCAACGCCTGTTTGACGGCGGGCGAGACGAATTTCGTCACGTCCCCGTCAAGCCGCGCGATTTCCTTGACCAGTTTCGACGCGATTGCCTGATGGTTGGCGTCAGCCATCAGGAACACCGTCTCGACCGTGTTGTCGAGTGCCCGGTTCATGCCGACCATTTGAAATTCGTATTCGAAATCCGCAACCGCGCGCAGCCCGCGCACGATCAATTGCGCGCCCACGTCATGCGCGCAGTTGATCAGCAGGTTTTCGAACGGATGCACCACGATCTCCGCGCCGGTCTCGACCGACAGCGCCCGCGCCTCGTCCTCGATCATGTCCACCCGTTCCTCGAGACAAAAGAGCGGCCCCTTGTCACGGTTGATCGCGACCCCGATCACGAGGCGATCCACGAGGATCGCGGCGCGACGGATGATGTCGACATGCCCCAGAGTGATCGGATCGAAGGTTCCCGGATAAAGGGCGATGCGCATTGGACTGCTCCGTTATGTCTTGCCAAGCGCACGCAACAATAATGCCCCGGCGAATGCAAGCCCCATAGCCCTTGTTCGACCCCGCCCCGGCGGGGTTTCAGCGCGTTGGCGACGCGCCGAAGACGTCCGTCACCCGTGTCGTATCTTCCTAGAACCCCTTGATCATGCCTTCGAGCGCGTCCTTTTCCATCGCCAGTTCTTCAAGGCGGGCCTTGACGACGTCGCCGATCGTGACGATCCCCACAAGCTGGCCGTTCTCTATCACCGGCACGTGGCGGAACCGTCCGTCGGTCATCCGCTGGAGCACCTCGTCGGAGGTATCCTGCATCGAACAATTGACCGGATTGCGGGTCATCATCTGGCTGACGGTCTCGTGCACGCAGCCGACACCGCGCACCGCCAGGCTGCGCACGATATCCCGCTCGGACAGGATGCCGTCCACCGCCTTGCCGTCCCGCGACACGATCAGGCCCCCGATCCGGCGTTCGGCAAGGATCTGCGCGGCCTCGGAAACGAGCGTCTCCGGCGTGACGGTGATCACGTCTTCATTGCCTTTGGATTTCAGGATCTGCTGAACCAGCATGGCGGGACCTCCCTAATGAATACCCTTGTATTCAGCGTCCGCCAGACTGCGATTTTTGTCAACTGCAACCGGCCTCCGCGGGGCGGGCCGAATTGCGGGCGGGCTTTTGACCTATTCCCTCTTTCCGACCGGGGGCTGCACGACTAAACTGCGCGCAATCGAAGAGGAGGACCAAAGATGCAGGAATTGACCCATTACATCGACGGCGCACATGTCAAGGGAACGTCGGGGCGTTTCTCGGACGTGTTCAACCCGGCCACCGGCGAGGTCCAGGCCAGATGCCCGCTGGCGGGGCCTGACGAGATGGCCCGCGCCGTCGCGGTCGCACAGGCCGCACAGCCCGCATGGGCGGCCACCAACCCGCAGCGCCGGGCGCGGGTGATGATGGAATTCGTCCGCCTTCTGAACCGCGACATGGACAAGCTGGCCGAGACGCTCAGCCGCGAACACGGCAAGACCTTTCCCGATGCCAAGGGCGATATCCAGCGCGGCCTCGAAGTGGTCGAATACTGCGTTGGCGCGCCGCAGTTGCTCAAGGGAGAGTTCAGCGACAGCGCCGGACCCGGCATCGACCTTTACTCGATGCGCCAGCCCCTTGGCGTGTCGGCGGGGATCACCCCGTTCAACTTTCCGGCGATGATCCCGATGTGGATGTTCGCGCCGGCGCTGGCCTGCGGCAATGCCTTCATCCTGAAGCCGTCGGAACGCGACCCCTCGGTCCCCTTGATGCTGGCCGAACTGATGGAAGAGGCCGGGCTGCCCAAGGGCCTGTTGCAGGTCGTCAACGGCGACAAGGCGGCGGTGGACGCGATCCTGTACGATGACGTGATCCAGTCGGTGGGCTTCGTTGGCTCCACCCCGATCGCGGAATATATCTATGGCACCGGCTGCGCGCAGGGCAAGCGCGTGCAATGCTTCGGCGGTGCCAAGAACCACATGATCGTGATGCCCGATGCCGACATGGACCAGGCCGCGGACGCGCTGATCGGCGCGGGCTACGGCGCCGCGGGCGAGCGCTGCATGGCGATTTCCGTGGCGGTCCCGGTGGGTGACGAAACCGCCGACAAGCTGATCGAAAAGCTTGTGCCGCGCATCGAGAAGCTGAAGGTCGGACCCTATACCGCCGGCGACGATGTCGATTACGGCCCCGTCGTGACCGCCGAGGCCAAGAAGAAGATCGAGGGTCTCGTGCAATCTGGCATCGACCAGGGTGCAGAGCTCGTCGTGGACGGGCGCGATTTCAAGCTGCAGGGCTACGAGGACGGCTTCTTCGTCGGTCCGCATCTCTTTGACCGCGTGACGCCCGACATGGACATCTATCAGCAGGAGATCTTCGGCCCGGTCCTGTCGACGGTGCGCGCCGGCAGCTACGAAGAGGCGCTGCAACTGGCAATGGATCACGAGATGGGCAACGGCACCGCGATCTTTACCCGCGACGGCGACGCGGCGCGCAATTTCGCCAACCGCGTCAATGTCGGCATGGTGGGCATCAACGTGCCGATCCCGGTGCCGCTGGCCTATCACACCTTCGGCGGCTGGAAGAAGTCGGTCTTCGGCGATCTCAACCAGCACGGGCCGGACGCGTTCAAGTTCTACACCCGCACCAAGACCGTGACCGCGCGCTGGCCGTCGGGCATCAAGGAAGGTGGCGAGTTCAACTTCAAGGCCATGGACTGATCCGCAATGACAAAGGGGCGGTCCGATGGACCGCCCCCTCTGCTGACCCCACTATTGGGATGCTGGGATCAGACAGTCTTGCGCCGACGCAGCGCCGCCAGCCCGCCAACCCCGGCCAGCATCAGCCAGCCCGCGGCGGGAAGGGGAACGGGCGTGGACACATTGGGCGGAGTCACCGGCGCGCTCTTGGCATATACGGACAGGTGAGACAGACTGTTTCCCCACGCCACATTCCAAGTGCCGGACGTAGAGTCAGCATCCGTCCCCGAGAACAACCAAACCGCGTAGCCGGGGTTGTTGGCCGCCTTCAGCGAAATCAGGAAGTCGCCATATGGTGCGAACTTATCCTCATCAACGGACCAGTTACCAACCGCTCCGTTGCTCGAAGGGGTGACGGTCAAGCCGATGTCGTTGCCGCTGATATTTCCGCCAATATCCTTCTTTGAGACGAAGGAATAAAGCATGCCATCCGCTTTAAAATTGCTCGTCCCGTCGGTATCGGTTCCCGTAAGTTGACTGTCATTGCCTTCTGCCGCGCCCCAGCAGTCACTAGCCCCACCAATATTTCCGGTAACATCCGTAACGTTTATTGTAACAGATGTGGTCGTGTTTCCTTGGCCAAAGGTATTGGTCGAAGACGTTCCGTTACAATGCCCGATTGAGGCAAGATCCACAGTCGCAGCGTCGACCCCCCCGACCATCATGACGGCGGCGATGGCAACAGCCCCAGTCGTTTTGAATAGCATTCTCTATCCCCTTTCAAATACTCGGAAAGCGCGCGGGTATTCCGCGCCGACTTGACGTTGATTTTTGTAGGGGCTGACCGGGCGGGCACCGCGCGTTACAACCCTGCATTGCGGGTTTGAGCGCGGCTGCGAAGATAATGGTTAATATTTCGTTTCATTGTTTTGACACTGGAAATGGTGCCGGGGTTTCTTCTGCGCACGCCCCAAGGCGCCGCGCGCAATCCTGACCTGATTCGTGCTTGCCAAAACGGGGCGCGGACGCTTTCGTGGTCGGTGCGGCGAGCGGAGACACAGATGATCACGGCACCCGACTTCACCATCGGCATCGAAGAGGAATACCTGCTTGTCGATCGCGACAGCCTCGCGTTGGCCAACGCACCCGAGGCGCTGATGTCCGCCTGCCAGGAGGATCTTCAGGACCAGGTCAGCCCGGAATTCCTGACTTGCCAGATCGAGATCGGCACCCGCGTCTGTGCCGATGTCGCCGAGGCGCGCGAGGATCTCAAGCGGCTGCGCAGCACAGTTGCGCGGCACGCGGCCGCGCACAACCTCGCGCCGATTGCCGCCTCGTGTCATCCGTTTTCCGACTGGCGCAGCCAGACCCATACCGACAAGCAGCGTTACAACGACCTGCAGCACGATCTGGCGGGCGTGGTGCGGCGCATGCTGATCTGCGGGATGCATGTGCATGTCGGGATCGACCCGCCCGACCGGCGCATCGACCTGATGAACCAGCTTGCCTATTTCCTGCCCCACTTGCTGGCGCTGTCATGCTCGTCCCCGTTCTGGCAGGGACAGGACACCGGGCTGGCCTGCTACCGGCTGAGTGTCTTCGACAACCTGCCGCGCACCGGCCTGCCGCCCCGAATGGAAAGCTTCGGCGAGTTCGAACGCTCGGTGAAATCGCTTGTCGATCTTGGCGTGATCGAGGATTCCAGCAAGATCTGGTGGGATCTGCGTCCCTCGTCGCGCTTTCCGACACTTGAATCGCGGATCTGCGATGTGCAGCCCCGGCTGGAGCACGCCCTGACGCTCGCGGCGCTACAGCAGGCGCTGGCGCGTATGCTGTGGCGGCTGGCGGTCCACAACCAACGCTGGCGCATCTACGATGCCTTCCTGGTGGCCGAGAACCGCTGGCGCGCGCAGCGCTACGGCATCACCGAGGGCCTTATCGATTTTGGCCGCGCCGAAATCGTGGACATGGCCACGCTGGTCGAGGAGATTCTCGTGCTGATCGAAGAGGACGCGGCGTTCTTCGGCTCTGCCGCCGAGGTGGCGGGCGCCCGCGATATCCTGCGTCTTGGCACCAGCTCCGAGCGTCAACGCGCCGTGTTCACCGCCGCGCGAGATACCGGCCAGACCGAAGCCGAAGCACTGCAATCCGTGGTCCGGCACCTGATCGAGGAATTCCACGCGGATCTGTAGCGCATCAGGTGCGCAACTCGTCGACGATGGCCTGGGCGGCGGCTTTCGGCGCCTTGGCAGCCCAGATCGGGCGGCCGACCACGATGTGATCGGCCCCGTCGGCCACCGCCCGGCCCGGGGTCGCCACGCGTTTCTGATCGCCAAGCGCCGCGCCTGCGGGGCGCACCCCCGGCGTGACGATCAGTCGGCCGGATGCTTCGGGCAGCCTGCGGATCATCGCGGCCTCCTGCGGGCTGGCGATCACGCCGTCGGCGCCCGCGTCGAACGCGCGGCCGGCGCGCGTCGCCACCAGGTCGGGCAGATCGCCCGCAACCATCAGCCCGTCATCCAGATCATGGCGGTCGAGCGAGGTCAGGATCGTCACCGCGAGGATTTTCATGTCCGTGCCGGCGGCGCCTTGCCGGGCCGCGCGCACCACATGCGGATCACCATGCACCGTCAGGAAATCCAGATCGAACTGCGCCAGACCCCGCACCGCCGCCTCGACCGTGGCCCCTATATCGAACAGCTTCATGTCCAGAAAGATCCGCTTGCCGTGATCCTGCTTCAACTCGTTTGCAAGCGCCAGACCGCCACCCGTCAGCATCCCAAGACCGATCTTGTAGAACGACACGGTGTCGCCAAGCGTCTCGGCCAGCCTCAGCCCGTCCAGCGCATTGGGCACATCAAGGGCAACGATCAGACGGTCATCGGACATCGCGGCAGTCTCCGGTCAAGGGCGTTCCGGTCTCTTGTCACGGCACGGGGCGGGGGCGTCAAGGCCCGACCACGCGCGCCCCGGCGCGCGGTTTTGTCGGCCCGCGCATCTTGAACCAGATGGCGGCTTTGCCCATCTACCTAGCAAGGTCCCCGACCGTTGCACGCCTCTGCGAGGGTGCGCCACCGGGGGAACGCTTGTAAAAAGGAGAAAAGACCATGGACTTCGAAAAGTTCACGGAACGGTCGCGCGGGTTCATTCAGGCCGCCCAGACCATCGCGATGCGCGAAAGCCATCAGAAACTGGCCCCGGAACATCTGCTCAAGGCGCTTCTGGACGATACCGAGGGTCTGGCGAGCAACCTGATCACCCGCGCCAAGGGCGACCCCGCGCGCGTGACCCAAGCCAATGAGCTGGCGCTGGCGAAGATCCCGCAGGTGACCGGCGATGCCGGTCAGACCTACATGGATCAGCAGACCGGCAAGGTGCTGGCCGAGGCCGAGAAACTGGCCCAGAAGGCCGGGGACAGTTTCGTCCCGGTCGAGCGGATGCTCTGCGCGCTGGCAATGGTGAAAAGCCCCGCGAAAGAGGCGCTTGAGGCCGGCAATGTCAGCGCGCAGACGATCAACGAGGCGATCAACGATCTGCGCAAGGGCCGCACCGCCGACACGGCCGGCGCCGAGGATACCTACGAGGCGCTGGAAAAATACACCCATGACCTGACGAAGGCGGCCAGCGAAGGCAAGATCGACCCGATCATCGGCCGCGACGACGAGATCCGCCGCAGCATGCAGATCCTGTCGCGCCGGACCAAGAACAACCCGGTGCTGATCGGCGAGCCCGGCGTCGGCAAGACCGCCATCGCCGAGGGGCTGGCGCTGCGCATCATCAACGGCGACGTGCCGGAAAGCTTGCGCGACAAGCGCCTGCTGTCGCTCGACATGGGTGCGCTGATCGCCGGTGCGAAATATCGCGGCGACTTCGAGGAACGCCTGAAAGGTGTGTTGAACGAGATCACCCAGGCCGCCGGCGAGGTCATCCTGTTCATCGACGAGATGCACACGCTGGTCGGTGCCGGGAAGACCGATGGCGCGATGGATGCCGCCAACCTGATCAAGCCGGCACTGGCGCGCGGCGAGTTGCACTGCATCGGTGCCACGACGCTGGACGAGTACCGCAAGCATGTGGAAAAGGACGCAGCCCTTGCCCGCCGGTTCCAGCCGCTGACGGTGTCCGAGCCGACGGTCGAGGATACGATCAGCATCCTGCGGGGCATCAAGGAAAAGTACGAACTGCACCACGGTGTGCGGATCTCGGATTCCGGGCTCGTGGCGGCGGCGACGCTGTCGCACCGCTACATCACCGACCGCTTCCTGCCCGACAAGGCGATCGACCTGATGGACGAGGCTGCAAGCCGCCTGCGCATGGAGGTTGACAGCAAGCCCGAGGAACTGGATGCGCTCGACCGCGACATCCTGCAAAAGCAGATCGAGGCCGAGGCGCTGCGCAAGGAAGAGGATGCGGCATCCAGAGACCGGCTCGACAAGCTGGAAAAGGAACTGGCCGAGATGCAGGAACGCTCTGCCGAGATGACCGCGCAATGGCAGGCGGAACGTGACAAGCTGGCCTCGGCGCGCGATCTCAAGGAACAGCTCGATCGTGCCCGCGCCGAGCTCGACAGCGCCACGCGATCCGCCAATTACGCGCGCGCGGGTGAATTGCAGTATGGCACCATTCCGGAACTGGAAAAGCGGCTATCGGACGCCGAAAAGCGCGGTGACGACGACATGATGGTCGAAGAGGCCGTGCGCCCCGAACAGATCGCGCAGGTCGTCGAACGCTGGACCGGCATCCCGACCGCCAAGATGCTTGAAGGCGAGCGTGACAAGCTTCTGGGGATGGAGGCCAACCTGCATCGCCGCGTGGTCGGTCAGGACAAGGCCGTCAAGGCCGTGGCCAATTCCGTGCGCCGCTCGCGCGCGGGGCTCAACGACGAGAACCGGCCGCTCGGCAGCTTCCTGTTTCTCGGGCCGACCGGCGTCGGCAAGACCGAACTGACCAAGGCGGTGGCCGAATTCCTGTTCGATGACGACACCGCCATGGTGCGCGTCGATATGTCCGAATTCATGGAGAAGCACTCGGTCGCGCGGCTGATCGGGGCCCCGCCGGGCTATGTCGGCTACGAGGAAGGCGGGGTGCTGACCGAGGCCGTGCGCCGCCGCCCCTACCAGGTGATTCTGTTCGACGAGGTCGAAAAGGCACATCCGGACGTGTTCAACGTGCTCTTGCAGGTGCTTGAGGACGGGATCCTGACGGACGGTCATGGCCGCACGGTGGATTTCAAGCAGACGCTGATCGTGCTCACCTCGAACCTCGGCAGCCAAGCGCTCAGCCAGCTGCCGGAAGGTGCCGATGCCGAAGCCGCCAAGCGCGACGTCATGGAAGCGGTGCGCGGACATTTCCAGCCCGAATTCCTCAACCGTCTGGACGAGATCGTGGTCTTCGATCGCATCACGCGCGACCAGATGACCGGGATCGTGGACATCCAGATGCGGCGGCTGCTCAAGCGGCTGGCCACCCGCAAGATCGATCTGCAACTGGATCAGTCGGCCAAGGAATGGCTGGCGGATGCGGGCTACGACCCGGTTTATGGCGCACGTCCGCTGAAGCGTGTGATCCAGAAGGCGCTGCAGGATCCGCTGGCCGAAGCGCTCTTGGCCGGGGATATCCTTGATGGTGCGACCGTGCCCGTGACGGCGGGGTCCGACGGGCTCATCATCGGTGAGAGGATCGGGACGACCACCCAAGATCCGCCCGCTGACGCGGTCGTTCACTGACACGAAAACTACGCCTCCCTGATCGGATCAGGGGGGCGTTTTCCACCTTGGGCAGACATTTGATTGACACGCCATTCGCAGGGTTGAGGCCGAAGGCGCCGCATTGGTGGCTTCAGGATAATCGCCTTTGCATCTTGACGGTTTCACGACCGCCCGTGGCTGCGATCATAGCCATTGCGCGGCGGGCTTTGCCAATCACCCAAGGCCCCCGGTGCGGGGCGAAACACCTCGACCAGCATCGGGTGGCACGCGGCGGCATCGCTGGTATGTTCGGACGAGCAATCCCCGCCCGGACAGGCGCTGAGCGCGCCCAAGAGGTCGATCTCGGCAAAAAATTCCAGATGATCGCCGGGGCGTACCGGGCTTGCCTTCATGAAATACTGCCCCGTATCGCGGGTGAAGCCCGTGCACATGAACACGTTGAGGACATCGTGCACATGGGCTTCGGCCATGGACAGCGACACATCCAGCTCTTCCGCGACCGCACGGATCAGGTTGGAGTGACAGCAGTGATGATACTGCACCCCTGACAGCAGATTTCCGGTGTACGGATCGCAGCGCGTACCGATCACGTCATGTACCGCCCCGCCAAAGTCGTCGATGCCGTACCAATCCAGCGTATCCGCGACGATCGTCGCCATCGGGCGCAGATGCGGAAAGGACGACCACAGCCGGTCACCCGTGCCGACATGCGTGCCGTGCAGCGCGCGTGTCTTGCCGGAATAGAACCGCTCCGACAGGTCGGCGGCGTTCCACAGGTTGAGATCGCCGACCTGCGCCCCCTCGACGCAGGTGATCCGAAAGAACTGTCCCGCACCCACACGAAAACAGGCCGCATCGCGCGGCGGCACGACCACCTCGGAAAGCTTGTCCGCCCCGTCCCGCGCCGCTGAGTATAGCCCCAGGTCAGGCACGGGCAGCGTGTCGGTGGGATAGCAGATGACGGGTGGCACGGCCCGCCGCATCCCGGCGTCTGAAGGTTCGGATGTCATCGGGTCATGTCTTTCGGCGGGCGGGATCATAGCAGATCTTCGGCGGGGTGCTGTCGGATGTAAATACCTCTGCGCCGCAGGCCACACACTGCCACCTTCGGCGGGTGTCGCTGCCGCTGACACGGTATTCACGCCAGCGGCAATTGCGTGTCTCGCGATTGGTGAAGATCAGCACCAGCACGAACGCGACGATAAGACCGACGACGACAATCACGGTGTTCCGCTCGCCGGTCTGAACGCCGCACTGGACTTATCGCCAAGTCGCGCAGGTTGCATGGGTCCACCCTCAGCGCCATACACCGACGGCAAAAGCGGCATGACGACCTCTCTCGTGATGGCGATGACCTGTCTGCTGTGCCCCGATAAAAGACGATACTTGCACCCGCAACGCCGATGTCCCGTCATTCGCCGGACGATCAACTGCCGCACAAAACGACGGCCCCGACGTCGTATCAGGGCCGCCAGACACGGGCTTTGCCGCGCACGCGCCATGTTTCAGACGTGGCGCTCGACCATCTGCTTCTTGATCTCGGAGATGGCCTTGGCAGGGTTGAGGCCCTTGGGGCAGGTCTTGGCGCAGTTCATGATGGTGTGACAGCGATACAGCTTGAACGGATCTTCCAGATCGTCAAGACGCTCGCCCGTCGCCTCGTCACGGCTGTCAATGATCCAGCGATACGCGTGCAACAGCGCGGCCGGTCCAAGATACTTGTCGCCGTTCCACCAGTAGGACGGGCAGGCCGTCGAACAGCACGCGCACATCACGCATTCATAAAGCCCGTCAAGCTTGTCGCGGTCCTCGATCGACTGCTTCCACTCCTTGGCCGGCGTGTTCGACTTGGTCTCGAGCCACGGCATGATGCTCGCATGCTGCGCATAGAAATGCGTGAGATCAGGAATCAGATCCTTGACCACCGGCATGTGCGGCAAAGGGTAGATCTTCACGTCGCCCTTGACCTCGTCCATGCCGTAGATACAGGCCAGCGTGTTGATCCCGTCGATATTCATCGCGCAAGATCCGCAGATCCCCTCGCGGCAGGAGCGCCGGAAGGTCAGCGTCGGATCGATCTTGGTCTTGATATAGATCAGCGCGTCAAGAACCATCGGCCCGCAATCGTCGAGATCGACGAAATAGGTGTCCACACGCGGGTTCTGCCCGTCATCGGGGTTCCAGCGATAAATCGTGAACTTGCGCAGGTTCGCCGAACTGTCAGGCTTGGGCCATGTCTTGCCAGCCACCATGCGCGAATTCTTGGGGAGTGTCAGTTGAACCATCTGTCTGTTCCTTTCAGCTGCCCAGCAGGGTCAGGCCATTTCGGGCGATGCATTGAACCGAATCGGGGCGACGCGCGATATCGTACACTTCTTGCGCAACCTCGGGCTTCGCCCCGTTTGCGCCAACCGTGGCAAGGCGCAGGATCTCGTTGGCCGATGCCGCATCTATGATGCAGTCGGTGACCGGTGCGGGATTCACCCGTGGAAACCGATCTGTCACCACCGTGTTCACGACCCGTTTCGCCCGGTCGCGCGCAACGGCATCGGCCACATCGTTCGCGACCGCGCAGCCCGCCAGCAGGGCGATCCCTGCAAGAGAGGCAACACAGCGTCTCAAAATGTGCGCTCTTTCGGCGCGATCCGCTTGAGGCTTATGCCGCCCTTGTCCTCGGGCGTCAGCGGGTCCTCGATGATCGGGCGATAGCTGAGGTTGAGATGGATCGCGTTGACGCGGTTGTCCTTGGTCCGCGCGATGGTGTGCACGCGCCAGTTGGCGTCGTCGCGCTTGGGATGATCCTCGTGCGCATGCGCTCCACGGCTTTCCTTGCGGGCCTCTGCCGAAAAGATCGTCGCCAGCGCATTGGGCATCAGGTTGGTCAGTTCCAGCGTTTCCATCAGATCGCTGTTCCAGACCATCGACCGGTCGGTGACACGGATATCGTCCATCTTGGACGCCACGCCGGTCATCTTCTCGACACCGTTCTTGAGCGTTTCAGAGGTCCGGAACACCGCCGCGTCCTCCTGCATGGTCTTTTGCATCTCCAGCCGCAGATCGGCGGTCGGCACCTCGCCCGAGGCGTGCCGCAGCCCGTCGAACCGGTCAAGCGCGCGATCGACCTCGACCGTGTTGGTCGACGGCACGGCCGACTCCGGGTTCACCGTCTTGCCCGCGCGAATGGCGGCGGCGCGTCCGAACACCACAAGATCGATCAGCGAGTTCGATCCCAGCCGGTTCGCGCCATGAACCGAGGCACAGCTCGCCTCGCCCACGGCCATCAGGCCGGGTACCACGGCGTTGGGGCTGTCCTTGGTCGGGTTCAGTACCTCGCCCCAGTAATTGGTCGGAATGCCGCCCATGTTGTAATGCACCGTCGGCAGCACCGGGATCGGCTGCTTGGTCACATCCACGCCGGCGAAGATCTTGGCGCTCTCGGAAATGCCCGGAAGGCGCGAGTGCAGCGCCTCTGGCGGCAGGTGACTGAGGTTCAGGTGAATATGATCGCCGCCCGTCCCGACGCCACGCCCCTCGCGGATCTCCATTGTCATGCAACGGCTGACGTAATCGCGCGGGGCGAGATCCTTGTAATTGGGCGCGTAGCGTTCCATGAAGCGTTCGCCCTCGGAGTTGGTCAGGTACCCCCCCTCGCCGCGCGCGCCCTCGGTGATGAGGCACCCGGCACCGAAGATGCCGGTGGGGTGAAACTGCACGAACTCCATGTCCTGCAACGGCAGCCCCGCACGGGCCACCATGCCGCCGCCGTCGCCGGTGCAGGTATGCGCGGACGTGGCCGAGAAATAGGCGCGACCATAACCGCCCGTGGCCAGCACCACGGTCTTGGCATTGAAGACGTGGATCGTGCCATCGTCCAGCTTCCAGCAGACGACACCGGTACACGCGCCATCTGTCATCACCAGGTCGATGGCGAAATACTCGATATAGAACTCTGCCTTCTGCTTGAGGCTTTGGCCGTACAGCGTGTGAAGGATCGCGTGCCCGGTGCGATCGGCGGCAGCCGCGGTGCGCTGCACGGGCGGGCCTTCGCCATACTCGGTGGTGTGGCCGCCGAAGGGACGCTGATAAATCGTCCCTTCTTCGGTGCGCGAGAATGGCACACCGTAATGTTCCAGTTCGTAGACGGCCTTGGGGGCCTCGCGGGCGAGGTATTCCATCGCGTCCGTATCACCCAGCCAGTCCGACCCCTTCACGGTGTCGTACATGTGCCACTGCCAGCTGTCGGGGCCCATGTTGCCAAGGGACGCGGCAATGCCGCCCTGTGCGGCGACGGTATGCGAGCGGGTCGGGAAGACCTTGGTCACGCAGGCCGTACGCAATCCCTGTTCCGCCATGCCGAGCGTGGCGCGCAGCCCGGCCCCGCCGGCCCCCACGACCACGACATCGTAATCATGCGTTTCGTATTCATAAGCAGCCATTGTTCAATTCCTCACAGCGCGATCTTGGCAAGGGCGAAAAGCCCCACAGCTATCAACCCGTAACTTAGAATGGTCACGGCAATAATCAGCCCCCGGCGGGTGCCACCCTGGCTGTAATCCTCGATCATCGTCTGCGCGCCGCCGGCGAAATGCCGCAATCCGAAGAAGATCACGAGGCCCGTCAAGATCGCCATGAACGGGCTGGAGAAGGTCGCGAGCACGTCCGCGCGACTGCCCCCGAGAGCGCGGCCGAACGCCACCAGAAAAATCGGGACGATCAGGGCAAGGCCGACGCTGCTGATCTTCATGTACCAGTGATGCTCGGTCCCGGTGCCTGCCGCGCCCTTGCCCTCGGCGCGTTTGAGTGCGGTCATGTATCGCATGTCGTCCTCCTCAGACCAGAAACAGGGTGATGACGGTCAGAACGACCGATCCGATGATGCAGCCCCAGCCCATCATCTCGGCGGTCGGCAGGTCCAGTCCCTTCCCGGCATCCCAGACCAGATGCCGCAGCCCGGCAAGATAGTGATACCAGATCGCCCAGAGCGACAGGGTCAGGACCAGATCACCGAACCACGATGTCAACACAGCGTCGGCCACCGTGAAATACGCGTCCGACGTTGCGGCCGCGAGCAGCCACCATACGATCATCACGGATGCGACCACCAGCGCATTGCCGGTGATGCGCGTCAGGATCGACGTGATCGACGTCAACTGGGGGCGATAGATTTGCAGATGCGGAGAAAGTGGACGTTCCACCGGCTCGGTACGGGCCAGGTCTGGGTCGGCCATGGAGGACCTCCTTTGGGTTGGCAACGGCTGGGCGCCGTCTTTGCTATGTCTGTTTTGGTCCCTTTCGACGAGGTTGTCACCTGTTTCAACGGGAAAATTTCGACAAAAAGGACGATAGGACGCAAATCCGCGCCCCGTGTGATCACATGCATAATCGTGTGATCACAAATACCCGACACAGTGTCGCACGCGCACCCAATGCCGGTGACCGCACCCGAGGCAGAATGCAAAAGGCCCGGATCGTCACCGAACCGGGCCCATCACGCATCATCTGCACGTGGATTAGTGCAACTTGGCCCCGACCTCGTCGATCGCCGTGTCGATCAGCGCATTGCGGTCTTCTGCCGTCATCTGCTTGGAGATCACGTCACGTGCTGCCGCAACCGAAACCGAGATGGCCTGGTCGCGAATGTCACGCACTGCGCGCGCCTCGGCGCTCGCAAGCTGATCTTCGGCTGCCTGCAACCGCCGCGCGATCGACCGCTTGATGTCGGCCTTTGCCTCTTTCGCGTGTTCTTCGGCCTCGTCCTTGGCTTGCGCCACGATCCGGTCCGCCTGCGCCTGCACGTCCCGTTGCTTGCGCTCGAAACTGGCCAGCAGGCTTTTGGCCTCGTCGCGAATGGCGCGGGCCTCGTCCAGCTCGGACTTGATGCCCTCGGCCCGCTCGTCCAGCTTGCGCCCGACAAGACCGGGCACCTTGTAATAGACAAGCACACCCAGAAACAGCAGGAACGCGATCAGAACCACGAAATCGGTATTTGACAGCGAAAAGAACGCCCCCTCGGCGGCCCACGCCGGGCTGGCGGCGCCAAGCGCGGCAATCAGGATCATCGATCTCATGGCGCTATCCCTTCATGCGTGCGTTGACGGCCGCGTCGACGGTCTTGGCATCGGCCTTGCCGCCCATGGCCACGACGATATCGCCGGTTGTGTCACGCGCGACTTCCCGAACGTTCTCTAGGGCCGCGTCGCGGATTTCCGCGATCTTCTTCTCGCCTTCCGCGGTCTTTTCAGCGATCTCGGCATCTGCCTCGGCGTTTGCCTTTTCGAGATCCGCCTTCATTTCGGCCTTGGTATCGGCGATGATCTTTTGCGCCTCGGCGCGGGCATCGGCCAGCGCCTTCTTGTAGGCCTCTTCCGCCGCGGCAGCCTTGGCCTTGAGATCCTCGGCGGCTGCCAGATCATTCGTGATCGTGCCCTGACGCTCGGCCAGAACGGCCGAAATGCGCGGCAGTGCGACGCGCGACAGGATAAGGTAGATGGCGACCAGGGCAACAAGAAGCCAGAAGATCTGGTTGCCAAAGGTCGTCGGATCGAGCTGGGGCAGACCCGATGCGGATTCGGCCCCCTGCGTTTCGCTCGCCATGGCGTCCTCCTTGGGGAGTGTTCCGGTCACGTCGGGGTGCAGCACATCACTGCACCCCGACTGTAAGGATCAGATACCCGCGAGGTTCAGACAGCGAACATCAGCAGAAGCGCGACGAGGAACGAGAAGATCCCCAGTGCTTCCGCGAATGCGATGCCGATGAAGAGGGTCGCGGTCTGACCGGCAGCCGCGGACGGGTTGCGCAGTGCACCGGCGAGGAAGTTGCCGGCCACGTGGCCCACACCGATGGCAGCGGCGCCCGAACCGATGCCGGCAAGGCCTGCACCGATGTATTGACCCAGTTGTGCGATATCGCCTTCCATGAGATGTCTCCTTGATTTGGAATTGGCAGTGTCGGGGTGATCGTGAGGCGCGCAAACCTGCGCGCCGGTTGAAGGCCCTGCCCTAGTGATGCGGGTGAAGCGCATCCTTGAGATAGACGCAGGTGAGAATGGTGAAGACGTAGGCCTGAATGAACGCGACCAGAACCTCGAGCCCGTACATCGCCGAAACGGCGAGGATCGACAGCGGCGCAATAACGGCGACTTGGCTGAAGCCCGCGAAGACCTTGATCACCGCGTGACCGGCCATCATGTTGCCGGCAAGACGCACCGAATGGCTGACGGGCCGCACGAAATACGAGATCAACTCGATCAACGCGAGCACCGGGCGCAACGGCAATGGCGCAGACTTTACCCAGAAGATGTTAAGAAACGCTGCACCGTTCTTGACGAAGCCGAGGATCGTCACCGCAAGAAACACCATGACCGCAAGCACGGCCGTGACGGCGATGTGGCTCGTGGTGGTGAAGGCCATCGGCAACAGCCCGAGGAAATTGGCAAAGACGATGAACAGGAACAGCGTCAGGATATACGGGAAGTAAACCAGCGCTTCCTTGCCCGCGACATCCTCGACCATCTTGCGCACGAATTCATAGGCCATTTCCGCGACAGATTGCATCCGGCCGGGGACCGTCGCGCGCCCGGATGTTCCCATCACGAGCAACCCGAACACGGCCAGCACCGTCAGCGCCATCCACAATGTCACATTGGTCAGCGTGAACACCCCGACAGCACCGTCCCCAAAGAGCGGCTGCACCAGAAACTGGTCCATCGGGTGGAAAACCAGGCCGCCCTCGTCGGCCCCTTGCGCGTCAGTCGCCATCCTTTTCCCTCTCTTCTCCGCCCGGCTCGGGCGCGTTCGTCGTCTTCTGCATCTCGGCAGCGCTGCGCATCATCGTCTTGATACCCGCGGCGAGACCCAGCATCGTAAATGTCACAAGGAATATCGGCAGCGTCCCGAACAACAGGTCCAGACCATACCCCATTCCGAAACCGATCATCAGACCGGCCACCAACTCGATCACCATACGCCACGCATGTTGTGCCTGCGAATAGTGCTCTTCCTGATGCGGCGAGGCCGCGCCCTTGTCCCGAAGCTTGGCAAGCCGTGCCTCCAGCTGTGCCATCCGCTCGCTCTGATCGGGATCGGTCACGCATCACCCCCTCCGCGAAGTTGCCGTCTTGCTATGTCGTCCACCCGTCCGAGTCAAGCATCCTCGCCAAAGCGGACGCGCAACCGCAAGCCGTTGATCAAACGTAATTTTTCTGAAATATACCGATCGCTCGCCGCGATCTGGAACCGCCCCGGCATACTGGCGGGGAGGCTCGCTCATATTCAACCTGCCGGTTGATCGTCAGCGGACAACGAAGACCGAGACTTTGGCATGCTGCGCGATGTAGCCGCCATGCGAGCTGAAGATATGTTCCAGAAAGCCGGGCTTGTGGCTTGCCATGATCACCAGATCTGCCCCGACCTTCTCTATCGCGCGCATCAGTTCGGATGTCGTCTCGACCGCGGGGTCATGCGCCATGAGTGGATCGGCCTTGACCGTCACGCCGTAATTCTTGCGCAAATCGTCCGCAAAGCCCTGCAGCTTGTTGCCGAACTCCTCGGGGGTGTGCCCCAGCTGACTGGGAAGCTCTCCGCCCACGCTGACCACGTCGATGGTGGCATCGTACAGCTTGGCCATGTCACCCGCCACATCGAGCGCCTTCTGAAGGTTGTCCTTGTGCACCAGGTCTACGGGCACCATGATTTTGGAGAACATGTCTTATCCTTTCAAGTTTCGCTGTATCGCTTCGAACCCTAACCATCGCAGCCTGCCATCGCTTTGCCCCAGATCAAACCCCTTTTCCGGCTGAATTCCCAGGGCACGCCAAGGAAAATCGGCCATGCGGCGCGGTATCAGCCGCGAATGGCGTTGACGGACCGTGCCCGCTCGGGCTTATGAGCGCCATGGACAAGGCCCGCGCCCTCGACACCGTTTTCGCCGCCCTCGCCGATCCCACACGACGCGCGATCCTGTCGATGCTGCTAGAGGACGACATGGCGGTCACCGATGTGGCAGAGCCGTTCGAGATGAGCCTCGCCGCGATTTCCAAGCATCTGGGCATCCTCGGGCGGGCCGGGCTGATTTCCCGCGAGCGGCGCGGACGCGTGACATGGTGCAAGCTTGAACCCGACGCGCTGCGTGACGCCTCGATCTGGATGCAGGGATTTGGCCAGTTCGAGGCCGTGCATCTTGACGCGTTCGAACGTTTCCTGCGGTCGGAACTGCCGGATGAGACCTGATCCGCGGCACCTGCCCGCCGCCACGATCACGCGCGTCGCCGGCGCCACCGTCATGCCCATGCGCGACGCCGATATGCCGGCCTGCGGTGTGATCGACAGCCACGGCCTGCCCGTCGCTGCGGCAGCGACGCGCCTGTCAGGCCACCGCGTCACCCCCGCCCCTGCGCCGCCCGAAACCCCGGTCACGCATCTGCCCGGACGCTGGCTTTTCGCCGGGGTCGGGCGGCATCATTTCGGGCATTTCCTGATGGAGGCGACGCCGCGGCTCTGGGCACTCGACCACATGGATGAACAGCCCGACGGCATCCTGCTTGTGCCGATGGCCGGGCGCGACATCGCCGCCGTGCTGCGGCGCCGCCTCGGGCCGCTCATGGATGGTCTGGCGCAAGGTCTGCCGCTGCACCTGGTCGAGGGGCCGACGCGGGTGGACGAGGCGATCGTGCCCAACCAGGGATTCGGCCATCTCGGCTGGAGCCATGGCACCCCCGAAGCACGCCGTTACATGCGCCGTCACGTGCGGGGCTTGGCGCCGGCGGATGGTGCCGAACGGCTTTATATCTCGCGCCGCCGCCTGAAGAACCCCGCACAACAGGTCCCGTTCGAAGGCCGAATCGAACGCTGGATGTCGCAAGCCGGGTTCGACATTTTCCACCCCGAACGTCACCCGGTGACAGAGCAGATCGCCCGCTACCGCGCCGCGCAGGTGATCGTTGGCCCTGACGGGTCGGCCTTTCACCTCGCGGCGTTCGCGATGCCGCGTGGTGCACGGGTGGGCCTCATCCGGCGGCGCATCAGGAAACCGGTTTTCGACGCGATCGCGCGCCAGATCTCGGGCTTTGCCGAGGCTGACCTGTGGACCACCGACGCCCTGTCGCAGATTAGCGGCGCAGACGCCGACAATGACGATGCACCCGAGTTGCACGCGTTGCACGCCGACCTGCGGCAGGCCGGCTTTCTCTGATCGCGCGGCTTAGCTGGCCTGCCACGCGCCGGCCCGGTCCTTCAGGAAGGACAGGAACGCCTGCACCTTGGTCGTGCGGTGCAGATCCATATGCGTCACCAGCCACAAGGGCGCCGCCCATTCCGGGCGTGGCGGCATGACCTGAACAAGCTGCGGAACCTCTCGCGCCTGCAACACCGACGAAAACCCGATTCCCGCCCCGGCCATGATCGCATTGCGCTGCGCATGCACATCGCCGCTGCGGAACACGATCGTCTCGGCCGGCACGGTATCGTGCAACCAGCGCAGGAAGGGCGCGCGCGTCTTGGGATCGTCCGCCCCCACAAAGCGATGCGCCCCAAGCGCGTCACACGTCTCGGGCACGCCGTACCGTGCGACATATCCTTCGCTGGCATAAAGCGCGAAATCCTGTTGAAAGAAGGGCTGCACGACGTTGTCGGGCTGATCGGGCACCGCGCCCGCCCGGATCGCCACATGCGCCTCGCCGTATTCAAGGCGGAACAGACGTTCCCCGGTGAGATAGCGCACCACGAGGCCGGGATACTCCGCCTGGAACTCCGCCAGCACCGGCACCAGAAGGTGGCTCAGCCCGCCGATCGAGGTCACGACCAGCTCACCCGAGACATCGTTGCCACGCCCCTTGATGCGCCCCGCCAACTGGTTGAACTGATCGTCGGTCGCCTGTGCGACCCGCAACAGGTCGTCGCCTGCTTCTGTGGCCGTATAGCCCCGCGCATGCCGCTGGAACAGCTTTACGCCGAGACGTTCTTCAAGCGCATCGATATGGCGGATCACCGTTGCGTGATGCACGCCCAGCACCTCGGCGGCACCGCTGACCGTGCCGACCCGCGCAACATGATAGGCGGTGCGCACCTCGTCCCAGTTTTCCATCGCGGCCTGCATCCTAGGTCCTCCTTGCGGATCCCGCCACGGAACCCGCTGCGCAGTCTAGACCCTGAGGCGCGATGCGCAACAGCGCACCCCACGCGGATCATGCCTTGCTTGACACCCGCACCGCGCCCGCGTAATCCCTGTCCAATCCCGGAGGCGTCTTGCTTCCGGTCCTGGACGCGGTCCGGGATCGCCCCCCGTCAGCGCGTTGCGCCCACGGGGGCATTTATCGTGTGACCCGTCGGCCCTATATCGGACGACAGACAGCAACCGGCGACAGGAGCCCGAGCGATGTTTGAAAATCTGTCCGACCGCCTCTCCGGCGTCCTCGACCGGCTCACCAAGCAGGGCGCGCTGTCCGACGAGGACGTAAAGACCGCCCTGCGCGAGGTCCGTGTGGCCCTGCTGGAGGCGGACGTGTCGCTGCCCGTCGCCCGCGACTTCATCAAGCGGGTCGAAACCGAGGCGACCGGCCAAGCCGTCACCCGGTCGGTCACACCCGGTCAGCAGGTCGTCAAGATCGTGCATGATGCGCTGATCGACACCCTGCGCGGCGACGGCGATCCCGGCGCGCTCAAGATCGACAACCCGCCCGCGCCGATCCTGATGGTCGGCCTGCAGGGGTCGGGCAAGACCACCACCACCGCCAAGCTCGCCAAGCGCCTGCATGATCGCGACGGCAAGAAGGTGCTGATGGCGTCGCTCGACACCAACCGCCCCGCGGCGATGGATCAGCTCGCCATTCTCGGTCGCCAGATCGGCGTCGACACGCTGCCCATCGTCAAGGGCGAAGACCCGGTCCAGATCGCCAAACGCGCCAGGACGCAGGCCAGCCTTGGCGGGTATGACGTCTACATGCTCGACACGGCGGGTCGGCTGCATATCGACGCCGACCTGATCGCGCAGGCGGCGGCGGTGCGCGACGCGGTCGGTCCCCGCGAAACGCTGCTGGTGGTCGATGGCCTGACCGGTCAGGACGCGGTCAACGTCGCCACCGAGTTCGACGACAAGATCGGCGTCTCGGGCGTGGTGCTTACCCGGATGGATGGCGACGGGCGCGGCGGCGCCGCGCTGTCGATGCGCGCGATCACCGGCAAGCCCATCCGCTTTGTCGGCACCGGCGAAAAGATGGAGGCCATCGAGACCTTCGAGCCCGAGCGTATCGCCGGTCGCATCCTCGGCATGGGCGACATCGTGGCGCTGGTGGAAAAGGCCCAGGACACCATCGAGGCCGAACAAGCCGAACGCATGATGCGCCGGATGCAAAAAGGTCAGTTCAACATGAACGACCTGCGCAGCCAGCTTGAACAGATGCAGAAGATGGGCGGCATGGAGGGCCTGATGGGCATGATGCCCGGCATGGGCAAGATGGCCAAACAGGTGCAGGACGCAGGCTTTGACGACAAGGTGATCACGCATCAGGTCGCCCTCATCCAGTCGATGACCAAGAAGGAACGCGCCAACCCCGCCCTGCTGCAGGCCAGCCGCAAGAAACGCATCGCGGCGGGCGCGGGCCAGCAGGTCTCTGATCTCAACAAGTTGCTCAAGATGCACCGCCAGATGGCCGACATGATGAAAAAACTCGGCAAGAAGGGCGGGCGCAACTCGCTCAAGCAGGCCCTTGGCGGCATGATGGGCAAGGGCGGCGGCGGCATGCCCGACATGAACGACCCCAAGGCGATGGAAGAGGCGGCCAGGTCCATGGGCGGCCGCATGCCGGGCGGCATGGGCGGCGCCCCGTCCTTGCCGCCGGGCCTGTCGGGGTTCGGAAAGAAGAAATGACCACGATGTACACCCCGGTTTCATCTTTCCAGAAATACTCGATCGCGACGGCACGGCCCGCATCCGGGCCGGAGGTGGCATGATGGCGTTGACCAATGCGCCCGTGCTGGAAACCCGGCATCTCGTCCTGCGCGGCCCCGAGCGGCGCGACGCAGAGCCGATGATCGCCTTCCTGCTCGACCAGATCCGCGCGGCGGGCTTCGGTGCGGCCGCCAATCGCGGCGAGGCATGGCGCTGGTTCGCGCTCAACATCGGGCATTGGCACATCCACGGCTACGGCTATTTCACGATCGAGGACAAGGCCAGCGGCCAGCCCGCCGGCATCACCGGCATATGGAACCCCGAAGGCTGGCCCGAGCCCGAACTGGGCTGGGTGGTGTTCGACGGCTTCGAGGGGCGCGGCATCGCGCACGAGGCCGCACTGCGCGCACGCCGCTACGCCTACGAGGATCTCGGCCTGACCACGCTCACCTCGAATATCGTGCCCGGCAACACACGCTCGATCGCGCTTGCCGAACGTCTCGGTGCGTGGTTCGAACGCGAATACGTCAACATCTCGATGGGCCGCGATTACCTCTACCGTCATCCCGGCCCCGACGCGGCCGGCCGGGTCGAGGCCTGCGCATGACACACCACCCCGACATTCCCGTGATCGAGACCCGCCGCCTCGCGCTGCGCGGCCCCGAGGCCGTCGATTACCCCGATTTCAAGGCGACCTTCGCCTCTTATCGGTCGCGTTTCATGGGTGGGCCGCTCAACGCCTACGAGGCGTGGATGCTCTACGCCGCCGAGATCGGGCACTGGGTGGTGCGCGGCTTCGGGATGTGGATGGTCCATGACAAGGACAGCGGCGAGACCTGCGGCATGGCCGGCGGTTGGTTCCCGGCCAAGTGGCCCGAACGCGAGATCGCCTGGATCATCTGGCCCGGCAAGTCGGGGCGCGGCTACGCACTCGAGGCCACGCATGCGGTCCGTCGGCATCTCTACGAGCAGCAGGGCTGGGATGGCGCTGTCAGCTATATCGACCCCCGCAACCTCGACAGCATCCGGTTGGCCGAACGGCTGGGCTGCGTCAAGGATCGATGCGCTGCGACCATCGACGGCACCGACGCGGTGTATCGCCACCCGGACCCCGCGCGCATTGCCTCGGGGCAGTTGCGCGACGCGATCGAGCTCGAGATAGACCATTACTGCGATCCGATGTTCCGACCGAAGGGGATGCCCGTTGACTGACACCGCCACACGCGCCGCCACCCTGCTGGGCGAGCATCGCCAGAGCATCGACCGGCTGGACGCGATCCTTGTCTTCACTCTGGCCGAACGATTCAAGCATACGCAGGCCGTCGGCCGGCTCAAGGCCGAGCATGACCTTCCCCCGTCGGATCCGGCGCGCGAGGCCGCGCAGATCGAACGGCTCGAAGACCTGGCGCAATCGGCGGATCTCGACCCCGAATTCGCCCGGAAGTTCCTGAATTTCATCATTGCCGAGGTGATCCATCATCACGAGCGGCAAAAATCGTAGGGGGCGTGACCTCACACCCCCGAACCCACGCCATAAAAGGAGAGACCCAATGGCCATGAAAATCCGCCTTGCACGTGCAGGCTCCAAGAAACGCCCTTTCTACCGCATCGTGGCAGCCGACAGCCGCATGCCGCGCGACGGCCGCTTTCTCGAAAAGCTGGGCACCTACAACCCGCTTCTGCCCAAGGACAGCGAGGACCGGGTGAAGATGAATGCCGAGCGCATCAAGCATTGGCTCGACCTCGGCGCGCAGCCGACCGACCGGATCAGCCGCATGCTCGAGGCCGCTGGCGTCATCGAGAAGAAAAATCGCGCCAACATGCAGAAG
Source organism: Roseovarius tibetensis (assembly GCF_050896375.1). Taxonomy (NCBI): domain Bacteria; kingdom Pseudomonadati; phylum Pseudomonadota; class Alphaproteobacteria; order Rhodobacterales; family Roseobacteraceae; genus Roseovarius; species Roseovarius tibetensis. Next base: position 43,330 of record NZ_JBPBBB010000007.1, read on the forward strand.
GCCGTCCCCGGCAAGAAAGCGCAGGAGCGCGCCGAACAGAAAGCCGCCAAGGCCAGCGCCGCCGCCGACGCCCCGGCCGAGTGATCAAGGCAGGGCGCTGGAATGTCGATGTTTTCCAAGGACTTCCAGACTGACTTGCGCGATCTCATGCGGTGGCGGCGCGACGTGCGCCGCTTCCGCACCGATCCCGTGGACGCGGCGGTATTGCGCGATTGCCTCGACACGTTCCTGCTGGCCCCCTCTGTGGGGCTGAGCGAGCCGTGGCGGGTGGTCGATGTGCAATCGCCCGCCGCGCGCGCCGCAGCCCTAGAAAATTACCGCGCCGCCAATGCCCGCGCGCTTGCGGGGTATGACGGTGACACCGCGCATCTCTACAGCAATCTCAAGCTTTCAGGCATGCAGGACGCCCCTGTGCAGCTTGCCGTCTACTGCGACGAGGCAACCGAAAAGGGCGCGGGCCTCGGCGCGCAGACCATGCCCGAGATGCGGCGCTATTCCGTGGTCGGGGCCATCACGCAGTTCTGGCTCGCCGCCCGCGCGCACGGGCTGGGCGTGGGATGGGTGTCGATCCTGGACCCTGAGGATCTCGGCCGGGCGCTGGATATCCCGCCAGACTGGGCCCTTGTGGCGTATCTCTGCGTCGGCTGGCCCGAAGAGACCAGCGACACGCCGGAACTGGAGAAGGCCGGCTGGGAAACGCGCCGCGCCTCTCTGCCGATCGAGGTGCGCTGATGGATGCATCCCACATTGCGCACAGTGCGCAGTCCCCCGAGAGGCCAGCATGACCGACAACACCCTGATCTGCGTGGGCGCACTGGCCGGCGCCTTTGGCGTAAAGGGCGAGGTGCGCCTCAAGAGCTTCACCGCAACGCCCGAGGATATCGCCGATTACGCGCCACTGATGTCCGAAGACGGCACGCACAGCTTCGACGTGACCCTCACCGGCCAGACCGGAAACGCGTTCACCGCGCGGCTTTCCGGCGTCGCGACCCGCGAGCAGGCCGACAGCCTGCGCGGGACACGGCTTTACGTGCCGCGTGCGCGCCTGCCCGGCCTGCCGGATGACGAGTTCTACCACGCCGATCTCGTCGGGCTGGAGGTGGTCGACACCGGCGGCGCGACACTTGGCCGGGTGCGGGCCGTGCTCAATCACGGGGCCACGGATCTGCTCGAGCTGCATATGCCGGGCCGGTCCGACACGGTGCTTCTGCCCTTCACGAAGACGGCCGTCCCGACCGTCGATCTCGCAGCGGGCCGAATCGTCGCCGACCCGCCCGAGGGGCTGACATGACGGACACACCCAGATCCCACGGCACCAAATCCATCCGCGCCACCTTGCAGCCGCGCGAACTGATCACCCCGCACCGCGAACGCGCCGATGCGTGGCGGGCGCAGGTCATCACCCTGCTACCGCAGGCCTTTCCCGGCATACTGGGCGAAAGCCTGACGGGGCGCGCGCTGAAAGACGGGCTTTGGTCGCTCGACGCGATCGACCTGCGCCCCTTCGGCGAGGGCAAGCATCGCAATGTCGACGACACGCCCGCCGGGGGCGGTGCGGGGATGGTGCTGCGCGCCGACGTCATGGGCCGCGCCATTTCGCACGCGCTGCGGGATGCGCCGCGCGCAGCGCCGCTTTTGTATCTCAGCCCGCGCGGGCGGCGCTTCGATCAGGCCATGGCACGACGGCTGGCCGACGGGCCCGGCGTCACCCTGATCTGCGGCCGCTTCGAGGGGCTCGACGAGCGGGTGATCGACCATCACGCCATCGAAGAGGTCTCGCTTGGCGATTTCGTCATGACCGGCGGCGAAATAGCGGCGCAGGCCCTGATCGATGCCTGTGTGCGGCTGCTGCCCGGTGTCCTCGGCAATGCGACCAGCGCCGAGGAGGAAAGCCATGCAAGCGGCCTGCTGGAACACCCGCACTACACCCGGCCCGCCGAATGGCAGGGCCGCACGATCCCCGAGGTCCTGACCTCGGGCGACCATGCGCGGGTGGCCCGATGGCGGCGCGAGATGTCCGAACGCCTGACTGCCGAACGCCGGCCCGATCTTTGGGAAAAACACCGTTCGGGGCGCGACGAGACGGCTTGATCCACGCGACCAACTCACCTATACGCCTGTCATCCGGGCAGGTGTTCCGCGCCCGGTGTGTTTGCGTTGGCTTCCCTCGTCGCAGGATCTTCTTCGATCCATCGCGACCGCCACGCGCAGGCGACGGACACAACAAGACGATCCCGATCTCCGGCGGGCGTTCCACAGCGACGTGAGCGGACCCGGAAGAAGACCAGGAGCGCTCGGGGCGTGACACACATTTGCGGGCCAAACCGCATTCAGATCAGGAGTAAGGCGATGGATATTATCGCTCAATTGGAGGCGGAACAGATCGCCTCGCTCGGGAAGACAATTCCCGATTTCAAGGCCGGCGACACGATCCGCGTCGGCTACAAGGTGACCGAGGGCACCCGCAGCCGTGTGCAGGCGTTCGAGGGCGTGTGCATCAGCCGCAAGAACGGCCACGGAATCGCCGGGTCCTTCACCGTCCGCAAGATTTCCTTTGGCGAAGGGGTGGAACGTATCTTTCCGCTCTATTCGACGAATATCGACAAGATCGAGGTGATCCGCAGGGGCCGCGTGCGCCGCGCCAAACTGTATTACCTGCGTGAGCGTCGCGGCAAGTCGGCCCGTATCTCGGAAGATACCCGGTACAAGCCCCGCAAGTTCAAGTCGACCTGAGGACCAGAGCCATGAAACAGAAGATCCACCCAGATTACCACGTCATCGACGTGAAACTGACCGACGGAACCATAGTGCAGATGCGCTCGACCTACGGGGCCGAGGGCGACACCCTGTCGCTCGACATCGACCCGTCGGTGCACCCGGCCTGGACCGGCGGAAGCTCGCGCCTGATGGATGCCGGTGGCCGCGTCTCGAAGTTCAAGAACAAGTATGCCGGCTTGGGCTTCTGAACGCCCGCGTCATACCGACCGCACTGCGCGCCGCCCCGTTGGGGCGGCGTTTTTCGTGTGTCCGACCCACGATTTCCCCGTCATCACGCCGCACGGCCAGACGGGCCGAACCCGTCACGCCACCATCGCCTCGGCCTTTTTTAGATCCACCGACACAAGCTGGCTGACCCCCTGCTCGGCCATCGTCACGCCGAACAACCGGTCCATCCGGCTCATCGTGACGGCGTGGTGGGTGATGATCAGGAACCGCGTGTCGGTGCGGCGGCACATCTCGTCCAGCATGTCGCAGAACCGGGACACGTTCGCGTCGTCAAGCGGCGCGTCGACCTCGTCGAGCACACAGATCGGCGCCGGATTGGCGAGGAACACCGCAAAGATGAGCGCAAGCGCGGTCAGCGTCTGCTCACCCCCGGACAACAGGCTGAGCGTCGACAGCTTCTTGCCCGGCGGCTGGCACATGATCTCCAGCCCGGCATCAAGCGGATCATCGCTTTCGACAAGTGTCAGCCGGGCCTCGCCGCCGCCGAATAGATGCCGGAAAAGCTGTGCGAAATTGGCGTTGACCTGATCGAACGCGGTCAAGAGCCGCTCGCGCCCCTCGCGGTTGAGGCTCGCGATCCCGCCACGTAACGTCTTGATCGCTTCTTCCAGATCGGCCTTTTCAGTGCACAGGCTGTCATGCTCGGCCTCGACCTCGCGGGCGTCCTCTTCGGCGCGCAGATTGACCGCCCCAAGCGCATCGCGCTGCCGCTTGAGGCGGGCCACGTCGGCCTCTATCGTCTCCGATTCCGGCATGGTGTCGGGATCGACGCCTAGCGTTTCCAGCAGGGCCTCGGGCGTCAGGTCCAGCACCTCCGCGATCCGGTCGGCGGCCCGGTCGCGCGTCTCGCGCGCGGCATCGACACGCGCCTCGGCCCGTGCCCGCGCTTCGCGCGCCTCGCCGGCGCGGCGCTCCGCGTCCCGCTCGTCCAGCGCGGCCTGCCGCGCCGCGCCTTCGACCTGTGACAGCGTGTCTGCGGCCGCCGCGCGCCGGGCCTCGCTGCGGGTGATCTCGGCCGTCAGATCGGCGCGCTTGGCCGCCAGCGTCTCTGGAATTTCACGCGCCTCGGCCAGCTCCGCCTCGGACGTCTCCTTGCGCGCGGCCAGTTCCGCGCTGCGGGTCTCGGCAGTCTCCAGCCGGCGCCGCCAGCCGCCGATTTCCTTGGCGATCGCATCGGCGCGGCGGTCGCGGCGCTCGCCCTCGCGGCGCAGCTCGTCGGCCGCTGACCGCTTGGTCATCATCGTCATGCGCGCCGCCTCGACCGTCACCTTGATGTCGTCCAACGCCGCACGCATCGCGTCAAGATCGCCCAGATCGGCCAGCGCCTTTTCAGCCTCTGCGAGGTCCTTGCGGGCCGACATCGCCTCGTCCTCGTGCCGGGTCACGGCAAGGCCGAGCTGTTCGAGCCGCGAGTCCGCGAGGTTGCGATCCGCCTCTGCACGGCTGAGCGCGCGATTGGCCTCGTTGACGGCGGCATCGGCGGCCCGCCGGGCGTCGCGGGCCGTGCGATCCTCGGCGCTGCGCTGATCGAGCGTGGCCTTCAGCGCGTCATGCGCCTGCGCCGCAGCCGCGGCGCGCGCATCGGCCTCTTCCAGCTGCCGGGTCAATTCCTGTAACCGGTTGATCTGTTGCAGACGCAGCGCGGCCGCACTTGGCGCATCCTCGCCACGCGCACGCAATCCGTCCCACCGCCACAGATCGCCCGCCAGGCTGACCAGCCGCTGACCGGGCTTCAGATGGGCGTGCAGACGCGGCGCATCGGCGGCGTCGACAAGCCCCACCTGCCCCATCCGCCGCGCCAGAACATCCGGAACAGACACATGCGCGGCAAGCGACGTGACCCCCTCGGGCAAGGGCTGCGGGTCGGCGTAATCGGGCAGCACGGCCCAGCCGGACGGACCGTCGGCGGCAACCTCGGGGGCACGCAGATCATCGGCAAGCGCCGCGCCAAGCGCGGTCTCATAGCCCGTCTGCACCTGCACGCGGTCAAGGATCTGCCCACTCTCGCCGCGGTCGCGGTCCACCAGCCGGGTCAGCGCGGTGACCTCGGCGCGCAGCGCGCCGGTCTCTCCCTCGGCCTCCGACCGGGCGGCGCGGGCCTCGGCCTCGCGGCTCTGTGCCTCGGCCAGCGCGGCATTCGCGGTCTCCAGCGCGGTCTCTGCAGCCTGCGCCTCGGCGACGGCGCGCGCTTCGGCTTCGGTGGCCGCCGCATGATCGGTCTGCGCCTTTTCCAGCGCCGCTTGCGATTGCCGCTCGGTGGCGCGCGCGCGCTCGGCCTCGGCCTCGCTGCGCGACACTGTCTTGCGGGTATCATCAATCAGCCGCTGCGCCGATTGGTGACGGGCCGACAGACGCGCCATGTCCTCGGTCGTCTGGCTCAGATCGGCCTCGCGGTCTTGCAGGATGCGCGCCGCGTCCTCGGCTTCGGATTGCGCGGCAGCCAACCGGGAGTCATGACCCTTGGCCGCCTCGGCCAGCTCCGCCGCCTCGGCGTCAAGCCGGGTGATCGTCTCGCCCGCATCCCGGTTGAGGCCGGTCTCGCGGTCGATGTCGCGGGCAAGCTGCGCGATGCGCCCCTCGAGCGTGGCGATCCGGTCGCGGGCCGTCGTCTCCTGCTCGGCCAACGTGTCACGCTCGACCACCAGCCGCTGCAGGATCGCCGCCGCGATGGTCTCTTCCTCGCGCGCACCGGGAACGGCCTCGTCGGCGCTGACCCGCAGGCTGGCCGTTTCGCGGGCCGCCGCCTCGGCGCGTGCGACTTCGGTCGTGCAGGCGCGCAGATTTTCTTCGGCCTCCGCGCACGCGATGTCGGCCTCTTTCCAGCGGCGGTAGAACAACAGGCCCTCGGATTGCCGCAATTCCTCGCCGATCTGGCGATAGCGCGCGGCCTGCTTGGCCTGCTTGGCCAGTTGCGCCAGTTGCCCGGCCAACTGATCGACCACGTCATCGACCCGGGCCAGGTTCGTCTCAGCGGCGCGCAGTTTCAGCTCGGCCTCGTGGCGCCGCTGGTAGAGCCCGGAGATACCCGCCGCCTCCTCCAGAACGCGCCGCCGCGCCTTGGGCTTGGCGTTGATCAATTCCGAGATCTGACCCTGCCGGACCAGCGCCGGCGAATGTGCCCCGGTCGAGGCATCGGCAAACAGCATCGACACGTCGCGCGCGCGCACATCCTTGGTGTTGACCTTGTAGGCGCTGCCCACGTCGCGGGTGATCCTGCGCACGATCTCGAGGCTGTCGGCATCGTTGAAGGCAGCCGGCGCAAGGCGATCGGAATTGTCGAGATGCAGCACCACCTCGGCAAAGTTGCGCGCCGGGCGCGAGGCGACGCCGGCAAAGATGACATCCTCCATCCCGTCGCCACGCATGGCAGAGGGACGGTTTTCGCCCATGACCCACCGCAAGGCTTCCAGCAGGTTCGATTTACCGCAGCCATTCGGCCCGACCACGCCGGTCAGACCGTCCGATATGACCAGATCCGTGGGGTCGACGAAGCTCTTGAAGCCGGTCAGCCTGAGTCTGGAAAACTGCACGTTTGCCCCTGACTGAATGATTCAACGGTGCCTGAGTGTGGCCGGGCCGACACGCGGCTGTCAATGGCGAACCACAGGATATGGGCCCCACTGGGCGGTTGCCCGCAGGATATTGCAAATAGCCACGCCGTCGCGAGGCTTGTGTAGTGACGTGGACCTGTTAAATTTAGAATGTCTCGTCTGGGAAAGGTCGCCATGGGGTCATCATCCGCAACAGCCTCGTATCAGGTGACGCCCGCCGACCCGACGGCGCCGGGAGCGGCCGCGCTGCTGAAGACGAGCCATGCCTTGATGCAATCACTTTTCCCGCCAGACGAGAATTTCTACCTTGATCTCGACGCGCTTCGTGGGCCCGATATCCGGTTCTTCGCGGCGTTCGAGGGCGAGACATGCCTTGGCACCGGCGCGCTGGCGCTGTGCGGCGGCTATGGCGAGGTGAAATCGATGTTCGTGGCCGAGGACGCGCGCGGGCGGGGTATCGCGGACGCGATCCTTCGGCGGATCGAGACGGAGGCGCGCGAGCGTGGGCTGGGCGCCCTCAAACTGGAGACGGGTCGCGGTCTCGACTCGGCGCACAGGCTGTATGCGCGCCACGGCTTTGTCGAATGCGCACCGTTCGGCGCCTATCCCGCTTCGCCCTCGTCGATATTCATGCACAAGGCGTTGTGATCAGTCGGGACGCGGTCGACAGACAAGATCGGCCTCGCCTTTGCCCAGATCCTCGACGGCACAGATGTAGGTTGGTGGGGGTCGCGGTGGCGGACCGGCCCCGCAGTCCAGTTGCGCCAGTATCACCGCCTGATCCCCGCCAAGCCGCACGGCACGGCACCTGCTGACCGCCTCAATCGCCACGACGGCACGTGGCACCACGGCGGCGGGGCGTGGGGCCCATTCCGGCGTGAGGCGCACCGCCTCGGCCCAACCTCCGGCGACGCGCACATCGAAAACGCTTTTCCCGACTGCGATCCGGACGGGCGCGACATCGCCGAAACCGGGCCCCGGCATATTGCAGGCCGCGAGCACGACAAAGAGAATGGCGGACACAAAGCGCATGTCACACCCTGGATCGCAAACGGTTAAGAAACGCTTTCGCGGTGCGGCCCGGCGTAAAAATACCGTATGGCGGCGGACGGTCTTGCCCGTGCCACGCCGCGATTCTATCGTTGCCTGATCGTGAAAGGACGTGGCGATGCCGTTTCACCCCGTGACCCCGGAAAGATTGTCCGCATCCGTGGCCAAACAGATTGAGACCCTCATCCTGCGCGGTATCCTGCGCCCGGGCGAGCGCCTGCCCGCCGAACGCGACCTTGCGGAAAAGTTTCGTGTCTCGCGGCCGTCACTGCGCGAAGCGGTCGCAAACCTGCAGGACAAGGGATTGCTGACCACCCGCGCTGGCGCGGGTATCTACGTGGCCGATGTGCTTGGCAGCGCGTTTTCGGACGCGCTGATCGGCCTTTTTGCCGAACATGACGAGTCCGTCTTTGATTATATCAGCTTTCGTCGCGATCTCGAAGGGTTGGCCGCATGGCGCGCGGCGCGGTTCGCCTCGGATACCGACCTGCAGGTGATACAGGCCCTGATGGACAAGATGGAGGCCGCCCACCGCAAGACCGACCCCGCGGACGAGGCGCGGCTGGATGCCGAATTCCACATGGCGATCATAGAGGCCAGCCATAATGTCATCATGCTGCACATGATGCGATCGATGTTCCAGCTGTTGCGAGAGGGAGTCTTCTACAACCGCAAGGTGATGTTCAAACAGCGCACGACCCGCGGCGCGCTGCTGGCGCAACACCAGGCCATCAACGCCGCCCTTCAGGCGCGTGATCCTGACGCGGCGCGCGATGCCGTCGCAGACCATCTCACCTACGTCGAACAGGCGCTTGCCGATCACCGGACATCCGAACGCCACGAGGCCGTCGCCCGCCAAAGGTTCGAGCACGAGAAATCCCGCTAAACCACCCGCCATCTTGTGGCTATTGGGCCAGTAGAGGGGGTGCAAGACACCAGATATTGATCACATCACAGCAAGATCGACAAAATGCCAACAAAACTAGGACTTTATCCAGAACTGCTTGTGTGCTATTGGTGATAAAAATGCCAGTCGGAAAACCGGCGGCGCGAGGCAGTGAAAGAGCGGTTCTATGACAAAACTGGGCATGTCGCCGGCTCGATGGGGGCTGGCTGTTTTCGCGGTGATCGGGATGCTTGTCCTCGCGCCGTTGACCGTGGCAGCGGCACCCTATGCCGGATACGTGATCGATGCGCGAAACGGACAGGTGCTGTATTCACGCAATGCCGAAGCGCGGCTGCACCCGGCCTCGCTGACCAAGATGATGACGCTGTATATCGTCTTCGAGGCGGTCGAGAACGGCGAAATCGGCCTTGACGACAGGGTGACCATTTCAAGAAACGCCACCCGCGAGCCGCCCAGCAAGCTGGGCTTGCGCGCCGGACAAAAGATCGCCCTGCGGTATCTCATCCGGGCGGCAGCGGTCAAATCGGCCAATGACGCCGCCACGGCCCTCGCCGAGGCGATCGAGGGGTCGGTGGACCGCTTTGCGAAACGCATGAACCGCACGGCGAAATCCATGGGCATGCGGGACACGACCTTCAAGAACGCTCATGGCCTGACCGAAAGCGGGCACCTGTCGACAGCGCGCGACATGACCCTGCTGGGCCGACACGTGTTTTACGACTATCCGCAGTATTACAACCTGTTCTCGCGGATCTCGGCGGATACGCAGATGAAGACCGTCTATCACACCAACCGCCGCATGCTGCGCAGCTATCGCGGCGCGGACGGGATAAAGACGGGCTACACGCGCGCGGCGGGCTTTACACTCGTGGCCAGTGCGCGGCGCGGGAGCAAGCATGTCATCGCCACCGTGTTCGGGGGCAAGTCGACCACGACGCGCAATGCGAAAGTTGCCGAGCTTCTCGATCTCGGGTTCCGGAAATCTGCGACCCGTGTCGCGATCGTGAGGCCCGCACGCCCGGCCTACCTGGGCAAGATGGGCACCAGTGCGGTGCACATCGCCGCCGGTCAGGACCGACCCGCCTATGCCGCACGTACGACACGTGCCGCAGCCGCGGCCGCCGTACGTCGCAGCCTGCGCCCCCTACCCCGCCCCGGATCCGAGCGCGCACCGCTGCTGCTGGCCGACAACGAGGATATCGAACGCGCCCTCGTCGCCGCGCAAGAGGCCGTTGCGAGCGCCAGCGCGGAGCGCACCCAACAGTTTGCCGAGGGCAGCACCGACGACGCGACCGTACCGGCGGTGCGACCACGCCCGCGTGCGGCCGCACTGCCGGCAACCGAGGCGACCGAGCCGGTCAAGGAAGTGGTGCGGCGGGTCTCCAGCTCTGACGGGCGGCATTGGGGCGTGAACATCGGGCGCTATTCCACCCAGTACAAGGCACGGCAGATCCTGCTTCAGACCGCCCTGACCGAGATGAGCACGCTTGATGGCAGCCTGCGCAAGGTGGTGAAACGCCCGACCGGATTCGACGCGAACTTCATGGGGATGACCCGCGAGAGTGCCGATCTCGCCTGTCGCCGCCTGCAGGCAAAGCAGATCACCTGCTTCATGATCGGCCCCAGCTGAGCCGCCGCGCGCAAGCATCAGGGTGTTCAGACGACGATGCTGCCGGCCCAACCGCATATCCGACACCGGGGCGCTGCCCCCCGGCCCCGCAGGGGTATTTAATCCAAGAAGAAGCGACGGTCAGGGTTTCGGGTGGTCGTCCCAGTCATCCGACAGGATGCGGCGTGCGTCGCCTTCCGGGTCATCGTACTGGTTGGATTTCACCGTATAGATGAAGGCCGCGAGACCGAGACCGCCAAGCACGAGGGAAATCGGGATCAGATAGGTGAGGATGTTCATCGCTTACCTCAATCGCAAGGCGTTCAGCGACACCGTAATCGAACTGAGCGACATGGCCAAGGCCGCGATCAGCGGCGTGGCCAGCCCGGCCACGGCCAGCGGCACCGCGATCACGTTGTAGACCGTGGCAATGCGGAAATTCTCGGTAATCCGGCGTGTCGCGGATTTCGCTGTCGTGCAGGCCGTGCCGATGGTCGAAAGATCATTCCCCAAAAGCACGATATCCGACGCGACCCGCGCCGCGTCGAGTGCCGAGGCCGGCGAGATCGAGACATGCGCCGCCGCCAGTGCCGCAGTGTCGTTGAGCCCGTCGCCAACCATCAAGACGCGCGCCCCCTCGCGCGTCAGGGCCTCGACCCGCGCGGCCTTGTCGGCCGGCAACGCCTCGGCCATCCATTCCGGAATGCCGATCCTGTCGGCCAGTGTTTCCACCGCGAGCGGGGTATCACCAGACATCAGGATCACACGTTTTCCCTGACGAGTCAGCGCCGCGACGGCGTCTTCGGCACCGGGGCGCACGGCATCGGCAAAGGTGAACGCCACCGGCGGCTGATCGCCGATCCTGAGAAAAGTCGCGGTCTCGGCCACGCCGTCCGCGCCGGTCCAGCCCGCGCGCCCAAGGCGAACCTCGCGACCCTCGGCGATACCCTTGGTGCCGTAACCGGGCACCTCTGTCACGTCCCGGACCCGGGCGGCCGTGTATCCGGCGCCGGTCGCGGCAGCCGTGATCGCGCGGGCAAGCGGGTGCGACGAGCCTTGCGCCAGTGCCAGTGCCAGTTCGACCGCATCCTGCGGCAGCGCGTCAAGGTTGGTCAGGCGCGGCGTGCCCGCGGTCAGCGTGCCGGTCTTGTCGAAAACCACCGTGTCGACCTGCGCCAATCGCTCCAGCGCGGTTTCGTGCTTGATCAGCATACCGCGCCGGAAAAGCCGCCCCGAGGCTGCCGTCGTCACCGCCGGCACCGCGAGGCCAAGCGCGCAGGGACAGGTGATGATCAGAACCGCCGCCGCGATGTTGAGTGCGGTGCGCATGTCCCACGTGTAGACATACCAACCGACAAAGCTGAGCCCCGCAAGGATATGCACGCCGGGCGCATAGAGCTTGGCCGCGCCATCGGCCAGTGACGTGTAGCGCGACCGCCCTGATTCCGCGATCGCCACAAGGTCGGCCATGCGGTGCAGGGAGGTGTCGGACCCCACGGCGGTAGCACGTATGGTCAGCGGCCCGGTCAGGTTCACCTCGCCGGCGCTGACCGACTGTCCCTCGCCGGCGAAGACCGGCAGTGTCTCGCCGGTCAGCAGCGATCGATCGAGTTCGGACGTGCCGGTCACGATGACGCCATCCACGGGCATCCGGCCGCCCGGCCGCACGCGGATCACATCGCCCACGGCAAGGTCGGAGACGTTGACCTGCGCGTCGCCGGCATCGGTCACCCGCGTCGCGCGCGGCACCTCCAGCGCCGTCAACTCCTCGGCCGCCGAGCGTGCAATGGCCCGCGTCCGGTGGTCGAGATACCGGCCCGCCAGCAGGAAGAACGTCAGCGCCAGCGCCGCATCGAAATAGGCATGCGCGCCCGACAGTGCGGTTTCCCACAGCGACGTGGCGATCGCCAGCAGAATGGCCAGCGTGATCGGCACATCCATGTTAAGCCGGCCCTGCCGCAGCGCACCCCAGGCGTTGCGAAAGAACGGCATCCCGGAAAAGGCGATTGCCGGCAGTGTGATCGCAGCGGAAATCCAGTGGAACATGTCGCGCGTCGCGGCCTCGGCCCCCGACCAGACCGAGACCGACAGCAGCATCACGTTCATCGCGGCAAAGCCCGCCACGGCAAGGCGCATCAGCAGATCGCGGCCGGCGCGGTCGGTCGCGGTGGCATTGAGCGTGCCGGGATCGAGCTCGTGCGCCTCGTATCCCAGCCCCTCGACCAGCGCGCGCATCTCTTCTGCCGTCACGTCGGGCGCGGCCTCGATGCTGGCGCGCTTCAAGGTCAGGTTGACGCGCCCGGATATCACCCGCGGGTCGGCGTCCAGCGCGCGCTCGATTTTCGATATGCAGGCCGAGCAGTGAATCGTCGGCAGCGACAATGCGATCTGCGCACGGGGCAGATCACGCGCCGCGCACGCCTCGGCGGCGGGGGCCGCGGCACAGGCCGGACAGGCCGACGGCGACGGGCGCAGGGGGGCGGTCATGTCCTAGTCCTTGTGCAACACGACCCGCTGTCGGAACAGCGTGCCGTCATGGTCGCGGGCGGTCATGCGGATGTTCCAATTGCCGTCTCCAAGCGCCACTGGCGCGACATAGGCGTTGCCGTTGAAGTTGAAATCGGGGGTCTGGTCATCCTGCACATGCGTGGCCCGGCCCACCGTCGCGTCCAGGTCGGCGACCGCGACGGGCCGACCCGCCTCGTTCGTGATGCGCAATGTCAGCAGCCCCCCGGAATGATCCGCCGAGACCGTCCATCCAAGCGCCTCTTGCGCCGCCTTGCGGTCGTCGAATTCCTGGCTTGCGACGTAGGAATTCTTTACCTCCAGCCCCGGAAAGGTGCGCACCGCCGAAAAGGCAAGCACAAGGTTGACTCCGATGATCACGCTGAAAGCGGCAACGAAACCGATGAGCACGTGCTTACCGGTGATCTCTCGTCCTGCCATCACTCGCCCTTTCCATTGAAGACCGTGTCCTTGTAGCTGCGTTCGCCGTTCAGCGTGTCCTCGATCCAGAGCCGCACGTCGGTGCGATCGGATTGCGCCGGATCCGACCCCGGCGGCGCGATCAGGTAGACCCGTTGCAGGCGCATCTCGTCGGCGGGCACGGTGAGCGAGCTGTAGGGTGTGCCCTCCAATTGCAACCTGATCGTCGGATCGCCCTTGACCGACATGTTGAAGCGCCTTTCGCCATGATGCATGTTGCGCAGCCGGACCTCGTACGTGTTGCGCACCGATCCGTCCGCCAGCGTGACATAGGTCGGATTGCGCACCGGGGCCACGGTCATGTCCATGTCGGAGCGGATGAACAGCGCCACGACAAGCCCGATCCCGACAAGCGCCCACAGGGACGTGTACAGCACCGTACGCGGCCGGAAGACGTGTTTCCAGACCGGCTTTGGCGGGTGGCCGGCGCGTTCGTTGACCTCGTCGGTCAGCGCCATGTAATCGATCAGCCCGCGCGGCTTGCCGATCTTTTCCATGACCTCGTCACAGGCGTCGATGCACAACGCACAGGTGATGCATTCCATCTGCTGGCCGTCGCGGATGTCGATCCCCACCGGGCAGACATTGACGCAGGCCATGCAATCGATGCAATCGCCCTGCTTTGCGCCGTTCTTTACCTCTTCGGAATGCTTGCGCGGTTCGCCGCGCCATTCGCGATAGGCCACCGTCAGCGTGTCCTCGTCCATCATCGCCGCCTGGATGCGTGGCCATGGGCAGGCATAGATGCAGATCTGCTCGCGTGCGAACCCGCCGAAGAAGAAGGTCGTCGCGGTCAGGATGGCAATCGTCGTATAGGCGATCGGATGCGCGTCGAGTGTGAAGAGATCCACCATCAGCGTCGGCGCATCGGCGAAATAGAACACCCAGGCCCCGCCGGTTGCCACCGCGATCACAAGCCACGTGGCCCATTTCACGAGGCGCAACCTGATCTTCTTGGCATCCCATTTCTGACGGTGCAGACGCAGGCGTGCGTTGCGGTCACCCTCGATCCAGCGTTCGACCGTGATGAAGAGGTCGGTCCACACCGTCTGCGGGCACGCATAGCCGCACCAGACCCGGCCAAGCGCCGAGGTGAACAGGAACAGCCCCAGCCCCGCCATGATCAGCAGACCGGCGACGAAATAGAATTCATGCGGCCAGATCTCGATCCAGAAGAAAAAGAACCGGCGTTCCGCGAGGTCGAGCAGCACAGCCTGATCGGGCAGATTCGATCCACGATCCCACCGGATCCAAGGGGTGACGTAATAGATCCCGAGGGTGATGATCAGGATCGCCCATTTCAGGTTGCGGAACGGGCCATACACCTTCTTGGGAAAGACCGGCTCTCGCGCGGCATAGAGCGATGGCGGGGTGTTGGGGGTATCGGTCACGGAGACACTCCGAAATGTTCAGGTCGTCGGGGGCGTTTGTGGCAGGCGCGCGGGCCGGAGACCTTGACCTGCATCAAATGATGACTCTTGAACCCATCAAATAAGTATCCGCCTTGTCCGGGGTAAGCCCCTTTACAACGGATGCCGTGCGTTCGATCCGGCCCGGTCCTGCGACACAGCGCCCCACGGCGTTCCCGGCGACCCGGCCGAACGACTGGACCCGCAAAGCGGCCGAACCATCGGGATGTCCGGGGTCAGTCACGGTCGGACCGGCCCCGCGGCGGGCGGCCGGTCACGGATCCCCGACCGTGGCCACGCACGGTCGGGGATCGGTTGCATCGATCATTCACCACCGCCCAGTTGGTGGACATAAACGGCGACGGCGCGCACCTCGGCCTCGGACAGCCGCTCGTTCCAGGGCGGCATGACGCCAAAGCGGCTATAGGTGACGGTTTCCATGATCGTGTCGTAATCCCCGCCATACAGCCAGATCTGATCGTTGAGCGCGGGCGCCCCCATGGCCGTCATGCCGCTGCCATCTTCCATATGGCAGGCGGCGCAGTTGTTCAGAAAGATCTCCTCGCCTGCTTCGGCGGCCTGTGCATCCCGCGGATCACCGGACAACGACATCACGTAATTGACGACCTGATCGATCTGCTCACGCTCGAGGATCTCGCCATAGGCCGGCATCTGCGAATACCGAGCGTCGGGATCATCCTCGTTACGGATGCCATGTGCGATGGTGTAATGGATCTCTTCGACAGACCCGCCCCATAGCCAGTGATTGTCCAGCAGGTTGGGATACCCGCCCGCCTTGACGCCGGCCGCACCCGAGCCGTGGCACTGTGCGCACCATGTCTTGAACACCGCGTCGCCCGCCGAGACGGCATAGCTTTGCAGTTCGGGATTGTCCGGGATCTCGGTCAGCTCCGCAGACACCAGCCGCGCGTTGATCTCGGCGTTGGCGGCCTCGGCCTCGGCCAGCTCGACAGCGATGTTTTCGCGGGTCGACCAGCCCTTGTAGCCCTCGGTGGCCCCCTGAACCAGCGGCCAGGCGGGATACGCGATGACATACCACACGCCCCACGCAATGCAGGCGTAGAAGGTCCACAGCCACCAGCGGGGCATCGGGTTGTCGTATTCCTCGATCCCGTCCCAGGAATGGCCGGTCGTCTTGGGCTCTTCAGGCTTTCCCCGGCGCCGGTTCTTGGGGTCGGGGTAGTGACGCTCGGGCGGTCGGACCTTGTTGTCCGCGGACTTGTTCTTGTCGGACACCATCAGCGTGTCTCCTTGTCTTGCGCACCATCTTTTGCGGGCGCCGGCTTGTCTTCATGTCGGAACGGGATGTTGGCCGGCTCCTCGTATTTCTTGCCGGCGCCGGGGCGGAAGACCCAGATCACCACCCCGATGAAGAACAGAAACAGCGCCAGCAACATCCAGCTATCTGCGAACTGGCGCAACATCGAATAGGTTTCCATATCGGTGCCCTCCTAACGGCTCGGGTCCGGAGTGAAGGTCGAGAAGTCGACCAGCGTGCCCAGCATCTGAAGATAGGCGATCAGCGCGTCGGTTTCCGAAATCCCCGGCTGTCCGTCGAAATTGCGGGCCTGCGCCTTGGGATAGCGCGACAAGAGACCTTCTGTGTCGGCATCGGGGTCGGCTTGGGCGCGGAAATCGGCGGCTGCGTTCTCGATCATCTCGTCCGTGTAGGGCACGCCCACAAAGGCGTCCGTTCTCAACCTGTCTTCTATATACGTGGCGTCGACCATGCGGTCTTCAAGGAAGCCATATTTCGGCATCACCGATTCCGGCACCACCGATTGCGGGTCCCGCAGGTGATCGACATGCCAGTCGTCCGAATAACGTCCGCCGACGCGCGCCAGATCCGGCCCGGTGCGCTTGGACCCCCACTGGAACGGATGGTCGTATTTCGACTCGGCCGCGAGGGAATAATGCCCGTAACGCTCGACCTCGTCGCGCATGGGACGCACCATCTGGCTGTGGCAGACGTAGCAGCCCTCGCGCACATAGACGTCGCGCCCGGCCAGTTCCAGCGGCGAGTAGGGCCGCATGCCCTCGACATCCTCAATCGTGTTCTCCAGCCAGAACAGCGGGGCGATCTGCACGATCCCGCCGACACTGACCACGATGAAGGCGAAGATCGCGAGAAGCGTGATGTTCTTCTCGAGGATCGCGTGTTTGTCCAGAATTGCCATCTCTGCGGCGCTCCTTATTCAGCCGGAACTGTGCTGTTGCGGGCCTCGACGGCCGGCGAACGCTTCACAGTCATCCAGAGGTTGTAGACCATGATGATCGCACCCGAGAGGTAAAGCACCCCGCCCAGTCCGCGCACCACATACATCGGAAACTTGGCGGCGACGGTATCGGCGAAGGAATTGACGAGAAAGCCGTTCTCATCCACCTCGCGCCACATCAGGCCTTCCATGATCCCGGTGACCCACATCGCCGAGGCGTAGAGAATGATGCCGATCGTCGCCAGCCAGAAGTGCCAGTTCACCAGGCTCAGGCTGTACAGCCGCTCGCGGTTCCACAGCTTGGGCACCAGAAAGTAGAGCGCGCCGAAGGTGATCATGCCGTTCCAGCCAAGCGCGCCGGAATGGACGTGCCCAATGGTCCAGTCGGTGTAGTGCGACAGCGAGTTGACCGCGCGGATCGACATCATCGGCCCCTCGAAGGTGGCCATGCCGTAGAACCCGACCGAAATCACCATCATGCGGATGATCGGATCGGTGCGCAGCTTGTCCCACGCGCCTGACAGCGTCATCAGGCCGTTGATCATCCCGCCCCAGGACGGCATCCACAGCACGATCGAAAACACCATGCCAAGCGTCGACGCCCAGTCGGGCAGCGCGGTGTAATGCAGATGGTGCGGACCGGCCCAGATATACAGAAAGATCAGCGCCCAGAAGTGGATGATCGACAGCTTGTAGCTGTACACGGGGCGTTCCGCCTGCTTGGGCACGAAGTAGTACATCATGCCAAGGAACCCGGCGGTCAGGAAAAAGCCCACGGCGTTATGCCCGTACCACCACTGCGTCATCGCGTCCTGCACACCCGAGAACAGCGAAACCGACTTGGACCCGAAAATCGAGACCGGAATGCTCATGTTGTTGACGATATGCAGCATCGCCACGGTGATGATGAACGCGAGGTAGAACCAGTTGGCCACGTAGATATGCGGCTCGCGCCGCCTGACGATGGTGCCGAGGAACACCGCGAGATAGGCGACCCAGACGATCGTCAGCCACCAGTCCATGTACCATTCGGGTTCTGCGTATTCCCGCGATTGCGTGGCGCCGAGCACATACCCCGTCGCCGCCAGCACGATGAAAAGCTGATATCCCCAGAACACGAACCATGCCAGGTTGCCGCCCCAGAGGCGCGCGGCGCTGGTGCGCTGCACCACGTAGAACGACGTCGCGATCAGCGCGTTGCCACCGAACGCGAAGATCACCGCCGAGGTATGCAAGGGCCGAAGCCGGCCGAAGTTCGCGTAGCCTTGCGCCCATTCGAAATTCAGCTGGGGAAAGGCAAGCTGAAAGGCGATCCAGGTCCCGGCAAGAAAGCCGACCACGCCCCAGAGGCAGGTCGCGACCACGCCTGCGCGGACCACGCCATCCATGTATTGCCCGGACAGGTCCATCTTCGGCGCCACCGGCTCGTCGGTGTTGCGCAGCACCCACAGGAAAAGCCCGCCGGCGACCGCAGCCACCGTCAGCGCATTGACCAGATAGGCCAGATCACGCGCGTAATTGGCCGCGACCAGCGCGCATAGCGTGATCACACCAAGCACGATCAGCTTGATATAGTTCATCATGTTGCGTTCCTTCGTCCCTTGTCACCCGCACCGCGTCACCCCGCGCGCACGTAACTCAACTTGTCGCCTAATGGCGGTGATACGAATATATATCCTTGATCTGTGTCAATATATCGATACGCGACGTTTGATCCGCGTCAAAGCACCGCGCCGCTAAGGTGCCCTAGGATGTGGCGAACCGCAACGCCGCCAAAGGAACGCGACATGACCTACAATACTATCTTCACCGTATTGACCGACGAGGCCCTCGTCGAGGAAACGCTGTCGCATGCGATGGCCGCCGCCGAGACGCATGGTGCCCATCTGGAGGTGCTGTGCCTTGGCGTGGATCGCAGCCAGTCGGGCTATTACTATGCCGGCGCCAGCGCGATCGTGCTGCAGGAAACCATCACCCGCGCCCAGGAAGAGGCCGAAGCGATCGAGGCACGCGCGAACAAGGTGCTGAACGGCAGCTCGCTGCGCTGGAGCGCAGAGGCGGGCGTCAGCCAACTGGCCGATCTCGGGCGGCACGTTGCGAAACATGCGCGCTTTTCCGATCTGGTGATCCTGCCACAGCCCTATGGCGACGGGCGTGGCGCCGAGCTTGAACCGGTGACAGAGTCGGCCTTGTTCGAAGGGCGCACACCGGTTCTGATCGCTCCGTCAGGCAGCAATCCGACCCCCGCCCCCAAGCGCATCCTGCTGGGCTGGAATGACAGCAGCGAGGCCCTTGGCGCGCTGCGCGCGGCTCTGCCGCTGCTGAAAGCCGCGGATGTGGTGCATGTCGTGGTGATCGACCCGCCGACACACGGGCCCGAACGCTCTGATCCCGGTGGCGCGGTGGGGCAGTACCTTGCCCGGCACGGCGTCAAGGTCGAGATAGATGTCCTGTCGAAAACCCTGCCGCGCGTGTCGGACGTGATGATGCGTCACGCCAAGGATATGGACGCGGATCTGGTGGTGATGGGGGCTTACGGCCATTCGCGCTTTCGCGAGGCGATCTTCGGCGGGGCCACGCGCTACATGCTGGAAAACGCGACCCTGCCGGTGTTCATGGCGCATTGATCGCCCAAGGGCGGCACACCGGACGGGCGTCGCCGGGTGCCGCATATCCGCGATACAGGCGTCATCATAACGCCGGGGCTCCGCCATACGTGGACCCTCGACATATGCACATTCTTGAAAGTATACTTGGCGCGACGTGAAAATACTGAAAATGGGAGGTATCGATGAGACTACTGTTCGCAGCCCTGGCCATCGCGGGATTGCCTGTTTCGCAAGCGGCGGCCGAAGAGCTTGATGTCCGGATCAGCTCCGAGATCGGAAGTGTGACGGTCGAGACCGTCGATGGTCCGGTCAAAATAATGCGCAATCAGGACACCGGGGCGACGATTGATCCGGATTACGCAAAAACCTCTCGCGAATGTCCCCCCTTCTGCGTTCAACCGATGCAGGTCGCCCCCGGAGTCACCACCGTCGGCGAGATCGAGCTTTTGAAATTCGCGGAAAAAGGCGGCAAGCTCATCGATGGTCGAACGCTTGAGTGGCACCTTGACGGCACGATCCCGAGCGCGATCAACATGCCCTACACGGCCATGGCCAGCCGTCTCGACGAGATCGGTTGCACGGGCAGCCAAGGCGACTGGGATTGCACGAATGCCGAAGAGGTGCTGCTGTTCTGCAACGGGCCGTGGTGCGGACAGTCCCCGATGGCCATCAAGGCGATGCTGCGCGAGGGCTACCCGGCCGAGAAGATCTACTATTACCGTGGCGGGATGCAAGCGTGGCACGGTCTGGGTCTGACCGTTGTCGAAGGTCAGATGTGAACCGGGTCTGACGCTATTGGTAAGGGCACAAGCCCGGCGCGTTGGGCGCCGGGCTTTTTACTGGCACGGTGACGGACCGGCCTTGCAGTGTGCCTGCAGCCCCGGCCCCGACAACGGATCTCGCCCCCGGTGATGGCGATCGTGCCGCACCCTGCATCGAACACGCCGTTTCGAAACCCTCGCTAAGCCTGCCCGAACGATTGGCACCCATCCGCCCGGCGAGGGTTGCGGTAGAGGGCGTCGCATATCGCGGGCCACGGCCGGCTCAGGCCAACATCCCGCCATCGCTGTCATCGCCCGCCTCTTCCAGCAATCGGTTGAAATCCGGTATCTTTATCCGCCGCTTGCCTTCCAGGGATATGACGTTGTCACGCTTGAGGGCAGAAACCTGGCGACTCACCGTCTCCAGTGTCAGCCCGAGGTAGTCGGCCATCGCCTCGCGCGTCAGCGGCAGATCGACCACCGCAGGACCGCGCGTTGCCTGCAGGCCGACGGTGGCATCGCGCCGCGCAATGATCGCGATCAGTGACGCGATCTTCTCGCGCGCGGTCTTGCGGCCCAGGATCAGCATCCATTCGCGCGCGGCATCAAGCTCGTCCAGTGTCATTTCCAGCAGGCGCTGCGAAATGTGCGGTGTGCGCAGCATCATCTCCTCGAACGGCTTCTTGCGAAAGCAGCACATGACGATATCGGTGGTCGCGACCACGTCATAGGCCGCACAGGCCCGCCCCGGACGCCCGACAAAATCACTGGGCAACAGCAATCCGACCATCTGCCGCCGCCCGTCTTCCATGGTCTGGGTCAGTGTGGCGATGCCGGTCACGACGGAGCCGACGAAATCCATCCTGTCACCGGACCAGATCACCGTCTGTCCCGCCTCGAAGGTCCGGTAATACTTGATCTGGTCCAGCATCTCCAGCTCATCCGCCTCGCAGCGCGCGCAGACCGCGCGGTGGCGGATCGGGCAATCACTGCACTCGGGCGGGATCTCGGCGTCGCGATCAGTCAGCATCGGCATCAACTTTCACGGAATTTGATTTCGGTCAAGGAAACGTACCCTATTCTGTCAAAACTGCACATATGGAAAACCGAACCCGATTGGGCGATCTGGGTCTGTTCGACGCCAAGGTGCCCCGCTATACAAGCTATCCGACCGCGCCGCATTTCGACGGCGCTACGGATCAAGACGGATTTAAGACCTGGATCGAGGCGATACCAGAGGGCGCGCGCATATCGCTTTATGTGCATGTGCCCTTCTGTCGGCGGCTTTGCTGGTTCTGCGCCTGCCGCACCCAGGGCACGCAAAGCGACAAGCCTGTGCTGGCCTATCTCGAAACGCTGAAGTCCGAGATCGCGATGCTTGGCCGGGCCCTGCCCCGTGGCGTGCGTCTGTCGCGGCTGCACTGGGGCGGCGGCACGCCCACGCTGCTGCAACCCGGCATGATGGCCGAACTCGCCGGTGCGATCCGCGACGTCGCGCCATTCACCGAGGACACCGAGTTTTCGGTCGAGATCGACCCGAACGAGATCGACGGGGCCCGCCTTGATGCGCTCGCCGCGGCCGGCATGACGCGTGCCTCGATCGGGGTGCAGGATTTCAACGAGGAGATCCAGAAAAGCATCGGGCGTATCCAGGGCTATGACATCACCCGCTGGGCCGCCGACGAGATCCGCGCGCGCGGCGTGTCAAGTCTTAACGCCGACATCCTTTACGGCCTGCCCCACCAGACCGGCGCGCGGATCACCGAAAGCGTTCAGAAGCTCTTGTCGCTCGATCCGGACCGCGTGGCGCTTTACGGGTATGCACATGTGCCGTGGATGGCCAAGCGCCAGCAGATGATCCCGTCCGACGCCCTGCCGACCCCGCAGGAACGACTGGAGCTGTTCGAGACCGCGCGCCGCCTGTTCCTGTGGGACGGCTATGACGAAATCGGGATCGATCATTTCGCCACCCGCGCCGACGGGCTGAGCATCGCGCAGAAAACCGGCCGCCTGCGGCGCAATTTCCAAGGGTATACCGACGATCAGGCCGATGTGCTGATCGGTCTGGGGGCCTCGTCGATCTCGCGATTTCCGCAGGGCTACGCGCAGAACGCCCCCGCGACCGGCACCTATACCGCGACGATCCGCGACGGCCGATTTGCAACCGCGCGCGGGCATGCCTTCAGGGGCGAGGACCGGCTGCGCGGGCGCATGATCGAGGCCCTGATGTGCGATTTCCGCATTGATGCCGCCGAGATCACCCGCGCGTTCGACATCGCCCCCGACGCACTGCACGCCCTGCTGTCGGAAGTGGATCAGGCCTTTGCCGGGCACCTTATCCTCGACGAGGGCGGGCTGAGCATCCCGCCCGAGGCGCGGCCCCTGACGCGTATGATCGCGCGGCGGCTCGACCTCTACGAGATGAGCGAACACGGCCATAGTTCCGCCATCTGACGGCCCGCGCTGCGGTCGCTTGCGTGCCGCGCGGCCCATGCCGTACAGTCGCGACATCGTCCCAAAGGGGCGGTGCCCGTCCCTAGGTGGCGTCCGCGTCGATTCGCCCCTCGAGCGACGCCTCGAGCAGCGTGCGCGCATAGGGCGTCTGCGGCGCGGTGAAGATCCTTCCGGCATCACCCTCCTCGACGACATCGCCCTCCTTCATCACGATCACCCGGTGGCTCATCGCGCGCACGACATGCAGATCGTGGCTGATGAACAGGTAGGCCAGCCCGTATTTCACCTGCAGATCGCGCAGCAGATCGACGATCTGCACCTGCACCGTCATGTCGAGCGCGCTTGTCGGCTCGTCCAGTACAACCAGCTTGGGGCGCAGGATCATCGCGCGGGCAATCGCGATGCGCTGACGCTGCCCGCCGGAAAACTCGTGTGGGTAGCGGTCCATCATGGCAGGGATCAGGCCCACCTCGGCCATCACCTCGGCGACCAGCTCGCGCTCGGGGCGGCCGCCGGGATTGCCATGCACGCCAAGACCCTCGGCGATGATCTGCGCCGCCGTCATGCGCGGGGACAGGCTGCCGAACGGGTCCTGGAAGACGATCTGCATTTCCTTGCGACGTTTGCGCAACTGCCGCGTCGACCAGCCATTCACGTCCTGACCGACAAAGCTAATCCGGCCCTCGGACGCGACGAGCCGCATGATCGCCAGTGCCAGCGTGGTCTTGCCCGACCCGCTTTCACCGACGATGCCCACGGTCTCGCCGGCGCGCACGCGCAGGCTGGCTGCGTTGACCGCCTTGACGTGGCCGACCGTCCGCTTGAGCAACCCCTTGTGGATCGGGAACCAGACGCGCAGGTCTTCGGTTTCGGCCACCACCGGCGCATCCGCGTGCACTGGCGCGGGCACGCCCACCGATTGCGCGCCGAGCAGCTTTTGCGTGTAGGGATGCTGCGGCGATGCAAAGATCGTGTCCACGGGGCCGGCTTCGACAATCTCGCCGTCCTGCATCACGCAGACCTTGTCGGCGATGCGCCGGACGATCCCCAGATCATGCGTGATGAACAACAGCCCCATCCCCTCGTCGCGCTTGAGCGCCGCCAGCAGGTCGAGGATCTGCGCCTGGATCGTCACATCCAGCGCCGTGGTCGGCTCGTCAGCAATAAGGATGTCGGGCTTGTTGGCCAGCGCCATGGCGATCATCACCCGCTGCCGCTGCCCGCCCGACAGCTGATGCGGATAGGCGTTCAAACGGTCGCGCGCCTCGCGGATGCCGACCCGCTCCAGCAGATCCACGATGCGGTCGCGCGCAGCAGTCCCCGTCAGCGCCTGGTGCAGCTCGAGGCTCTCGCGCAGCTGCTTTTCCAGCGTATGCAATGGGTTCAGCGACGTCATCGGCTCTTGGAAGATGAAGCTGATATCGTTGCCGCGCACCTGCCGCAGCCGCTTGTCGCTGGCGCCGATCATCTCCTGGCCGTCATAGGTGACGCTGCCGGTCACCTCGGCCGCCCCCCCCAGAAGCGACACCGTCGACAGCGCGGTCACGGATTTGCCCGAGCCGGACTCGCCGACCAGCGCCACCGTCTCGCCCCGGTCAAGGCTGAACGACACGCCGCGCACGGCCGGGATCACCCGCCCGTCCTGCCGGAATCCAACAGCCAAGTTGCGCACCTTCAACAAGCTCATTGAAAGGTCTTTCTGGGATCGAACGCGTCGCGCACGCCCTCGAAGATGAACACCAGCAGCGACAGCATGATCGCGAAGGCGAAGAACGCGGTGAAGGCCAGCCACGGCGCCTGCAGGTTCTGCTTGGCCTGCAAGGTCAACTCGCCAAGGCTGGGCGACGAAGACGGCAGACCGAAGCCCAGAAAATCCAGCCCCGCCAGCAACGAGATCGTCCCGGTGATCACGAAGGGCAGCATGGTCAGCGTCGCCACCATCGCATTGGGCAGCATGTGGCGGAACATGATCGTCAGGTTGCCCACCCCAAGCGCCTTGGCCGCGCGCACGTATTCCAGGTTGCGCGCCCGCAGGAACTCGGCGCGCACCACGCCCACCAGCGCCATCCAGCCGAACAGCACGGTGATCACCACCAGCAGCCAGAAACTGCGCGGCAGGATCGCGAACAAAATGATGATCACGTAAAGCTGCGGGGTCGAGGCCCAGATCTCGATGATGCGCTGGAAGAAAAGATCGGTCTTGCCGCCGAAATACCCCTGCACGGCACCCGCGAAGATCCCGATCACCGATGACAGCAGCGTCACGATCAGCGTGAACAGCACCGACAGCCGGAACCCGTAGATCACCCGCGCCAGCACGTCGCGCTTGGTGTCGTCGGTCCCCAGCCAGTTCTGCGCATTGGGCGGCAACGGCGCGGCGCCGTCGCGGTCCACCGTGGTGTCATAGCTGTAGGGGATGGGCGGCCAGATCGCCCAGCCCTTGCTAATCTCGCTGCCATTCACGACACCGTCCTCGGCATCGGCCATCACGCCCTCGGGGTCGTCGAAACACCGGTCCAGCCCGCCCGAGACAATCAGGCACTGCACCTCGGGATCGCGGTAGATCGCCTCGGTCTGGAAATCACCCCCGAACGCGGTCTCGGGGTAGAACTGGAAGATGGGCGCGTAGAAATCGCCGCGATACTGGATCAGGATCGGTTTGTCATTGGCCACGAATTCGGCAAACAGCGTGATGGTGAAGATCACCGAAAAGATCACCAGCGACCAGAATGCCCGCCCATTGCGGCGGAAATTGCGCCACCGGCGCTGGTTCAGTGGCGACAGGCGAAAGCGCCCGGCCTTTCTTCTTGGCTCAAATACCCCGGGGGAGTCGCCGCTCTGCGGCGACGGGGGCAGCGCCCCCTCTGCGCGCCCGTGATCATCGCGCATCGCCTCAGCCCTCCCGCTTCTCGAAATCGATCCGGGGGTCGACCAGCACATACATCAGATCGCTGAGGATGCCGACCACAAGCCCGATCAGCCCGAACAGGAACAGCGTCCCGAACATGACCGGGTAATCGCGGCCCACGGCCGCCTCGAAGCCGAGCCGACCCAGACCGTCGAGCGAAAAGATCGTCTCGATCAGAACCGATCCGCCGAAGAACACGCCGATGAACACCGCGGGAAAGCCCGCGATCACGATCAGCATGGCGTTGCGGAACACGTGCCCGTACAGCACCCTGCGCTCGCTCAGGCCCTTGGCACGGGCGGTCATCACGTAATGCTTCTTGATCTCGTCGAGAAAGCTGTTCTTAGTCAGCAGCGTCAGCGTGGCAAAGGCCGAGATCGTCGAGGCGAGCACCGGCAGGGCAATGTGCCACAGGTAGTCGAGGATCTTGCCGCCAAGGGTGAGCTGATCGAAATTGTCCGATGTCAGCCCGCGCAGCGGGAAGATCTGGAAATAGCTGCCGCCTGCGAGCAGCACCAGCAGCATGATCGCGAACAGGAAGGCCGGGATCGCATAGGCCACCACGATCAGCCCGCTGGTCCATGTGTCGAACCGCGTGCCGTCGCCCACGGCCTTGCGAATTCCCAGCGGGATCGACACGAGATACGCGATCAGCGTGGACCACAACCCGAGGCTGATGCTGACCGGCATCTTTTCCAGCACCAGATCCAGCACGTCGATCTTGCGAAAGTAGCTTTCGCCGAAATCGAAGCGCATGTAGTTCCACATCATGTTGAAGAAGCGCTCGACAGGCGGCTTGTCGAGACCGAACTGCTCTTCCAGATCGGCGATCAGTTCCGGCGGCAGGCCGCGCGCACCGACATACTGGTCGTTGCCGCCCGATCCCATGTCCTGCCCGGTGTCGGACCCCGCCCCCGAAAAGCTTTCGAAGACGTTGCCCTGCCCTTGCATGTTGGCGATCATCTGCTCGACCGGCCCGCCGGGCACGAACTGCACCAGTGCGAAATTGATGATCATGATGCCCAGAAGCGTCGGCACGATCAGCAGGATCCGCCGCAGGATATACGCCCCCATTTCAAATGGCCCTTTCGGTCAAAGCGCGCCCGCGTCGCGCAACGCCTGTGCCTTCTCAGCGTCATACCACCAGAAATCCAACACCCCGGTGGCGTATTCCGGCAGCGGTTCGGGATAGGCGTACTGATCCCAGTAGGCGACCCAGGTCTTGTCGAGATACCATGTCGGGATCATGAAGAATTCGTAGCGCAGCGCCCGGTCGAGGGCTGTCAGCGCCACGTCCTGCGCCTCCTGGCTATCGGACTCCAGCGCCTTGTCGATGATCGCGTCGACCATCGGGCTGGCCAGCCCCGCGGGGTTGAACAGGCTGAATTCGGCCTCTTGGCTGCCATAGCGCTGATGCAGCCCGGTGCCCGCCTCGAGGAAGGCGACATAGCTGTCGAAAATCAGGTCGTAATCGCGGTCCCGCTCGCGGGCGGTGTACTGCGCCGCGTCGATCTGGTCGAAGCGCGCGTCGATCCCCATCAGCTTGAGGTTGCTAACAAAGCTTTCCACCACCGCAGACATCGTGGCCGATCCCGAGGCCGAGATCGGGATCTCGATACGCAGGGTCTCGCCGGCCGCGTTGCGCCGCATGCCATCATCGCCGACGGGCCAGCCGGCCTCGTCCAGCAGGCCCATGGCGCGGCGCAGATTGCGCCGGTCGTTCAAGCGGTCCGGGCTGGAACTGTGCGCGCGTACCGCCGGTTCGGTCAGCATCTCTTGCGGAACCACATCGCCCAGGGATTTCAGCAGCTCCAGCTCGGCTCCTTCGGGGACGCCCTCGGCCTGTAGATGGGTGTCCTGCACGAAGGAATGGCGTTGCTCGAACAGGCCGTATTGCAGCGACTGGTTCGTCCACTCGAAATTGAACCCAAGCGCGATCGCCTCGCGCACCCGTTTGTCCTGCAGCTTTTCACGCCCGAGGTTGAACACGAACCCCGACGGGGTCGGCGGCAGACCGTCCGGTAACGCCTCTGTGACCACATGGCCCTGATTGGCGGCCGGAAAATCGTACCCGGTGGCCCATGTCTTGGAATTGCCCTCGGGGCGGAAGGTGTAGATGCCAGCCTTGAACGCCTCGAACGCGGCATTGTCATCGGCGAAATATTCGATCCGGATGCGGTCGAAATTGTGCCGACCCTGGTTGATCGGCAGATCCCAGCCCCAGTAATCGGGATTGCGCTCGTAGACGATGCTGCGGTTCACCTCGGCGCTCTTGACCTGATAGGGTCCCGATCCGGGCGCCGCCTCCAGCCGGGGCTCGTCCAGCCGCGCGCCTGTCTCCTCGTACCACTTGCGCGGAAAGACCGGCGTGCCGCCGACCTGATCGATCAGCGACCGGCGCGAGATGCCCTCGGCAAACGTGAACTTGACCCGGTGATCGTCGAGCGCCTCTGCCCCTGTCACACGGCGCTGGACCGCCTCGGCATAGGATCGCAGGCCTTGCTCCAGAAACAGGTTGTGGGAAAAGACCACGTCATGCGCCGTCACCGGGGTGCCGTCGGCGAACCGTGCTTCGGGGCGCATGTGAAAGATCACCCATGTCTTGCCCGCGTCGTATTCCAGCTTTTCGGCGAGCAGGCCGTAGCCCTCGTTATAGCGGTCCCCCGGCAGCGGCTCGCCCGTGGCCTCGGACCCGCCCAGCAGGCTTTCATAAACCATCCACGAAAGCCGCCCGGCCCGACCCTTGCGCGAATAGGGGTTCATCGAGTCGAACGTGCCCGGCGCGTAAAGCGAAATCTCGCCCCCCTTGGGCGCGTCCGGGTTCACATAGTCGAAATGCGTGTAATCGGCGGGATATTTGAGATCCCCGAAAAAGGAATACCCGTGCGAGGTGATGACGCTGTCGTCCTCTTGTCCCCAGGCCGCCTGCGCGATCAGCGCGGCGATGCCCAACCCCGCCAGCGCGACAGCACCGCGCCAGACGGAGAAAAACCTCGGGGAACGGGCCTTGGCCGGGATCGGTCGTCCGGTCATGTCATCCTCCTGCTACCGGGTCTGGTGAATATCTGGCGCGGTTTTCACACCCGGCAAGCTACGGAGAGAGGTCAGCTTGTTCAAGCACCGATGATCGGCGCCAAGTAAAAAGGCCGCGATCCGCAAGGACGGATCGCGGCCTTTTATGAGTACCCGGATGGATCAGTTTCCAGCGCTTTGCAGGTAGGCCATCAGGTTGGCGCGGTCCTGCTCGTCCGACAGGCCACGATAGCCCATCTTGTTGCCGGGCGCGTAGTCATTGGGGTTTTCGATCCACGCGCTCAGCTCGTCAAGCGTCCATGCGCCGTCCAGACCCGACAGCGCGTCGGAATAGCGGAACCCGTCGACCGAGGCGATGTCACGCCCGACGATCCCGACAAGATGCGGGCCGACGCCGTTGCGCTCTGTGTCGATCTGGTGGCACGCGCGGCACTGACGGTACAGCCCCTCGCCCGCATCGACATCAGCGGATGCGACCATTGTGGCAAACTCTGACGCACCGCCATCGGCGGTCTCTGTCGCGTCGGTCTCTTCAGTGGTCGAAGTCTCTTCGGCGGTGTCCGCCTCGGCCATGTCATCTGTCTTGGCCTCTTCGGTCGTGGCGTCCGCGTCAGATGCGGCGGTGTCGGTCGTGCCGTCGCCCTCATCCGCGGCCTCGTCGGCTTGCGCCTCTTGCGTCGCGGCCTCGTCGCCTGCGGGTTCTTCCGCGGCTGCGTCCGCATCCTCGGCCGCGCCTTCGCCTTCATCCGCGGGCGCCGTGTCGGCCTCGGCGGCGTCGTCTGTTGCGGCCTCGTCCATGGACGCCTCATCCGCCGGTGCGTCTGCGTCCGCCGATGCAAGCTGAATGTTGTTCTCGCCATCGGTCTCGTCGAGATAGGCGATCACGTTGACTCGATCCTCGGGTTTCGACAGGCCGGCATAGCCCATGCTGGTGCCCGGCGCATATTCGGCGGGGTTTTCCAGAAAGGCGTACAGTTCCTCGGCGTTCCAGACATCCGCAGCCTCGCCGAGCGCGCCGGAATAGTTGAACCCGTCGACGGACCCCACATCGCGCGCCACGACGCCATAAAGATGCGGGCCGACGCCGTTGTTGCCATCTTCGACCTGATGACAGGCGCGGCACTGGTTGAACACGCGTTCACCTTTCGAGGCGTCCGCCGACGCGAACAACGTGGCCAGATCGGGCTCTGCCTCCGCAGTGTCTTCCTCGGTTTCGTCCTCGCCCGTGTCGATCACGTAGCCTTGCGCATGATCGTCGCCGTGCCCGCCCACGGAATAGATCGCCTCGGCTGCCCAGCCCCCCAAAAGGAAAATCAGCAGCGCCCCGCACAGGGCCCCGGCGGTCTTCGTCAGTGTCATCGTGTCGAACATTGGCTCACTTTCGTTTGCTCCACATTTTGGCATCGTATCTAGCCGCTTCCCCTACCGCCTTGCAAGGTGTAGTTTCCGCGACCAAACGCCCGATACGCCCGAACAGGACGAAAGCCACAGCATGACAAAACCGATCGCCTTTCAGGGAGAGCCGGGCGCCTATTCGCATCAGGCCTGCCACGAGACCTATCCCGACCGCGAGGCCCTGCCCTGCCGCACGTTCGAGGACACCATCGCGGCCGTGCGCGACGGGCGCGCGGACCTTGCTATGGTGCCGGTGGACAACTCGACCTTCGGGAGGGTGGCCGACATCCACCACCTGCTGCCCGAATCGGGCCTGCATATAGTTGGCGAGGCGTTCGTTCGGGTGCACATCAATCTGCTGGCGCTGCCCGGCGTGCGTCTGGACCAGATCGAAAGCGCGGTCAGCCACACCATGCTGCTGGGGCAGTGCCGCGTCTTTCTGGAACGTCACGGCATCCACAGGGTCACCGGCGCCGACACCGCCGGCTCGGCACGCTACGTGGCCGAGGCCGGCCAGCCAGAGCTTGCGGCGCTGGCCAGCGATCTCGCCGGCGAGATCCACGGGCTGGACGTGATCGCCCATCACATTGAGGATCAGGGTACCAACACGACACGGTTTCTGGTCATGGCGCCAGAGCCGGATTTCACCCGCCGCGGCGAGAACGGCATGATGACGACGCTGGTCTTTCGCCTGCGCTCGATTCCGGCGGCGCTTTACAAGGCGCTTGGCGGGTTCGCGACCAACGGCGTGAACCTGACCAAGCTGGAAAGCTACATCGTGGACGGCAATTTCAACGTCGCGCAGTTCTACGCCGATATCGAAGGCCACCCCGAGGACCCGGCCGTGGCCCGCGCGCTGGACGAGCTGGATTACTTCACCTCGGACATCACCATCCTCGGTGTCTACCCGGCGGACCCGCGCCGCCACGCGGACGAAGGCTGAGCGGGGCACCAGTCAGGACGGCAGGCGCATGACGCTGACCGACTGGCCGATCATCGACGCCGGCGCCCATGTCTCCATGAAGGCGACATCGCCCGCGTCCCGGCCCACGGCGATCAACGCCGCGCCGTCGCGGCCGCTCATGCCGGTCGCGTCCACCATGTGCCACGCGCCCTCCAGCCAGACCTGCGCCACGGCGTGGAAATCCGGGGGATCGACATCCGGCGCATAGGCCGCGGCATAGCGTGCCGGAATCCCCGCCGCCCGCGCCAGCGCGCAAACCACATGCGCATAGTCCCGGCAGACGCCTTCGCGCGTCACGAACGTGTCGAGCGCGGTCGTGGCCGCGGCCGAGCTTGCCGGTACGTATGACAGCTTATCCCTCACCCATTCGGTGATCGCGGCGACTTTCGGCCCGCCCGCCAGCCCGCCAAAGCGGCGGCCCACGAAGGCCTGAAACATGTCCGACTGGCAGAACCGCGACGGTCTGAGATAGGTGAACGCCGCGCCGGGCAGCGCATGCACCGGCGTCGGGCCAAGCTGGTCCAACACGGGCGCGGGCCGGGTCACGTCGACCGTCGCGCGGTAGCGCAGCTTCAGCTCGCCGCCCATGACGCGGGCCCATGCCCGCGATCCCAGCCCGTCCTGGGCGTCGGTCCGCGTCACCTCTGCCTGTGCGACCTCGAACCGCTCGTCGGTCACCGTCTGCCCCGCGGTCCGCGCCGCTTCCAGTACCAGAAGGACCACGGGGTCGTCGCCCAACTGATAGTGCAGTCGCACATCGATTCCGAACGGCATCCGCGCCCTCTCCTTTGCTGCCGGGGCCGCGATCCGGCCCTGTCGCGCCCGCCACGGTCCACGCCCGGACCGGCGCGGCGGATCACGCGTGACGTTTGAAACGGTCCTCGACATCCGTCGCGAAATCCGCCACTCGAAGCCTGAAGCGCCGCGTCATATTGCCGCGCATGAGCTTGAACGGTTGCATCATGATCCGCCCCGCCAGACTGCGCGCCTTGACCGTCAGATCAACGCCAAGACGCGTGCGACCCGGCGCGACCGCGACAAGATCGACCCGCATCTGGCCGGTGATCGCCGAGGAGTCGCCGGTCAGCACGATCCCGGTCGGCGGCTCGTATGTCACAAGGGCGATATCCATCTCGCGGGCACGCTCGCGCAGAACGAAGCGGACGTGCCAACCCATGCCCGGCCCCGGCACCGACAGCGCATCGGTGCGCCGCACCTCTGCGCCATGCCGTCGCGCCGCGCGTTCGAAGGTCCGGAAATCGGCGATTTCCCGGAACACCGCCTCGATCGGGGCCTCGATGTCTTCGGTGCTGGTGAACTTCATCCGTGATCCCCGTCTTTTCGCGCATGACATCCCCGCCCATCACGGGCCGACCCCCGGCACATCCTGCGGTAGTTTCCCCTCAATCAAGGCTGTCGGCAAGCCAGTTCCGCAGCAGGAAATGCGCGATGGCGCCCCGGCGCGCGGGCAAAAGCTCGGGGGTTTCGCCGGCAAACGCCGCAAGCATCTCTTCACGGGTCATCCAGCGGGCATCCTCGATCTCGTGCGGGTCGATGGTGATCTCTTGGCTCAACGCCTCGCCATGACAGCCCAGCATCAGCGACGCGGGAAACGGCCACGGCTGACTGGCGAGATAGGTGACACGCCCGACCTGCACATTCGCCTCTTCCAGAACCTCGCGGCGCACGGCGGCCTCGACGGTCTCGCCCGGCTCGACGAAGCCGGCCAGCAACGAATACATGCCATCGGGAAATCCCGGCGATCGCCCCATCAGCACCGCATTGCCGTAGGTCACAAGCATGATGACCACAGGGTCGGTGCGCGGGAAATGCTGTGCGCCGCACGCCTCGCAGCGCCGTTGCCACCCGGCGCGGATCATCCGGCTTTCCGCGCCGCAGCGCGCGCAGAAGCGGTGTGTCAGATGCCAGCCGAACAGGGCCTTCGCAGTCGCGGCCAGTTCGGCGTCGCGTGCCGAAAGACGGGTCATGACCTGGCGCAGATCAGCAAACGCACCGTCATCCGACAGCGCCGGATGCACCGTGTCGGCCGCATCGGGACCGCTGTCGCGGTGATCGCCGCCCTGCCCCGCCGGCACGCTGTGGGACATGTCATGCGCAAGGATCAGGTCGCCCGTTTCGTCGCGCCCCAGCAGGACCGTTGCACTGCCGCCCGCGTCCCGATGCGTCAGCACCGGATGATCCGGGCCGACACGGATCAGCCGGTCAAGCCCGGCAGCCGCCAGAAGCGGCTTTCCATGCCAGAAAACGAGGACGCGCGCGCGCCCTGCGGAGATCGCCGCGTCGATGGCCCCGGCGTCGCCGCGCAGATCGTCCGCCCGATCCAGACCCGACCCTCCGAATGTCCCGTGTTCCGCGTGCCGCATGTTGCTCTCTCATTGTTTTTCACACGCCGGTTACTGTCATCTGTTGCATGGGAAACACAAGATGCCCCGGGCCAGACCCTGCGAACGGTCCAATTCGCTTGCACAACCTAAGGTAGGTTGCATTCGACGGCGATACCCGCTTATGATGAGTCCAGCTGTATGATTGAATATGCGTTTTCGGACGTCCCGGTACCGATGCGTGCAAACCCGCCAAACCATGAAGGCCCTGTCTTGACCAAGTCCTCTTCGCTTTGCGACATCCGGCCCTGATATGACGGCGAAGGTTCACCTGCGTATCCTCGCGACGTCTGATGTGCACGGCCATGTCCTGCCCTTCGACTACTTCACGCATGAAACCGACCAGCCCCACGGGCTGGCCCGTGTCGCGACACTCGTGGGGCAGGCCCGGGCCGAGGCAGGGACCGACAATTGCCTGCTGCTCGACAATGGTGATTTTCTGCAGGGCACGGCGCTCAGCGACCTTACACCGCAGCCGGGTCAGGGGTGGCACGGTCAGCACCCGGTGCTGCGCGCGATGAACAAGATGGGTTATGACGCAGCCACACTTGGCAATCACGAGTTCAATTTCGGGCTCGACTGGCTGCGCGAGGTTCTGCGCGACGCGGCGTTTCCGCTGACCTGCGCCAATGCCGTAACGCGATGCGGCGACACCCCGCTCGACGACCAGACATTCGTGCCGCCTTATGTCATTCTGACCCGCCAGCTTCGCGACGCGGACGGTGGCACGCATATCCTGCGCATCGGCCTGATCGGGTTGACCCCGCCGCAGATCACCACCTGGGATCACGCACATCTGTCATCGCGGCTAAGCGCCCGTGACATGGTCGAATGCGCACAGTCATGGGTTCCGGTGATCCGCAGCCAGGGGGCGGACCTGGTGATCGCGCTGGCCCATACCGGCATCGAGGTAGGCCCCCAGTCACAGATGCCCGAGAATGCCGCATGTGCGATCGCCCGCGTTCCCGGCATCAGTGCCGTCGTCGCCGGGCACACCCACCTGACCTTCCCGGATCCTGCGCCCGGCGACGCGAAAGTTCCGGGGATCGATCCGGACCGTGGCACGCTTCACGCGACGCCCTGCGTCATGCCCGGTTTCGGGGGGTCGCATCTTGGGCAGCTCGACCTCGACCTGACACGGACAGAGGATGGCTGGCAGGTCGCGGGGCACAATGTCCAGCTCAGGCCGACCACCGGCATAGAGCCATGTCCGCAGATCGTCCGAAGCCTTGCCCCGGCCCATGCCCACACGGTGCGACTGACCAATCGCATCGTCGCGCGAACGGATCGACCAATCCACAGCTATCTGTCACTGGTGCAGCACGATCTCGCGGCGCGCATCGTCAACGACGCGCAGCGCATGGCCCTCGAGGAGATACTGGCGCACACGCCGCATGCGGACCTGCCCGTGCTGTCGGCGACGGCGCCATTCAAGACCGGCGGACGCGGCGGGCCCGAGCATTTCACCGACATTCCCGCCGGCCCGTTGCGGATGCGAAACATCGCGGATCTCTACGGCTTTCCCAACACCCTTTGCGGTTTGATCGTGACCGGGGCGGATCTGCGCGACTGGCTGGAACGCGCGTCGGTGTGCTTCAACAGGATCACGCCGGGCCGCGCCGGGCAGACGCTGCTCAACGCGGATGTGCCGGGACATGCCTTCGATGTGATCGACGGGCTAAGCTACCGCATCGACGTCACGCAACCGGCGCGCTGCGATGTACATGGCCGGGTGGTCGCCCCCGCCACAAAACGGATTCGCGGCTTGTCCCATGCCGGGCGACCCGTGGCCGATACCGACCGATTCGCGATCGCGATCAACAGCTACCGCGCCTGGGGCGGCGGCCCGTTCCGGGCGCTCGCCACGGGCGGACTGCTGCATTTCGGGCACCGGCCTATCCGGGACATCATCGCAGATCATGTCGCATGCCACGGCACGACCCCGACCCCCGATCGTGGCGGCTGGAGGCTTGTTTGCCTGCCCGGCACCCGCGTCGAGATCGAGACGGGTCCGGGCGTGCGCGCCTATCCGGACGACATCGCCGCCTTGGGTGCAACGGATCTCGGGACGACCGACGCGGGGTTTGCGCGGCTGCAGATCCCCCTTGGGCATCGCGATGCTCTGCGGACCCTTGCGAATCCGGAACCAGACAGTTACATCATGTTGCGAGAGGTTGGCGCGGGCAGGCACCTCGCCAACCCGGTCAGATCCGGAAGGAAGCAGCCGTAACGAGCCTCGCTTGGGTCGTTGTCCAACCTCTCACCTTTCCCCAAGGCTTTCGAAGGGGTTGCGCGGACAATCCGCGCATCTTCGATATATGATACCCGAAAAGACAGGCGGTTTCACCCGCGCATCGCCCAGGCGATCTGGGCCTCGGTTTCCACGGCACATGGGCGTACCGCACGCAACCGCTCAAGTGCGTGGTCGGGCCGCTCACCCGTTTCGATCATGAGCCGCAAGGCGA
Organism: Roseovarius tibetensis; assembly: GCF_050896375.1. Classification (NCBI taxonomy): domain Bacteria; kingdom Pseudomonadati; phylum Pseudomonadota; class Alphaproteobacteria; order Rhodobacterales; family Roseobacteraceae; genus Roseovarius; species Roseovarius tibetensis. Next base: position 79,075 of record NZ_JBPBBB010000007.1, read on the forward strand.
TCATGCCAGACCGGCCGCAACCACCATTGCAATGCAGAAGGATTCGGCCCCCGCCCTTCAATGCGGCGCGCACCATCCGGCTCGTCGCACGCCAATCGGCGCACTGATCCGGCCCCGGCGCGCTGAAATCCCGCACGGGAAAGGAGATCCAGCGCGTGCCTGCCTTCAAAAGGTCCGCCCCGAGGCTTGGTGCGACACAGGAGTCCATCTCCTCCGACGTGACCAGACTGATCACGAAGGCCGGTTTCCAGTCGCTCAGATGCGCCATGTCCCCGGCGTAATCGCCACTTGCGCCCGGCAGAGGTGCCAGCGCAAGCGTGCCACCGCCCACGTGAAGCGCGTGGATCACGAAATCCGCCATCGCTCCGTCTCAGCCCTTGTCGCCGCCAACGCATTCTCCGATCAGTCTTGTGCAAGCATTGCCACAGCATGCGAAAAAAGCAAGCTGGACGACCCGCCTGCCCCGCCTTACCCTTGCATCCAGATCCGATTCCGAAAGGCGCGCCGCATGTCCGACACCGACCCCTCCGGCTATCAGGTCCTGGCCCGGAAATACCGGCCCGAAACCTTTGCCGACCTGGTCGGTCAGGACGCGATGGTGCGCACGCTCAAGAACGCGTTTCAGGCGGACCGGATCGCGCAGGCCTTCATAATGACCGGCATTCGTGGCACCGGCAAGACCACCACGGCCCGAATCATCGCAAAGGGCATGAACTGCATCGGCCCCGATGGAACCGGTGTGCCGACGACCGATCCCTGCGGCCTGTGCGAGCATTGCACGGCGATCATGGAAGGCCGGCATGTCGACGTGATGGAGATGGACGCGGCCTCGAACACCGGGGTCGGCAACATCCGCGAGATCATCGATTCGGTACATTACCGGGCGGCCTCGGCGCGCTACAAGGTCTACATCATCGACGAGGTGCACATGCTCTCGACGGGGGCGTTCAACGCGCTTCTGAAAACGCTCGAGGAGCCGCCCGCACATGTGAAGTTCATCTTCGCGACAACCGAGATCCGCAAGGTGCCGGTAACCGTGCTGTCGCGCTGCCAGCGATTCGACCTGCGCCGGATCGAGCCGGAGATGATGATCGACCTGCTGCGCCGCATCGCCGACCGCGAGGGCGCGCAAATCAGTTATGATGCGCTCGCCATGATCACCCGCGCCGCCGAAGGCTCGGCGCGTGATGCAACGTCGCTGCTCGACCAGGCGATCAGCCACGGCGCCGGCGAAACCACCCCCGATCAGGTGCGGGCGATGCTGGGTCTGGCGGATCGGGGCCGGGTGCTGGATCTGTTCGACATGATCGTGAAGGGCGACGCGGCAGGGGCCCTCGCCGAGCTTGGCGCGCAATATGCCGAAGGCGCGGACCCGCTGGCGGTGCTGCGCGACCTGTCCGAGATCACGCACTGGATTTCGGTGGTCAAGATCACGCCGGATGCCGCCGACGATCCCACCATCGGCCCCGATGAGCGCGCCCGCGGCCTCGACATGGCCGAGGCGCTGCCGATGCGTGTGCTGACACGAATGTGGCAGATGCTTCTGAAAGCGCTCGACGAGGTGGCCGAGGCACCCAATTCCATGATGGCCGCGGAGATGGCGATCATTCGCCTCACACACGTCGCCGACCTGCCCACGCCCGAGGATCTCGTGCGCCGGCTGCAGGATAACCCGCCCCCCGGTCCGGGCGGTGGTGGCGGCGGTGGCGGCGGCCAGCAGACACGGGCAGAGACCCAAGGCGCAACCGCGCGGGGCGACACCCTGCCCAGGCCCACCCATGCCGGCCCGGCCGGGCCGACCGCCGGCAGTGCGGGACCGGCCACGGCACTCGCACAGGGTCCCGAAGAGGCCCTCGCGCGGTATCCCAGCTTCGAGCATGTGCTGGACCTCGTCCGCGCCAATCGTGACGCCAAACTGCTGATCGAGATCGAAGGCTGTGTCCGGCTTGCCGCATATCGCCCCGGTCGGATCGAGTTCACGCCAACCACAGATGCGCCCGCCGACCTTCCACAGCGTCTTGGCAGCGCGCTGCAACGCTGGACCGGCAACCGGTGGACCGTGAGCATCGTGAATTCCGCCACCGCCCCAACGATTCGCGAGGCCCGCGACGCCGAGGCCGACGCGCTGGAAGCCGAGGCCCGTGCGCATCCGCTGGTGGCGGCCGTGTTCGCGGCCTTCCCCAAGGCGCGCATCACCGGGATCAAGACGCAACAGGACATGACCACCACGGCCGAGGACGACGCCCTGCCTGAGGTCGAGGACGAATGGGACCCGTTCGAGGACGAATGACGGCAAAGCTTGCCTGTCGCCTTTCCCGTGACGATATGCTTAAACGCGACACACACTATTTCGGCCCGCGGCAGCCGGGCCTCGATCCAGAGGAGATATCACGATGTTCAAGGGGTTGGGCCAGATGGGCGACATGGCCAAGATGATGAAATCGGCGCAGGAAATGCAGCAGAAGATGGCCGATCTGCAGGAAGAGCTGAAGACCATGATGGTCGAGGGCGAAAGCGGCGCGGGCCTCGTCAAGGCGACTTGCAGCGCCAAGGGTGAACTCAAGGGGATAGATATCGACCCGTCGATCTTCAACACAGAGGACAAGGAAGTGGCCGAAGACCTGATCCTCGCCGCGATCAAGGACGCGCAGGCCAAGGCGTCCGAACGCGCGCAGGAAGAGATGGGCAAACTGACCGAGGCCATGGGTCTCCCCAAGGATATGAAACTGCCCTTCTGAGGCATCGTTCATCTTTCCCCAAATACTCTCGCCGAAGGCGTCTTCATCCCGCGACCGGACCGGACGGACCCGTTGACCAGCACCCAGCATATCGACACCCTGATCGACATGATGGCCCGGCTGCCCGGTCTTGGGCCCCGGTCGGCTCGGCGTGCCGTGTTGCACATGATCCGCAAGCGCGCGGTCCTTTTGGCGCCCCTGGCCGAGCAGATGCGAAAGGTTGCGGAAACCGCGTGCGAGTGCCTGACCTGCGGCAATATCGGCAGCGCCGAGATCTGCGACATCTGCGCCAACCCGAAACGCGCCACCGGGCAGATCTGCGTGGTCGAGGATGTCGCGGATCTGTGGGCGATGGAACGCGGCCACGCCTTCAAGGGGCGCTATCATGTGCTGGGTGGCACCCTCTCGGCCCTCGACCAGGTCGGGCCGGACACGCTGCGCATCCCGGCGCTCGTGGAACGGGTGACGTCCGAAGAGATCACCGAGGTGATCCTCGCGCTCAACGCCACAGTAGAGGGCCAGACCACCGCGCATTACATCGCCGATCAGCTTGATGGGCGCGTGCGGCTGACATCGCTGGCACAGGGTGTGCCCATCGGGGGGGAACTCGATTACCTCGACGATGGCACGATCAGCGCGGCGCTGTCGGCCCGCAAGACGCTGTGACGGGGCGTCACGCCCGCTCGACCAGCACCGACCCGACGGAATAGCCCGCACCGAACGAACAGATCATGCCCCGATCACCCGGTTGCAGATCGTCCGAATATTGCGAAAACGCGATGATCGATCCGGCCGAGGACGTATTGGCATAATCCTGCAGGATATTGGGCTGTTCCCGCGGCTCCGGCACACGGCCCATGACCTTGCGGCCGATGAAATCGTTCATCGCCTTGTTCGCCTGGTGCAGCCAAAGGCGACGCAGGCTGTCTGCGGACACGCGCGCCTCTTGCAGATGCCCGAGAATATGCGCCGACACCAGCGGCAGCACCTCCTTGAAGACGCGGCGCCCGTCCTGAACGAATTGCATATCGCGCCGGTCGGCCAGGCCATCCGGCCGGCTGCGGCGCAAGAACCCGTTATTGTTGCGGATGTTGTTCGAGAACTTCGTGGCGCAGCGCGTTGATTCAATGAGGAACTGTGCGCCCTTGGCGGAATCGGCGGGCTCGATCACCACGGCGGTGCAGACATCGCCGAAAATGAAATGACAATCGCGGTCGCGCCATTCCAGATGGCCCGAGCAGATCTCGGGGCTGACCACCAGCGCCCGGCGCACGCTGCCCGCCCGGATCATGTCCGCCGCCGCCTGGATACCGAATGTCGCCGACGAGCAGGCGACATTCATGTCAAAGGCGAACCCGCGCGCGCCAAGGTAGGACTGTATCTCGATCGCGACGGCCGGATAGGGCCGCTCGTGATTGGACGCGGCACAGATGATCAGATCGATCTCGGACGCATCCCGACCCGCCTGCGCCAAGGCCTTGCCACAGGCATCGAGCGCCATCTCCGCCATGATCCCCGGCTCGTCGTTGCCGCGCGCCCGCAGGCGCGGATACATCACCTCGGGGTCCAGGATGCCGCGCTTTTCCATGACATGGCGCTGCTCGATCCCCGAGGCGCCGACGATGAACTCCGACGATGACGGCGCCTTCGCCTCGACCCGGCCGGCCGCGATATCATCGGCATGACGCGCGTTGAACTGCGCCGCATAGACGTTGAACGCCTCGACAAGTTCGGCGTTGGTGATCACCTCCGGCGGGGTGAAGACACCCGACCCGGTTATCGCGGGCTGACCCATCTTAGCTCTCCTCGCCTGTCGTGGCTTGACGCGTGCGGCGATACCGCATCAGGCTCCCGGTTCTTCTTGGCAAAAATACCCAGAATTCCCAACCTCACCGCTCAGTTCACCCGGTCGGGCGGGGCCTCACCGGCGAAAAAGGCGCGCAGGTTGTCCACCGCCTTAAGCCCCATCGCCTCGCGTACCTCCAGCGCGGCAGTCCCGAGATGCGGCAACAGCACGACATTCTCCATCGCGGTCAGCGCATCCGGCACCTCCGGCTCGTGCTCGTAGACATCAAGCCCCGCGCCGGCGATGCGCCGCTCTTGCAGGGCCGTGATCAGGGCGGCCTCGTCCACAACGTCACCGCGCGAGATGTTGACAAGATGCGCGGTCGGTTTCATCGCCGACAGGAACTCGGCGCCGATCAGGTGCCGGGTCTCGGCACCGCCGGGCACGGCGGCAACCACGATATCGGCCTGCGCGGCCACATCACCCGGCGTGTCGAGCTGCTGCGCCTCGATCTCGACCGCCTTGGGCGAGCGGTTGTAATAAACCACCTTCATGCCGAACCCGTCATGACAGCGCCGGGCGATCGCCTGCCCGATCCGGCCCATGCCGATGATACCGACGGTCTTTCCGGTGACATGCAGCCCAAGCATCTGCGTCGGGTTCCAGCCGGGCCAGCGCCCCGCGCGCACCAGCCGCTCGCCCTCGCCGGCACGGCGCGCACTCATCAGGATCAGCGTCATGGCGATGTCGGCCGTGGCATCGGTCACCGCGCCGGGCGTGTTGGTCACGGCGATGCCCGCGTTTCGCGCGGCCTCGACGTCGATATGATTATACCCGACCCCGAAATTCGCAAGAATCCGGCAGCGGCAGCTTTCGGCCTCGCTGAACACATCCGCCGAGAACAGGTCGCCAAGCGTCGGCAGGATGCCGTCATGAAGCGCCAGCGCGCCGCGCATCTGGCCGGGCTTCATCGGCGTCGTGTCGTCGCGCATCTCGACGTCGAAATGCTCTCTGGCCGCATCGACCACTTTCTGCGGCATGGGCCGTGTTATCAGAACCCGTTTCAATGCAACTTCTCTCCCAGGGGGACGTCTTGATCGGGGCGGACCAGAACGACATCGCCCGCCCTATCGCTCAGCCCCAGTACCAGCACCTCCGACAGGACCTTGCCGATCTGCCGGGGCGGAAAATTCACGACCGCCAGCACCTGCCGCCCGATCAGCGTCTCGGGGGTGTAATGCGCGGTGATCTGCGCGCTGGACCGTTTCACCCCCATGTCGGGGCCAAAATCGATCCACAACTTGAGCGCGGGCTTGCGCGCCTCGGGAAAGGGTTCGGCCCGCGTGACTTTGCCCACGCGAATATCGACCTTCACGAAGTCCTCGAACCCGATCTCAGCCATCGCGCAGATCCCGAGAGCGCCCTGCCGCGGCGGCGACCGTGCGCGCCATCAGCGGCGGCAACCCGTCCGTCTCGTTCATCAGCACTTCCAGCCCCGCCTGTGTCGTGCCGTTGGGGCTTGTCACGTTGCGGCGCAGCTCGGCCGGTGTCTCGTCGGCCGCCTCGGCCAGCGCGCCGGCCCCGGCCACGGTCGCCTGCGCCAGCTGCATCGCGAGATCCGGCGCAAGACCCTGCGCCTCGCCCGCCTTGGCCATGCATTCGATCATGTGAAACACATAGGCAGGCCCAGATCCCGAAAGACCGGTGACCGCGTCCATCTGGTCCTCGGTCTCGAGCCGCACAACCTGCCCTACGGCGCGCAGCAGCATGTCGGCCTGATCGAGCTGCGCCTCGGTTGCATGCGCATTGCCGATGATGGACGTGATCCCGCGACCGATGGCGGCGGGCGTGTTGGGCATCGCCCGCACAATCGGCGTGCTCTGTCCAAGCGCCTGTTCAAACACGGAAATCGGCGTGCCGGCGGCGACAGAAATGAACAGCGTTTCACCATTTCCCCTGTCGCGCAGCACCGGAAGGGCGTCACCCATCATCTGCGGCTTGACGGCGACAAGCACGATCGCAGGGGCTTCGGGCAGATCCGCGTTGATCCGCACGCCGGTCTCGCGCAACCAGTCCGACGGATTCGGGTCGATCACCCAGACCGAGGCGGGCGGCAGGCCATCGGCCAACCAGCCCTGCAACATGGCGCTGCCCATCTTGCCGCAACCCAGTAAAACAAGGCCGTTCTCGGCGACTTCCTGCATGCTCATGATGCTCCCCCGGTTTGGTCTGCTTTTCCGGGGACAGTGTTACGCGCGACCGTAAGCCTCTGCAATGGCGACCTGCATGGCCTGCTGCGGGGTCTGGTCGCCCCAGATGGCAAGTTGCAGTGCCGGGTAATACCGTTCGGCGCTAAGGACTGCCGCGTTCAGCAGGGCATCGATCTGCTCGGGGCTGGGGGCCTGCGCGCCCGCCATCACGAGCCCGTAGCGATAGACCATCAGCTTGTGCTCGCCCCACCATGTGAACGATCCGAACCAGCACTTATCATTGATTTCGTTGAGGATTTCAAACAGCACCGGCAGCCTGTCGGCGGGCGGCTCCATCTCGTAGGTGCAGACCAGACGCAGGGTTTCGTCGTGGTGCGACCATGCCAGCGTAAGCGAGTAGGTACGCCATTGCCCCTCGACTGCCATAGCGATCTGGTCGTCGCCGATGCGGTCGAAATCCCAATCGTGGTGTTCCGCGATATGTTCGACGATATCGATCGGGTGGATATCGTCCTGAAAGACATGTTCGGAAATTGCCATGGCGCCGCCTCGTTTGCTATAGCGCAAGAAGAGGTATCTCTCCCCAAGCGCTAGGTGCCTGCTCTACGGGCGGGGGCCAGTCCCCACGCCCATACCAGATATGGTGCGGTGGTCGGCACGTCCTGTAAAGCGATTTATTGCGGATGACAGCAATATCTTGTGGGTAAGTACGGTCGTGCCGCAATGCGCGGCCCCGGCCCGATCAGACCCGGCCCACCGTGACGCGTGCCTAACCGATCCGCGCCGCCGGGCCGGGCTGTCACCGTAGGGTAAAGGACATCGGCACCGAGAACTCCATCTGCGCGCGATCAAGGGCGCCGGGGATGCGCGGCAGTCGGGCGCGGCGCAAGGTGTCCATGATCGCCTGATCGAGCACCGTGTGCCCGGTGCCGCGTGTCAGGCGCGCGGCCGTGACCTGCCCGGCGGCGTTCATGCGGAACCAGACGGTGCCGGTCCCCTCCAGACCGGCGCTTTGTGCGCGGCGCGGATACTGCTTGGCCCGCGCAAGACGCGCCGCGACCGTCGCGGCGAAATCCGCGCGTGCGCCGGGGCGGCCACCGCCCTGCGCGTCATCGCCGCTGCCGCGCGTGTCGCCCTGCGACGCGCCGCTCCGGCCCTGTTGACCGGCCGGGGCGCGGCGCTCGGGCACGGAGCCTTCGGTGCGACGTTGCGCAGGCGCTGCCCCGGCCCGGTCGACCGCAGAGCTTTGTCCGGCCTCTTCAACGGATCGGGGGCGCGAGACGGGTCTGCGCGACACGCCGGGGGCCCCGCGCGGCACTGTTGCGACGACCGGATCAGTCGCCGCCACGTCGGGGATCGTTCGGGCAGAGGTGTCCGGCGCGACGACCTGAGCAGCGGGTATGGCAGGATCGGCCGCCGACGGGGGCACGACCGGCGCCACGGGTTCCGTCGGAACCGCCGTTTCGACCTGCGGCGATCCCGGCGCGGGCACCGGGCCGGGGGTCCGCGCGGTCGGTACGGTCTCTGCCGACACCTCCGGGGGCATGGATGGCGCGGACTCGTTTGTCACGTCGGCGGCCATCACGGGCGCAGCCGCATCCGGCGTCACGGGGTCCACCGGTTCGGCCTCGACGGGATCGACCGCACCGGGGGCCCGCCCGGCAGGACCCAGCCCGACCGTCAGGCCGCCCTGCCCGTCGGCGACGGCACCGCCGCGCGGCAAGGTTACGTACACGAACGCGGCACCCGCCAGATGCAGCCCGACCGCCAGCACCACCACGACAGCCACGCCCCCGCGTGGCAAGGCCGAAGGCATCGCCGGCACGCTATCGGGCCGCGACAGGCTCATCGGTCCGCCGGCAGGGTGATCAGGGTGACCTCACGCGCGCCAAGACCCCGCAACGCCTGCAGGACGGCCACCAGCGCGCGCGCCTCTCCGGTCCGGTCGGCGCGCAGGCGCACCGGCAGGTCGGGTGTCGCCCTCAGGCGCCGGCCCAGCCGGTCCAGCAACGCCGCGCGGTCCATCTCCTGGCCGTCAAGCGCCAGATCACCTGTCGGTCCCATCAGGATCTCGACCCCGTCAAGCCGCGCGGTGTCCGCGCTGGCAGCCTCGGGCGGGGCGACCTCGAACGGGTCGCCCGTGCTCAGCCGGCCGGCGACCATAAAGAAGATGAGCAGCAGGAACACGATGTTGATCAGCGGCAGTATGCGCGCATCCGCATCCTCGGGCGGGCGCGGGCGGGTCAGGCGCCGGGGCGCCGGGTCGGTCCGCCACCTCATGATCCCGTCCCCACGACGGTCAGGTTGCGCAGCCCCGCACGCGCCAGCCGATCAAGCACATCCACCAGCGCGCCGGTGTCCACACCGTCGCGCGGCAGGATCAGCAGCGCCGCATCCGGATCATCCGCGCGCCGCGCACGCAGTCGGTCGACAAGCGCGAGCATCGGCACCGTCTCGCCGGCGAACCGCAGGCCCTGCGCCGTCACTTCGACCAGCACCGCGCCGCGCATCTCGCCGCCGGCACCGCTGCCCGAGGCCCGAAGCGGGATCGCCCGCCAGTCCTGAAAGTTCGAGGCCAGCATGAAGAATACCAGCAGGATGAACACCACGTCTATCAGCGGTGTCAGGCTGATGCGCAGGGGCGGCCGGACGCGGTCATTCAGCCGCGGCATGCCACGCCTCGGTGGTCGCCGCGGCCGGCGCGGGCGGCGCCGCCGCAAAGATCGCCGACAGGGCCGATTCGGTGGCGTGCGCGCTACGCTCGATCCGGCGGTCGATCCAGTTGACCGCCGCAAGCGTCGGGATCGCCACGGCGAGGCCGAGCGCGGTGGTCAGAAGCGCCTCCCATATGCCGCCCGACAGGACCGCCGGATCGACGCGGCTGCCCGCCGCCTCAAGCTGGGCGAAGGCAGAGATCATCCCCAGAACGGTGCCGAAAAGCCCCAGCAGCGGCGCGGTTGCCGCGATCACCTCGAGCGGGCGCATCCAGTTGCGCAAACCGTCCAGCGCATCCCCGGCCACGCGCCACGCCTCTTCGCGGGCGCGCGCCTCTGGTATGCCGGCGGCCAGATCGGCCATCGCGCCATGCGCGGCGCGCGCCGGCAGCGAACGGCCACGCGCGATGCTGACGAGCGCCGCGTCCCGCGCCCCGCCGCGCCACTGCGACACCGCCGCGCGCAGGCGGGCGCAGGGCGCGGGGCGAACGCGCGCGAGATGCCAGATCTTGCCGAGGATCAGGCAAAGCGACAGCACGGAAAGCGCCGCGAGCAGCCAGGCCACCGGTCCGCCCGCCGCCAGCGTCTCTCGGGCCTGCGCGAGTGCCGTCAGGACCTGTGTCATGACGTCCTGGGGGCCGGGATCGGCGGGGACGGGATCTGTCGGGCGGATGTCAGGCGGCAGGGCGGTGTCCGATGTCGATCCGGCCTGACCGCCTGATGTCACCCCTGGCGTGTCGGAGGCATCGATGGTGAGTTCGGAATCCATCACGTCAGCCTTTCATCACCGAATGAAGTCGACATTGCCCCGGCCCGACACCTGCAGCGCGGCATCGCATGTCGTGGTCGGATCGACACGGTCGGGGCTGCATGTCAGCACCTCGTTCAGCAGGACGCGCCCAACAATGTCGCAGTCAAGTTCGGCCATGTCGAACGCCTTGACCTGCGTGCGCCCCGCATCCAGCGGCCCGAGCGCCACCGCGAGACGCCGTTCGATCACACCGTCCGTGTCGAACACCACGAGGTCGAGCGACAGCGTGTCGAGCGGCGTCTCGGTACGGTTCGACAGCACCATGTAACTGCGGCAGGCCGCGCCCGTCTGTTCCAGCTTGTTCAGTTCGACCGCGAGGGTCGGGCCGGTGTCCGCGTCCTGCGCCCCCGAGGCATCGCCAGACAGCGCAACGATGGTGGCAACGGCACCCATGATGACCAGCCGGCCGGTCCTTGCACCTGGTCGAGCGGGCGTGTGGCGGTAAGAGGTCTGCATGGCTTCGGTTTCCTGTCTGCGATGCCTGAAGGTGATATGAAGTAACACGCCCCGGCGCAAGGGACAGGTCGCATCGGCGCTGCAAGACAAAAGGGTCAGTCAGACCAAGGATCCGCCGCATGTCCGGTGGCCGTACCGCAGGCCGACGCTGCATCGTCGGCCGCTCCCACAGCGTCGCGCACGGCACATCCCATAAGATCACCGGGGCATGCGTTCGGCACCCCGAACACGCCGGCACCCGCGACGACAATCGCGCGTCAAAAACACGGTGCAACCGGTATCTTCCCCACTTGCGGGCGTTCTCTCGAATGTTTAAACGACACACTCAGCGCCCCAATAGCTCAGTCGGTAGAGCAACTGTTTCGTAAATAGTAGGTCGGCGGTTCAAGTCCGTCTTGGGGCACCACTGCATCAGTCAAAGCATTGATTTTTAATAGCCTTCAACATCAGGGCCTTTATCGCGGCCGGGCCCTGGATCTAGGTGGCCGGCAGATTCCTGGGCTTGGCGTTCACACTCACGGGTTCTTTTGGCTGCGTCGCCTCCGACACCCTCATGCCGCCGAACCAAGCGATCCGGTTGTCGAAGATCGCGTCCGACGGGCCCGACTGTCGGCACAGGTCCGCGCGTGTCGCACCTGACCCGCCGTCGCGTGGGCGGGGTTGCCACGCAAAACCCCCTTGGATAATGACAGATGACACATAGTGGGAGGAAATCCATGACATTCGTTTTCAGCCGCATTGCCGTAGCCGGTTCTCTCGTTGCGCTTGGCCTGCCGGCTTTTGCCCAGACCGAGATCAAGATTGCCTACGCCCTTGCCACCGACAGCCATTACGGCGTCGCCGCCAACACGTTCGAAGAGGTCGTGCTTTCCGAGACCGGCGACCAGTTCGAGTTCACTCATTTCCCGTCGTCGGGTCTTGGCGGCGAGCGGGAAGTGATCGAGGGGCTGCAGATCGGCACCATCGAGGCGACCATCGTGTCCTCGGGCACGCTGGCGAATTTCGTCCCGGAAACCGGCGTCTTCGACATCCCCTTCCTGTTCCGCGATCTGGCGCACGCGCGCGCCGTGCTCGACGGGCCGATCGGGCAGGACATTCTGGCCAGGTTCGACAGCGTCGGTCTGCACGGGCTGGCCTGGGGCGAGCAGGGTTTCCGCCACATCACCAACAACCGCAACCCGATCGAGACGCCGGCCGATGTCGAGGGGCTGAAGATCCGCACGATGGAAAACCCCGTGCATCTCAAGGCGTTCAACGCCATGGGCGCAGCCCCCACCCCGATGGCCTGGCCCGAGGTGATCTCGTCACTGCAGCAGGGCGTGATCGACGGACAGGAAAACCCGCTTTCGGTGATCGTGTCCGTGAAGCTTGACGAAGTGCAGGAATACCTGACGCTTTCGGGCCACGTCTATTCCCCGGCAATGCTGCTGGTGTCCAAGCCATTCTGGGAGGGGCTCGACGACTCGCAGAAAGCCGCGTTCGAGACCGCCGCGGCAGAGGCCGTGACGGCGATGCGCGGCTATGTCGATGATGTCGAGACCAGCGGCGTGGAAACGCTGAAAGACCGGGGCATGACCGTCAACGCGCTGTCGGCCGAGGAAAAGACCCGCTTTCAGGAGTCGATCGCCTCGGCCTATGACGACTATTACGAGACCTACGGCCAGGAGTTGGTCGACGCGATCGTGAATTTCGAGTGATACGTCACCGCCGGCGCCGCCATGGCGCCGGCTTGTCTGCCGGGGGCGCGCCTTGAAACGGTTGGAACGCGCATTCGTTTTCCTGAATGCCTGGGCCCTAATCGTCATGCTGTCGGCCATGACCCTTGTGATCGGGGCGAACATCACGTCGCGCTACCTGACCGGACATTCCGTTGCATGGGCCGACGAGGTGGCGCGCTACCTGATGATATGGCTGACCTTCACCGGAGCGGGGCTGATCCTGCGCACGGGTGGCCACGTGGCCATCACCCGGTTGCAGGAGGTATTGCCCGACACCGGGCAGAAACTGATGCGTGCGGCCATCGTCGTGGGGCTGCTGATCTTTTTCGGGTTCATGGTCCATGTCGGCCTGCAATACGCGCAGCGCATGCAGTTCCAGTCGACACCGGCGCTGCGCATCCCCTTCGTCTATGTCTATGCCGCGATGCCGATCGGTTTTGGCCTGCTCATCATCCACCTTCTGATCATTGCACGCGGCTTTATCAGCGCGGGCGACTACAAGCGGCGCGACGAGACAGAGACCGGCGCGTTGCCGGGTGAACCCAATGGCTGAGATCCTGTTCCCGGCGCTCTTCATCCTGCTGGCGCTCGGCCTGCCGGTGGCCTTCGCGATGGCGATCGCGGTCTTCGCCGCGCTCAGCTTCGGGTCGAGCTATCCGCATATCGTGGTGGTCAAGGAGATGTTCGCGGGCCTCGACAGCTTTCCGCTGCTGGCGGTGCCGTTCTTCATCCTCGCCGCCGAGATCATGACAGGCGGTGCCGTGACGCTGGCGATCCTGCGCCTTGCGCAATCGCTGGTGGGGCACATGCGCGGCGGGCTGGGGCATGCCAATGTCGTCAGTTCGGCGATGTTCGCGGGCATTTCCGGCAGTGCGCTGGCCGATGCCGCCGGTCCCGGCACGATGATGATCCGGATGATGGAAAAGGGCGGCTACGACCGCGCCTATGCCGGGGCGCTGACCATCGCCAGTTCCGTCGTCGGGCCGATCATCCCGCCCTCGATCACCATGATCATCTACGCCATGCAGGACCAGCAGGTTTCGGTCGGATCGCTCTTCATGGCCGGCGTGCTGCCGGGGCTGCTGATCACCGTGCTGGTGCTGGTGGCGAATGCGCGCGTCAGTCACGTGCGCGGCTATGCGTCGGGCGCGGCCATGCCCCCACTGCGCGAGATCGCCCGCCTTGCCTTTTACGCGCTGCCAGCGCTTTTTTTGGTGCTGCTGATCGTCGGCGGCATCCGCTTTGGCATCTTCACACCCACCGAGGCATCGGTGATCGCGGTGTTCTACGCGCTTGTGGTCGGCATGTTCGTCTACCGGTCGCTGCACCTGCGCGACCTGCCCGACATCATCCTGCGCGCGGCGCTGACCTCTGGGGCGGTGCTGCTGATTCTGGGCGCGGCGCGGGCCTTTGCCTGGGTCCTGATCATCGAGAGCATCCCGCAATTCCTGGCCGAGACGATCATCGCCTGGGACCTGTCGCCGCTGGTGTTTCTGCTTTGCGTCAACGTGCTGCTGCTTGCCTTCGGCCTGTTCATGGACCCGCTGCCGGGGGTGATGATCCTTGTGCCGATCCTTGCACCGATCAGTCTGGCCCTTGGCATCGACCCCAACCATTTCGCGATCGTGGTGATCGTCAACCTGACCATCGGCCTGACCACACCGCCGGTCGGCAGCCTGATCTTCGTCGTTTCTTCGACAGTGCGCTTGAAACCGTCGGTCCTGATCGGGGAAATGCCGCCCTTCTTCCTTGCATTGGCGGCAGCGTTGCTGCTTATCACCTTCGTCCCGGTCCTGTCGACGTGGCTACCGACGGCAAGCGGGTTCTGAAATCCGGCGCAGATGGCTGAACGGCCGGGCGCCGCGCCTCATCAACGGCAGGCCGCAGCGGTGCTTAGGCCTCCCAGGTGACACGCCCGGCGCACAGGGTCAGCGTCGCGCGGGCCCGGTCAAGGTCGGACGGCGGCATCGACGCGAGATCGTCGGACATGACCACGACATCGGCCATCATGCCGCGCCGCAGCATGCCCTTGCGGTGTTCGTTGAATTCCAGCCATGCATTGTCGGCCGTGTAGCTCTTGAGCGTCTCCATGAGCCCCTGACTCTGGTCGCGCCACGGCGCGCCCAGAGTCAGCGGTGCGACGGCGGCCTTGACGCTTGGCATGACCTCGACCCCGATGACCGGCCAATCGGTGGAAAAGCACAGCCGCGGCGCAACGCGGCGCAGATCGCGCCAGGCAAAGGTCAGCGGGATCTGGTCATCATGCAGCAGGTCCGACATGCCCGCCGCGGGAAAAATGCCACCAAAAGGCGCGTGGCCGGGCTGCATCGATGCGACGACGTCGAGTGTGCCAAAGCGCGGCAGATCGTCGGGATGCAGCACCTCGATATGCTCGACCCTGTGGCGCGCGTCGCGCACCCCGTTGGCTGTGCGCGCCGCCTCATAGCCGTCAAGCGTACGGCGGATCGCCAGATCGCCGATGGCATGGGTTGCGATCTGGAACCCCATGGCGTCGGCGCGGATGCAGGCGGCGTTGAAATGGTCGGGGTCGAACACCGCGTCGCCGACGTGATCGGTGCCGGGATAGGGCCGCAGCATCAGCGCGGTGCGGCTTTCGGTGACACCGTCCATGAACATCTTGACCCGGTTGCACCACAGCATGTCGGTATCATACCGGCGCCGCATCTCGGCGGCCTCGTCAAAGCGGTCGAGCGGGTCGAAGCTTTTGTAATGAAAGGGTATCTCGGTGCGGCAGAGAAGCGTGCCCTCGGCCTCCATTTCCGACAGCAGGTCAAGCTGGTAGAAATTGCCATCCATGTTGTGCAGCCCGGTGATGCCGTGGCTGGCACAGTGTTTCATGCCGCGCGCGATCGCCGCCTTGTCGCGGGCGCGTTCGGCGGGTGTCGCGGGCGGCTCGGGATCGGCGCCGGTGATCAGCCCCATCATGTCGCGCCCGGCATGGCGCGTCAGACGCAGGACCGGCGCGTAGGCCGAGGGTTCCTGCAATTCGCCGGTGGCCAGACCGTCCTCGCCCATCACGATTTGCGCGCCCTTGTCCACGACAGCGCCATGCAGCAGGCCCGCCGCGTCAAGCGCCTTGGTGTTGGCCCAGATCGTGTGGTGATCGGGAGCGAACATCGCGAAGGGTCGGTCGGGCAGCACCCGGTCGAGATCGTGGCGGGTGGTGGCACGGCCATGGCCCAGGATCGCGTAATCGGCCTGCACGGCGAAGACGACGGTGTCGTCGGGGCAATCTGCGGCCCAGTCGCGGACCTTTTGGGTCAGCGCGTCTTCGCCGGTGACGCCGTAGAGGTCGAGATACCCAAGCTCTACCGAGCCACCGAAAAGATGCACATGGCTGTCAATGAAGCCCGGCAGCACGGTCGCGCCGCCCGCGTCGAATACCCTTGTGCCGGGACCGGCCAGTGCGCGGATCTCCGATGTGGTGCCGACCGCCGCGATCAGCCCCCCGGCGATCGCCAGCGCCTCGGCGTGGGGGCGGTCGGGATCGAAGGTGACGAGGCGACCGTTGAGGATCACTGTATCTGGCGGCTGGGTCATGCGGGCCTCAATTTCGGGGTCGGCAAGGGGTCCTCGCGGCCCGCGCACAAGGCGGGGCCGCGAGGGGTGCGATCATTTCTGAACTTCGGTCCAGATCGCGCTGTAGATCGTCTGCACCTCGGGCGGGCAGGTCTTGGACAGGTACCCCGCATCGGCAAGCTCGTCAGGGATGATCACCTCGGGAGCGTTCGCCATGACCTCGTCCATGTACTGCTCGGACCCGTCGATGCCGTTGGCGTAGCGCGCAAAGTTCGACAGCATCGCGGCGTTCTCGGGCGCCATGATGAAGTTGAGGAAGGTGCGCGCGTTCTCGACATTCTCGGCATCGGCGAGGATCGCGGCGTTGTCCATCCAGATCGGGAAGCCCTCTTGCGGGTAGCCGAACTGAATATCCTCGTTCTGGAGGCGCGAGCGCAGCGAGGCCCCGTTCCAGTTCACGCCGGCGGCGAGATCGCCCTTGGCGAATTTCTCGATGTTGCCGTACGCCATCGACAGCCAGTGCTGCTTGGCCTCGACCACCTTGTCGCGCACCTTTTCCAGAAGCGCCTTGTCACCGGTGCACTGCTCGCCGCCCATGTACTGGATCGCCATGCCCATGACGTCGTTCATTTCCGGCACGACGTTGATCTTGCCCTGCAACTCCTCTGGCGGGTCGAAGATCAGACCGGCGGTGTGGATATTGCCGTCGTAGACCGCGGTGTCGACGGTCACGCCCACGGTGCCCCATTGCCACGGCACGGTGTATTCGCGGCCCGGATCGAATTCGACATCGACCCACCGTTCGGACATGTGTTCGAAATTCTCCATCTCGTTGGGGTTCGATTTCATGAGCAGCCCCTCACCGATGAAGATCGGCACATAGGTGCCCGAGGGCACCACGATGTCGAAGCCGTGACCGCCGGCCTTGATCTTGGCAAGCGCGGTGTCGTTGCTGTCGTAATCGGTGATCGTGACGTCGATGCCGGTCTCTGCCTCGAACTTCTCGATCATCTCGGGGCTGGTGTAGTTGCCCCAGTTGTAGATGTTGAGCTCGCCCTCGGCGAGGGCGGCGGTGCCGGCGACGGCCAGCACGGCGGTGGTGGCGTATAGATGTCTCATGGTGGATCCTCCTGTTGGATGGGGTTATTTCTTTTTGCGGCTGAGCAGGAAAAAGCCCGTCACCAGTATAACCGAGACAGCAAGAAGTGCGGTGGAAATCGCATTGATCTCGGGGGTGATGACGCGGCGCAACTGCCCCAGCATGTAGGTGGGCAGGGTATCCTGCCCGGCGGACTTTACGAATTCGGTGATAACCACGTCATCCAGCGAGATGACGAAGGCCAGCATCGCACCGGCAAGGATGCCGGGGAAAAGCTGCGGCAGGGTGATGCGACGAAACACCTGAAAGGGCGTGCCGTAAAGATCCGACGCCGCCTGTTCGAGGCTGAGATCCATCCCCTGCAGCCGCGCGCGGATCGGCATGTAGGCAAAGGGCAGGCAGAACGCCGCATGCGCAAGGATCAGGTACCAAAGCCCGGTATAGCCGGTCCAGACCTTGATCATCGCGAAAAAGATCAGCAGGGCGACGGCGGTCACGATTTCCGGCACCATCAGCGGCTGGTTGATCAGCGCGAAGGCCAGCGTCTGGCCGCGCCAGGGCGTCGTGCGGGTGGTGGCCAGTGCCGCCAGTACCGCCGCGGTCGCGGCCAGCGCCGAGGCCGAGACGGCGAGGATCAGCGACCGCATGGTGGCGGCCTGCACCTTTTCATTGTCCCATGCCGAGACGTACCAACGCCACGAGAACCCTTCCCAGATGGCGATCGAGCTGCCGGCGTTGAACGAGTAGATCACCAGCAGGATGATCGGCAAGTAGAGCACCACGAAGCAGAACAGCGCCACCGTGGTGAAGCCGGGCTGCCGGCGGACATCGAAGCCGCGCTTAGACATGGCGTTCGCCCTCGCGCCCGATGGCGCGCACGTAGAACAGCAGCGCGACCGACACCAACACCAGCAGCGTCAGCGACAGCGCCGCCCCCAGCGGCCAGTTGCGCAACTGCCCGAATTGCAGCTCTATCAGGTTGCCGAGCATCAACTGCTTGCCGCCGCCCAGCACCCGCGGGGTGACATAGGCCCCTAGGCACGGCACGAAGACGAGGATCGAGCCCGCCACCACGCCGGGCTTGACCAGCGGGAAGATCACCTTGCGCAGCACCTCGAGCCTTGTGGCGTAAAGGTCGTAGGCGGCCTCTACGAGGCTGAAATCCAGACGCTCCATCGAGGCGTAGATCGGCAGGATCATCAGCGGCAGGTAGACATAGGTCATGCCCAGAAGCAGCGAGAATTCGGTGAACAGCATCTGGATCGGCTGTTCGATCACGCCGAGCCAGATCAGCACGGTATTGAGCGTGCCCTGGTTGCGGATGAGTTCCATGATCGCGAAGGTCCGGATCAGCAGGTTCGTCCAGAACGGGATCATGATCAGCAGCATCCACACGTCTCGCTGTCCGCGAGGCCGGGTGGCGATGAAATAGGCTGTGGGAAAGCCGAAGAGGAAGGCGAGGATCATCGTCAGGATTGACAGCTTGACCGACCGCCAGAGGACCGACAGATGCGCGTCGGCCAGTTGCAATTCGCCGGTGAAGAAGTCGCGCTCGACCACGACGTTCATCCACGCCTTGGTCGAGAAGTCCCACACCACGCCGCCGTAATCTCCGGGGGTCAGGAACGAGTAGACCAGCACGATCAGCAACGGCCCGGTGGCCGCGACCAGCAGGATCAGCATGGCCGGTGCCAGCAGCAGCGCGCGGGTGTTGCGGATTCGGCGGGCGCGCGAGGCGGCGAGGCCGGTTGCGTAATGGGTGGCGTGATCGGTCATCGCGTCAGTCCTTCAGGACCTGGCCGACGCCAGGCGCGAAGGCCACGCCGACCTGCTGGCCCTCGTGCCAGTCCTGGGTCTGGCCGGGCGAATTCTGCTGGCGGATGACGAAGCGCCCGCCGTGGACCAGCTCGACATGGTAATGCGTGTCGGTGCCGACATAGATCACGTTGGCCAGCCGCCCCGACAGCATCGCATCCTCGGGCGGCTCCAGCGTGGCGTGTTCGGGGCGCACCGCCATGGTCACCGACCCGCCCGCCGCTTGCATGTTCTGGGCCGCGCGGCCCTCGACCTCTGCCCCGGAGGCCAGCCGCACGCGGGCCGCATCGCCGGTCGTGCCCAGCAGATCGACGGGCAGGAAGTTGGTATCGCCGATGAAATCTGCAACGAAGCGTTCGGCGGGGTGGATGTAGATGTCGCGCGGGCTGCCGATCTGGCGGATCTGGCCCGCGTTCATCACCGCGACGCGGTCGGACATGGTCAGCGCCTCGTCCTGGTCATGGGTGACGAAGATGAAGGTGATCCCGGTCTCGTGCTGCAGGCGCTTGAGTTCCAGCTGCATGTCCTTGCGCAGCTTGAAATCGAGCGCCGAGAGCGGCTCGTCCAGAAGCAGGACCTTGGGGCGCGGCGCGAGCGCGCGCGCCAGCGCCACGCGCTGTTGCTGGCCGCCCGAGATCTGGTCGGTAGTTCGGTCGGCCATCTCGGTCATGCGCACCAGATTCAGCATCTCGTCGACGGTGTCGGTCACCTCGCGTTTCGGCTTGCGTAGCATTTCCAGCCCAAAGGCGATGTTCTGCACCACCGTCATGTGCGGGAACAGCGCGTAGGACTGGAAGACGGTGTTGACGGGCCGCTTGTAAGGCGGGCGGGTCAGAAGATCCTCGCCGTCGAGCGTCACGCTGCCACGGCTGGGGTCGATGAACCCGGCGATGACGCGCAGCAACGTGGTCTTGCCGCAGCCGGACGGGCCCAGCAGGGTGAAGAACTCGTTGGAACTGATCGTGACCGATACGTCATCGAGCGCGGTAAAGGCGTCGGCACCGCTTCCGAATGTCTTGGTAACGTTTTCGATCTCGATCATCTGTCCAACCCGTACTTGGCGCTTCCTGCGCGACCACCAGCAAAGGAGCGGGCCCGTCGAATGTCAAGCCGGACAAGCGCAACACCGTCACGGCCGTATCGGCCGCGATGAAATCGACGCCGTGCGCCATCGCCCGCCGATGCCACGCCCCGGCGGATGCAACAGCATGATCGGGACAGACACCTGGGATGCGTCCCGCGCGCGATCTCAGGTCTGTTCCCTTGGTCGGGGCTTGCGGATGGCGGTTTCTTCGGCCGGGAACCAATGCGCCGTCCGATTGGCGAACCACACGAGCGACAGCATCACCGGAACCTCGACCAGCACGCCCACCACGGTCACCAGCGCCGCGATGGAGTTCAGACCGAACAGGCCGATGGCCACGGCGACCGCCAGTTCGAAGAAATTCGAGGTGCCGATCATCGCGCAGGGGGCGGCGACCTTGTGCGGCACCCGCCACGCCTTCGCGGCCCAATAGGCCACCGCGAAGATCCCGTAGGACTGGATCAAGAGCGGCACCGCGATCATCAAGATGACCAGCGGCCGGTTCAGGATCACCTCGCCCTGGAACCCGAACAGAAGCACCACCGTGGCGAGAAGCCCCAGCACCGACAGCGGTTTCACCCGCCCGGTGAAGGCGTCCACCGCCGCCTCGGCCTCGGCTTTCGTGGCCGCGCGGCGCGTCATCACCACCCGGGTGAGGATGCCGGCGATGAGCGGGATCACCACGTAAAGCCCGACCGACAGCACCAGCGTCGCCCAGGGCACCGAGATATCGGTGACCCCCAGCAGAAGCGCCACGATCGGCGCGAAGGCAAAGACCATGATCGCGTCGTTCAGCGACACCTGTGCCAGCGTGTAGTTGGGATCGCCCTTGGTCAGTTGCGACCATACGAACACCATCGCCGTGCAGGGCGCAGCCCCCAGCAGGATCATGCCGGCGATGTACTGCCCGGCGGTGCCCGGCGTGATGAACGGCGCGAAGATCCATTCGAAGAACACCACGCCGAGCGCGGCCATGGTGAACGGCTTGATCAGCCAGTTGACCGTCAGCGTGATCACCAGTCCCTTGGGCCGTTCATGGATTCGCGCCAGCGACGAGAAATCGACCGCCACCATCATCGGGTACACCATGAACCAGACCAGCACCGCGACCACGAAATTGACGGACCCGTATTCGAGGCTCGCCAGAAAATTCACGATCCCCGGTGCGACCTGGCCAAGGCCAAGCCCGGCGACGATCGCAAGCGCGACCCAGACAGAAAGATATCGTTCGAATACAGGCATGTGCGATCAGTCCTTCATGTTCGGATGGGGCTTCGCCGCGGGCGTGTCGGACGCGGTGACGGCGGCGCGTGGTTCGGGTGTGTAACAGGCTGCGACGGGCCGTCGGGTGTGCGCGGCCACCTCTGCCAGCAGCGTCCGAAGGGGTACGACCGCCTCGGGGTTGAGCGCATAGCAGATGCGCGGATGCTCGATCGTTCCGGTGATGACGCCGGCGGCCTTGAGGATGCGCAGGTGTTCGGAGACGGTGGATTGTGCAAGGCCGATCGCATCCACGATATCCCCGGCGATACACCCCTCGCGTGACATCAGAACCGTGACGATCTCGACCCGCACGGGATGCGCGAGTGCCTTGGCGACCGCCGCGATCTGCTCCGGTTCGCTTCGCATGGGGCGCGACCGGGGGTATGGCATCGAGGTTGGCATCCTGTCCTCTTTATCGACTTTTGACGATACTGGAATCGTTCATCGACGATATACGGTCAGACGTCAACCAAACCAGTGGCGCGGCGAGCCATCTCCCTGCCCGTCCGGGATACGGTGCCTTGCCGAGGTTGACGCCGCTTGCGGATACCAATGGCGCGTGTATGCATGGCGGATATGATACCGAGCACGCCATCTGCCTTTGCGGTGCTGATGCTCCTGCACCCGATGCACCGCCCGAGAAACGGTCAATATCTCAGTGTTTTCGGAGCGATGCCGCGGATTCATGCCCGACGGCTGGCCGCCGGCATGATCCGTGCTTTGAGTCTTGCCAGCCGCAACGCGCAGACCACCTATAAGTGGATGGAGTGGGAATAGCCCGTGCCCCATGATCATGCCCCCACACCGCCCGCCGATCTTGGCCCGGCCTTTCAATGGGCCGTCGGGCTGAATACCGTTTACGTCATCGTCGAGGTGGTTGCCGGAATTCTGACCGGGTCACTCGCACTGCTGGCCGATGCCGCGCATAACCTGACCGATGTGGCGGGGCTGCTGATCGCGTGGGGGGCTGCGGTGCTGGCCAGGCGCGCCGGAAGCGCCACCTACACCTTCGGATACGGTCGCGCGACGATCCTTGCGGCCATGCTGAACGCGACGGCAATCCTGATCGGCGTCGTCATTGTGATCTGGGAAGCCGCATGGCGGTTCCAGACCGTTGTCGAGGTTCCGGGACTGACGATTCTGCTGGTGGCGTTGGTCGGGATCGGGATAAACGCCGGTTCCGCGCTTCTGTTCATGAAATCGCAAAAGGACGACCTGAACGCCAAGGGCGCATTCCTGCACATGGCCGCCGATGCCGCCGTGTCGGGCGCGGTGGTACTCGCGGCGGCGGGAATCATGATGACCGGCTGGCACTGGCTCGACCCGGCCGTGGCGATCGCGGTCAGCCTGCTGATCGCCGTGACGGCATGGGGCCTATTGCGCGACTCGATGCGACTGGAGCTTGACGGCGTACCGCATGCGATCGACCGGGATGCCGTGGCCGACTGGCTGGCGGCACAGGACGGCGTCGAGGATGTGCACGATCTGCATATCTGGGCGCTGTCGACCACGCGCACGGCGCTGGCGGCGCATGTCGTCTGGCAGGGCGACGCCCCGGACACCTTTCTCGATCACGTCACCGACACGCTGGCGCATAACTTTGGCATCGACCACGCCACGATCCAGATCGAACGCGCGCCCTGCGGCGAAACCTGCGAGCCGGTCGGCACCTGATCCGATCAATCCCGAGGCTCGTGCAAGCGGCCGCAAGAGGTGACACGCGCAGAACTTCACAGGGCATCCGTACCATATCGCAACGGGTCATGGTCGGCGCGGGCGGGTCGCGGTGCGTGTCACGGCCCGCCAAGACGGGCCTAAGACACGGGCGAAGATGCGGCATCGGCCAAGGTGGACCCACCGACCCGCAGCCTGCGCCTGCCCGGAGGGTCACGTCGCCCGGATCCGACGGCGAAACGGCGATTCGACCCACATGGATGCCGCAGGAGCTGTGGCCCGTTCCATACGCCACGGCCGCAATCGAACACCCGTTCTCGAACACGCCGACGGGTGCAGGATGGCCCATGGCCGCAGCTTGCCATGACACGCCAACGCGACACCGGTTTTCATGTCAATGAATGGGGTTCGGGGCACAGGACTTGCTGCGATATCTTGCAATCCAAGGCAACCGGCCCCAGAATACCGGGATGACGCCCGGTTCGCGCCGTGATACGTCGTACAGATGAGTGACATGCCCAGCAAGGTCGAGATCCTGCAATGGATTTCGGACAACCCGACCCTCACCTCGAAACGTGACATCGCCAAGGCCTTCGGGATCAAGGGCGCGGCGCGAATCGACCTCAAGCGCCTGCTGAAGGAGCTCGAGGACGAGGGGCATTTGGAAAAGCGCCAGAAGACCTATCGCGATCCCGACCGCCTGCCCCCGGTCAGCGTGTTGCAGGTCTCTGACCAGACGCCGGATGGCGAGTTGTTGGCGCGGCCCCTCGAATGGCAGGGGACCGGGGTCGAACCTGTCGTGCTGATGCTGCCACGTGCCACGGACCCGGCCCTGGGACAGGGCGACCGCATCCTCGCGCGACTGCAAGAGGTCAAGGGCGAGGCGCATCACTACGAGGCGCGGCTGATCCGGCGGATCGGGGCCAATCCGCGCAAGGTGCTGGGGATCTTCCGCACCGGTGAGGAAGGCGGCCGCATCGTGCCCATCGACAAGGGCGACGGCAAGGAATGGCTGGTGCGCAGCGACGCGACGGGCGGCGCACGCGATGGCGAGCTTGTCGAGGCCGAACAGGCGGGGCCCAAGGGCCGGCTTGGCCTGCCGCGCGCACGGGTTCTCGACCGGCTGGGCGATCCGTCGGCGCCCAAGGCCGTCTCGTTGATCGCGATTCATCAGCACGGCATCCCGGACGAATTTCCCGATGACGTGATCGCCGAGGCGGACGCGATGACCCCTGCCGGTCTGGACGACCGCGAGGATCTGCGCAATCTGCCGCTGATCACGATCGACCCCTGGGACGCGCGCGACCATGACGACGCGATCTTCGCCAAGGCCGATGACGACCCTGAAAACGAGGGTGGCCACGTGATCTGGGTGGCCATCGCGGATGTGGCACAATACGTGCGCCCCGGTACGGCGCTGGATGCCGAGGCACGGCGGCGCGGCAATTCCAGCTATTTCCCGGACCGCGTGGTGCCGATGCTGCCCGACAGGTTGTCGGGCGACCTGTGTTCGCTGCACGAAGGGGTGCCGCGCGCCTGTCTTGCGGTGCGCATGCAGATCGACCGCAACGGCGAAAAGATCGGCCACCGTTTCGTGCGCGGGTTGATGCAATCCGCCGCATCGCTGACCTACCAGCAGGTGCAGGCAGCCGCGGATGGCGATCCGGACGCGGCCTGTGCCCCGCTGCTCGACGATGTGATCCGCCCGCTTTATTCCATGCATGCGGCGTTGCAAACGGCGCGCCACAATCGGCAGCCGCTGGATCTCGATCTGCCCGAGCGCAAGGTCGTGCTGAGCGACGAGGGCAAGGTCCTGTCGGTGAAGTTCGCCGATCGGCTGGAGGCACACAAGCTGATCGAGGAATGCATGGTTCTGGCCAACGTGGCCGCCGCCGAGACACTGGTGGCGCGCAAATCGCCGCTGCTGTTCCGGGTGCACGAGGAACCGACCCCGGAAAAGCTGGACACGCTGCGCGAGGTGGCCGAGGCGGCGGGGCTGGTGCTGGCCAAGGGGCAGGTCCTGCGGACCGCGCATCTCAACGCGCTGCTGGCTGCCGCGCGGGACACCGATCACTCAGAGGTGATCAACATGTCCACGCTGCGGGCGATGACACAGGCCTATTACGCGCCGCAGAATTTCGGGCATTTCGGCCTGTCATTGAGGGCCTACGCACATTTCACCTCGCCGATCCGGCGCTATGCCGACCTGATCGTGCATCGCGCGCTGATCTCGGCGCATGGCTGGGGCGAGGACGGGCTGAGTTCGGCAGAGGTCGAAAACCTCGATGCCACGGCGCAGCACATCTCGGAAACCGAACGCCGGTCCATGGTGGCCGAGCGCGACACCAACGACCGCTATCTCGCCGCCTTCCTGTCAGAGCGCGTCGGCGAAAGCTTCACCGGCAAGATCAGCGGCGTGGCCAAGTTCGGCGTATTCGTGCGCCTTGACGAGACAGGGGCCGACGGCCTGGTGCCCGTGCGCTCCCTCGGGCGCGAGTTCTTTCATTTCGACCGCGAGGCGGGCACGCTGATGGGGGCCGATACGGGCCTGACGATCGGTCTTGGACAGCGCGTGACCGTGAAGCTGGCCGAGGCCACGCCGGTCTCGGGCGGGATCGCGCTGGACCTTGTCAGCATCGAGGGCGAGACGATGCCCAAGGGCGGTCGCGGTGCGCGACGGGGCAAACCGCCGCAACGCAAGGTGGCCCAGGCCAAGCGCAAGGCGGCGAAGGCCAAGCGCAAGGTGGCGCGAAAACGCGGCTAGGCATGGGGGCGTCGGGCACGGCCTCACAGGCGTCCGTGCCCCCCCGGCAAACGGGGCTGGCGCATCTTCATGGTCCTGCGAACGGACCGCGCTTTGTCGCGCGGCAGCCTGGCCAACGGGCAAAATCCCGATGTCCTGTCCGCCGCGTGAACAGGCAATCGGGCTACGGTCACGCCGCTGCCTCTTGGCGCGGAGACGAGGCCGCGCAACAGGCGGCCACCCCGTCTCAGATATCGTTGAACTGCTCTTGCTGGCGCACAGACCACCGCACGGTCAACTCGAATCCGTCCTCGGTCTGTTGCTCGTGCTCGACGAGATCCTTCTCGTATAACCAAGCACGTTTGCGGCCCTCATCAAATGCAAGATGCACGTTGCTGACATGGCGCATCGCCGACAGGGCGTGCGAGATCGCCGTCACCAGATCCTCGACCCCCTGCCCGGTCACCGCCGACACCGCCTGCACATCGTCGAGCCGCGCGGCCTGTGTCAGTGTTGCGCCGCGCGCGGCTTCGTCCAGCCGGTCGATCTTGTTCCAGACCTCGATCTGCGGTGTCGTGTCCTTGACCCCCAGACTGTCCAGGATCGTTGCCACGTCGCGGGCTTGCGCCGCGGTCTCGGGATGCGAGATGTCGCGGACATGGCAGATCAGATCGGCCTCGAGCACCTCTTCCAGCGTGGCGCGGAAGGC
Organism: Roseovarius tibetensis; assembly: GCF_050896375.1. Lineage (NCBI taxonomy): Bacteria > Pseudomonadati > Pseudomonadota > Alphaproteobacteria > Rhodobacterales > Roseobacteraceae > Roseovarius > Roseovarius tibetensis. The sequence goes on from NZ_JBPBBB010000007.1 coordinate 105,435, forward strand.
CGCCACCAGTTCCGTGGGCAGATCGCTGATGAAGCCCACAGTGTCGCTCAGGATCACTTCCGGGCCGCCATGTGGCAACGCCACCCGGCGCATGGTGGGGTCGAGCGTGGCGAAAAGCATGTCCTCGACCATGACATCGGCCCCGGTGAGGTGATTGAACAGGGTGGACTTGCCGGCATTCGTGTACCCGACGAGGGCCACGATGGGGAACGGCACCTTGGCGCGCGCGGCCCGGTGCAGGGTGCGGGTCTTGGCCACCTTGTCCAGCTGGCGGCGCAGGCGGACGAGCTGCTCGTCGATGGCGCGGCGGTCGGCCTCGATCTGCGTCTCGCCGGGGCCGCCGACAAAACCCAGCCCGCCGCGCTGCCGCTCGAGATGGGTCCAGGCGCGCACCAGACGGGTGCGCTGATAGCTGAGCGCGGCCATCTCGACCTGCAGCACACCTTCTCGCGTGGCGGCGCGGTCGCTGAAGATCTCGAGGATCAGCCCGGTGCGGTCCAGTACCTTGACGTCCCATGCGCGTTCCAGGTTGCGCTGCTGCACGGGGCTGAGCGGGCCGTCGACCACCACGAGGTCGGCCTCGGCCTCATCGATCGCCGCTTTCAGCTCCTCGCGCTTGCCCTTGCCGAACAGCCGGCCCGCATCGGGCTTGCGCAGCCGCACGATCTGCTCGCCGACGACCTTCAGATCAGGCAGCGCCTGCGCCAGCGACACCGCCTCGGCAAGGCCGAGGTCGGGATCGCGGTCACGATGATCGGTGGCGATATCGGGGTGGACGACCCAGGCGCGCGTCGTTCGGCGTGCGGTTTCCCTCACGTCGCCTCGTCGCCGTCATACAGGTTCACGGGTTGCGACGGCATGATTGTCGAAACGGCATGTTTGTAGACCAGTTGCGATTGACCGTCACGGCGCAGCAGAATGCAGAAATTATCGAACCAGGTGATCACACCCTGCAACTTTACCCCGTTGATCAGGAAGACCGTCACCGGGATCTTTGTCTTGCGCACCTGATTGAGAAATGCGTCCTGCAAATTTTGTCGATCAGAAGCCATTCGTTACCCTGCCTTTTTTCTTGCACGTGCCGCATTCGGGCACGCTCTGCAAAAACTTGCCCGGTACGAGTATGTCTTGCCGACGCCGGAGTTTCCAGCCAAAAATCTTGCCGCCTCGCTCGGCGGGCCCTGCCTCAGTCGCGCCAGATGGACGGATTGAAAAGCGCGATCAGGGCAAGCGTCTCCAGCCGTCCCAGCACCATCGCTGCCGCGTAGGCCAGCTTGGCCCCGGTCGTCAGTTGCACAAGGCGGATCGGCTCTTCGCTGGCCGCATGGATCAGCGGGCCCGTGGTCGACAAACCCGACAGTGCGAGGATCAGGGCGGACTCGAAGCTCTGGCCGGCCAACGCAAGCACCGCGGTAAGCACGGTCAAGGTCAACGCGAACAGCATGAAGAAGATCCACGCGATATACGCCCCCTGCCGCCGGATGCGCCGCCCCGGACCCGAGGCACGCCCCACCGATGAGGGGTGGATCAATCGCTCGACCTCGCGCTGACCGTGCAGATAAAGCGCATAGACTCGAAGCAGCTTGACCCCGCCGGCCGTGGTGGCGACGCCGCCGCCCACCATCGCAAGGCCCATCAGGATCAGCCCCGGTGTCCGCAATCCGGACCAGTCACGGGCGGCCTGCCAGTCCGCGCTTTCGAACCCCGCGGTCGACAGAAACGACAACACCGTGAAGGTCGCGCCCCAAAAGGCCCGCAGCGCCTGTGCGATATCGTCGGGGTCCGACACCTCCAGCGCCGCGATCCAGTGCCGCAGAAACAGCAGCAGCGGCACGACGCCGACAATCGTCAGCGCCAGCCGGAATTCGGGGTCCCTGAACACGCCCTCGGGCACCGTCGATACGGTATCGGAAGAAAAGGTCAGACGGGTCAGCGCGAAGATGAGAAAGACGAAGATCGCCACTTCGCCCAACAACCCGGCCGCGCCGTTCTGCACGCCGCCGACGGACGAGATGCCGCTTGTCGCAAGGGTCGACATCGCATGTACCGCCGCGACGAAAGCCCGTTCACCATTCGCCATGAGCAGCACCCAGAGCAGCAGGGTCAGGCCCGCATAGATCGGCACCAGCGTCAGCGTGACCTGCGACAGTCGCCGCGCCGGGCTGGCGCGCTGGAACCGGCCCAGACGTGCATCGTCCTGCCCGGGTTCGGCGCGGACCGTGACCTCGAATCCCCCCAGGCTCAGCGGGGCCAGAACCGCCGATGCGGAAATCCAGATCAGCAGCCCGCCGGCCCATCCGACAAGCGCCCGCCACAGGTGCAGGCTGTCCACAAGCCGCCCCGGCGCCCCGAAGAACGTGGCGCCCGTCGTGGTGAAGCTCGACACCATCTCGACATAGGCATTGAGATAGGTGGTGGTCTTCAGGCCCTCGTAGAAGGGCAGCGCAAGGTAGAGCGGCAACAGGATATAGGCCATGAGAAGCGCGGCGAGGTTCTGCGTATCGCTCATGTCGCGCGCCGAGCCACGCCCCGACATCGCCAGCCCGATCATCAGGAAGGTGGCAAGCCCCAGCAGGCCGGAATAGAAAAACGCGCGCGCAACGCTGGTATCGTCGCGCATCAGCGCGTCAAGCGCCGGCAGGAACATCATCAGCGCCGCGAGACCGGCGAGGATCAGGATGAGGGGAAAGCTCAGAAGCCGGGCGAACATCGGATCAGAAATAATCGATCGAGACCTGAAGCATCTTCTCGACCGCCGCCACATCGGCCGCGAGCGCGAAGATCACGATCACGTCCCCCGCCTCGATGCGCAGGCCGCCGCGCGGCTTCCTGATCCTGTCGCCCGTCTTGACGCCGCCCACCAGCACGCCTTCGGGAAAGTCGATATCGCGCAGCGTGGCCCCCGCGATCGAGGATGTGGACAGAACCTCGGCCTCGATCACCTCGGCCTCGGCATCACCGATCGAATAGACGCTGCGCACCTTTCCGCGCCGTATGTGGCGCAGGATCGAGCTGACCGTGGTGGCGCGCGGGTTGATGTAGGCGTCGATGTTCAACGGATCGAGCAGCGATACCATGGTGGGATCGTTCACCAGCGAGATGGCAAAGGGGCACCCTTCGGACTTGGCGCGCACGGCGGCCAGCATGTTGGTCTTGTCGTCATCGGTCACCGCGAGCACGGCATCGGCCCGCGCGATCCCCGCCTCCGTCAGGATCGCCGTGTTGAGCCCGTCACCGTTGAGCACGATGGTCCGTTCCAGCGTATCGGCCGCACGTTCGGCCCGGGCGCGGTTCATCTCGATCACCTTGGTGCGGACGCGCCCGCCGGGGCGCGCCTCTAGCGCCTGCGCCACGGCCAGCCCGATATTGCCGCCGCCGACGATCACCACACGGTCCTGCCGCTTCTGCGCCTTGCCGAACACGTCCAGCATGCGCGGGACATCCTCGACCGGCGCGAAGAGGTAGCACGCGTCCCCCTCGAACAGCTGGTCGCCGGGCTCGGGCGAAAAGAGCCGCCCTTCGCGCCGCACCGCCAGCACCACGACCCGAAGCGTCGAGAACAGATCGCTCAACTGCCGCAGCGGCGTGTTGAGCACCGGGCAATCCTCGGCCAGGCGCAGGCCGATCAGGCGCGCGGTCCCGCCCATGAAGGTCTCGGTGTCGAACGCGGCGGGGGCCGCCAGGCGTTGCAGCGCGGCCTGCGCGACCTCGCGTTCGGGGCTGATGACCACGTCGATGGGCAGGTGATCGCGCCGGTAGAGATCGGAGTAGATCGCATCGAGATAGGATTGGCTGCGCAGCCGCGCGATCTTGCGCCGGATGTCGAAGACCGAATGCGCGACCTGACAGGTCACCATGTTGACCTCGTCGGAATAGGTCGCGGCGATGATCATGTCGGCGTCACGCGCGCCGGCGCGATCCAGAACATCCGGATACGAGGCAAAGCCGGTGATGCCCTGAACGTCCAGCGTGTCCGTCGCCCGGCGCACCAGATCGGGATTATTGTCCACGACGGTGACGTCGTTACGCTCGCCCGAAAGATGCCGCGCGATCTGCCATCCCACCTGGCCGGCACCGCAGATGATGACCTTCATGTCGCTCGCCCCAGCCTGACCGGTATCCGGGCATGGCAGACGGGTTTGTCGCGGTCAATTGCTTTGTCCACCCGCGACGTTGACGGGCGCCGGGCGATCATCCCTTCGCGCCCTGGCCGCGGGCGTAAATGTCGTCATAGCGGGTGATATCGTCCTCGCCCAGATAGCTGCCGGTTTGTACCTCTATCAGCACCATCGGCACCTTGCCGGGATTCTCCATCCGGTGCACCGCTCCGAGCGGGATATAGACGGACTGGTTTTCGCTCAGCAGCCGCACCTCGTCATCTATGGTGACGCGTGCAGTACCGGCCACCACGATCCAGTGTTCCGAGCGGTGGTGATGGCTTTGCAGCGACAGTGCCGCGCCGGGATGGACATGGATCCGCTTTACCTGAAAGCGCCCGCCCAGGGCCAGGCTCTCGAACCAGCCCCACGGGCGGTAGTCACGCGGCAGCGTCTCGGCCTGCTTGGCGCCTTGCGCCTTCAGCGCAACGACGGCCTGTTTCACGTCCTGGGCCCGGTCCTTGTGGGCGACCAGAACCGCGTCCGGCATGGCGACCGCGATGATATCCTGCAGGCCGATGCCGACCAGCGCCTGCTGCGGGTCTTCGGCGCGCAACAGGCTGCCGGTGCAGTCGATGGCCGTGGCCGGTCCGCCGGTGACCACCCCGGCCGCGTCCGGACCGCTTTCGCGCCAGACCGCGTCCCAGCCGCCCAGATCGGACCATGCGCCACCGTATGGAACGACCGTCAGGTTACGGGCCTTTTCCATCACCGCGTAGTCGATCGAGATATCGGCGCACTCGGCCCAAGCCGCCGGATCGAGCCGCAGGAAATGCAGATCACGCTCGGCGCGATCGACGGCACGGGTCACTGCGGCGAACATCTCGGGCTGATGCACCTCGAACGCGGCGAGGATCGCGTCGGTGGAAAACAGGAAGATACCGGCGTTCCAAAGATGCATGCCACCGGCAAGAAGCTCTTGCGCCGTGACCGCGTCCGGTTTTTCGACAAACCCCTTGAGCGGTTGTGGCACGGGCGCGAAATCGGTCTCGGGCATCTGACTGAGCGCAAGCCAGCCATAGCCCGTCTCTGGCCGGTCGGGACGAATGCCGAAGGTCACGAGCTGCCCGGCCTCGGCCGCGGGCACGGCCGCCTGCACAGCGGCGCGAAACGCCTCTTCGTCCGGGATCACGTGATCGGACGGGGCCACCAGCATCAGCGCGCCCGGTGCGCGCGCGTGCAATTCCAGCGCAGCGGCAAGGATCGCGGGGGCGGTGTTGCGCCCCTCGGGTTCGATCAGCGTTGCCTCGGCGGCAATCTCGGCCCCGGCCAACTGCTCGGTCACGACAAAGCGGTAATCGGCCCCGGTGATCACCGACGGCGCCGCAAAGCCCGGCCCCGACAGCCGGCGCGCCGACGCCTGAAACAGGCTCTCCTCGCCGGTCAGCTTGGTGAACTGCTTGGGATAGCTCTTGCGCGAGAGCGGCCAGAGCCGCGTGCCCGAGCCGCCACACAGCAGCAGCGGGTGAATGTCCTGAGCCATGTGCGCGCCCCCTTTGAGAATTGAACGGCCTCAGCCGCGAAAATCGTCCCTGTGGTCAAGAAACCACCGATACGTTTCGGCGATCCCCTGTTCCAGCCCGATCCGGGCACGCCAGCCCATGTCGCCGAGGCGGCTTACATCCAGCAGCTTGCGCGGGGTGCCGTCGGGCTTGGTCGGATCAGTGGCGATGCGGCCCTGAAACCCGGTCACACGCGCCACCATCCGCGCCAGATCGAGGATCGCGATATCCGACCCGGTGCCCACGTTGATGTGACTGAGCATCGGGTCGGTGTTGGCGTCATAGGTGGCCTTGTCGAGATCCAGCACGAAAAGCGACGCCTCGGCCATGTCGTCGACATGCAGGAATTCGCGCATCGGCCGGCCCGTGCCCCAGATCGTCACCGCCTCAAGCCCCTGTTCGCGCGCCTCGTGAAAGCGGCGGATCAGCGCCGGCAGGACATGCGAATTCTCGGGGTGGAAGTTGTCGCCGGGACCATACAGGTTGGTGGGCATGACAGACCGATAATCGGTGCCGAACTGGCGATTGTAGCTCTCGCACAACTTGATACCGGCGATCTTGGCGATGGCGTAAGGCTCGTTCGTGGGCTCCAGCGGACCGGTCAGCAGGGCATCCTCGCGCATGGGCTGCGATGCGGCCTTTGGGTAAATGCAGCTTGATCCCAGTTGCAGCAGACGCCGCACCCCGGCCTGATGCGCCTGATGGATCACGTTGCATTCGATCATCAGGTTTTCATGGATGAACTCGGCCGGATAGGTGGCGTTGGCATGAATGCCCCCCACGCGGGCTGCGGCAAGTATCACGACGTCCGGCTGCTGATCCTGCATGAAATCGCGTACCGCCGCCTGCTCGGTGAGGTCGAGTTCGGCATGGGTGGCGGTGACAAGCGTCAGGTCCTCGCCCGCCGTGCGCCGCGCCTCCAGACTGCGCAGGATCGCGCCGCCCACCATGCCCCGATGCCCGGCTACATAGATCTTGTGCATGTTCACCTTCCGCCTGCGACCGCCCCTTGCGTATGACATCCGAAAGGCGCGCGGTCCAGACGGGTTGCCGTCAGTCCGGCGAACTTCCCTTGAAATACCCGAAAACACCGCCCAGAACGGTGCAGATCGCGGTGCAGATCAGGATAATGCCGGCCTTGCCGTACCGGTCAAGTCCCACGCCACCCGGCGCGACCGTGCCGTCCAGCCAGACGATCACGACAATCCCCAGCAGCAGGCCGGCCGCCGCGCTTACCCCCATGCTTTTCAGCATCCATGCCTCCATCGCGTCAGTTGGACAGGTCCTTGTAAAACGCGAGATCCCGGCCCAGCGCATTGGCGAAGCGGATGATCGCCGCGCTCCAACTGGAATTCGCGATGCGATTTTGTCGCCACAGGCCGGTATTGTCTTCTATCGCATCGCGCCACGCCTGGAAAACATGCTCGGCTTCCGTCTCGGTATCGACGTGCGACAGATCGAACGCGAGAACGAGCACGTTGTCGGTCGTCTTTCCCTTGCCGTCGCCCGGTGCCCACGCCAGAAGCCATGGCCCTTCCTGAACCGGCGCATCGATCCGGTCGGCGACGGCGCGTTTGCCGCGGCTTTCGAAGAATGTCGCGGCATCCGCAATCGCCTTCTGGCCGGCGTTCAGGTCATACGACGTCACGGCCTGTCGGCATACCTTTTCCGCGACGGCATCAGTGGGCACGCCGTCTGACAAATCCTCGAGCTGGTCCGCCTTGCGCGCCGATCGTACGGGCCAGACGGTGACAACCTGCGCGCTGCGCGGCGTATCGTTGCTTGCGACCATCTCGACAGTGAAGACGTCGCGCAGAAAAGCCTTGCAAATGATTTCGGCACGCGCGCGCATGGTGCCGCCGGGGTTTCGCGGGAACGCGACGACGGCGAGGCCGGCGAAGGGCGGGATCTCGCGGTCGTCCATCTTGCGAAATTCGCGGGACACCTTGAGCCCCTCCAGTTCAGGCGGAGGTGCTGCTACCGAGGGCTCCGGCTCCATGACCACAAAGTCATCGTCGGGAACGGGCCCGCAACTGACCAGGGCAAGCACCGAAAGCAAAGGCATGATCCGGCATGTCATCCGGTATTTTAATCGCCAAAGCTGACGTAAAGTCAAGCACGCACGCGGCGACCTGTTCAGCTTTGCTCCATCGAGATCGGCAGGTCATAGCTGTTGGCCTTGAGAAACGAATGGCGCTGCGCCACCCGGAGATCCTCTGCCACCATCTCGGCGCACATCTGTTGCGCGGTGATTTCGGGCTCCCAGCCCAGCTTTTCCTTGGCTTTTGACGGATCTCCCAACAGCGTCTCGACCTCGGCGGGGCGAAAGTAGCGCGGGTCGATGCGCAGGATCACGTCACCGGGCTTGAGAGCGGGGGCCTTGTCGCCCGCCACGTCCACGACCGTCGCGATCTCGTCCACCCCGTCGCCGGTGAAATCCAGCGTCAGGCCAAGCTCTGCGGCGGTCCAGCGGATGAAATCCCGCACCGAATACTGCGTGCCGGTGGCGATGACGAAATCCTCGGCCACGTCCTGTTGCAGCATCATCCACTGCATGCGGACGTAATCGCGGGCATGGCCCCAGTCGCGCAGCGCATCTATGTTGCCCATGTACAGGCATGGCTCCAGCCCCTGCGCGATATTGGCCAGCCCGCGGGTGATCTTGCGCGTCACGAAGGTCTCGCCCCGGCGCGGGCTCTCGTGGTTGAACAGGATACCGTTGCAGGCATACATCCCATAGGCCTCGCGATAGTTGACGGTCATCCAGTAGGCATAGATCTTGGCCACGGCGTAGGGGCTGCGCGGGTGAAACGGCGTCGTCTCGCGCTGCGGCGTCTCCTGCACAAGCCCGTAAAGTTCCGAGGTGGACGCCTGGTAAAAGCGCGTCGTCTTGTCCAGACCCAGAAACCGGATCGCCTCGAGCAGGCGCAGCGTACCCATGGCGTCCACGTCGGCGGTGTATTCGGGCGCCTCGAAACTGACGGCGACATGGCTTTGCGCCCCAAGATTGTACACCTCGTCGGGGCGAACCTCGCTGAGGATCCGGGTCAGGTTGGAGCTGTCGGTCAGGTCGCCGTAATGCAGCTTCAGCCGCTGATGGTTGGAATGCGGATCCTGATAGATATGGTCGATCCGCTGCGTGTTGAACATGGACGCCCGGCGTTTGATGCCGTGCACCTCATATCCCTTCGCCAGCAGGAACTCTGCCAGGTAGGATCCGTCCTGCCCGGTGATCCCGGTGATCAAAGCGCGCTTGGTCATGTCCGTCCCCATGTTCGCCGCCGGGCCGGTCGTGATCTATACCCGAGGCGGCACCGATGCCGGCGGTGGTATCCGATGTTCGCCCGCCGCGCATAGCGCTAGAATATCCGGCGCGGAAGGTAAAGCGCACGTGGGGCGTATCACGGCGCGATTACGCCCTGAAACTCGCGCCACTCGCCTTTTGACATGCCCGAGGTTTCCTGCGTCACCTCTTCGCCCGCCAACATCCTGCGCAGGCAATCCAGCGCCGTGGCCGATAGCGTGGCCCCGCCCATGCGGTAATCGGCGAAGGCACGGTAGGCCGAAGGCACCCACTCGGCCACGATGGCCGCGATCGCCTCGGCATAGACCCGGATTTCATACTGCGCGTGGCTGTCCGCCCGCAGGCGCAGGAAATGCAGCAGGTTGTGCAGATCGGTCTTCCAGTACCACTGCGTATAGATATTCGCGGGCAGGTTCATGCGGGCCAGTTCACGGGCAAGGCCCTGCTGGCCATCCTGCCCGATCATCTCCTCGTAGTGATCGTAGCAGCGCATCGCGTCCTCGCGCAAGATCCGCAGAACGCGGTCGGCCTCTTCGCCTTCAAGGGTCGCGCCGCGGCCCTGATTGTTGGTGGTGGACTGCGCCGAGAGAACCTCGGGCGCGGGGATGTAGAACTCGCGGTCGAGGATCGAGTAACGGGCCGAGTATTCGTTGACATTGGCGGTGCGGTGCCGGATCCACTGCCGAGCGACAAAGACCGGCAGCTTCACGTGCAGCTTTATCTCGCACATCTCGAACGGGGTCGAATGCCAGTGCCGCATCAGGTAGCGGATCAGCCCCTCGTCATTGCTGACGGATTTGGTGCCGCGCCCGTAAGATACCCGCGCCGCCTGGCAGATCGCCGCGTCATCGCCCATGTAGTCGATCACCCGCACGAACCCGTGATCAAGCACCGGTTGGGCGGTGTACAGATGCCGCTCCATTCCCGCGGCCGTGGCACGCAGGGTTTCGCGTGGCGCGGCGCGCTGTGCGTCGATTTCGGCCTGTTGATCTGGGCTGAGGGGCATGGCGGGGCCTTTCGGATGGGCTGAGTCGTGACCGCACAATAGACCTTGGGACCGGCGGGTGCCATGCGGCGATGCGGAATATCGCCCTGGCCCTCGACACCATGTCTCAGGCGCTTATCCTGTGACGCGATGACACCAAAGGAGATCACATGAATATCAGGTATCTGCACACCATGGTCCGGGTCAAGGATCTGGACGCGACGATGCGGTTCTTCGGCCTTCTGGGCCTCAAGGAGACGCGGCGCACAGAGGTCGAGGCCGGGCGATTCACCCTTGTCTTCATGGCTCCCGAGGGGCAGGAGGAATGCCCCGTCGAACTGACATGGAACTGGGACGGCGACGAGGGGCTGCCTTCGGACAGCCGGCATTTCGGGCATCTGGCCTACTCGGTCGAGAATATCCACGAGATGTGTCAGCACCTGATGGATAACGGCGTGACAATCAACCGCCCCCCGCGCGACGGGCGGATGGCGTTCGTGCGCAGCCCCGACAACATCTCGGTGGAATTGTTGCAGCAGGGCGAGGCACTGACACCGGTAGAGCCGTGGGCCAGCATGGAAAATACCGGGCATTGGTAAGGCTTGGCGCGCTCTTTTCAGCCGTTCTGACGACACCGGCCGAGGCGGCCTGCCGCCTCGCGCTGGTGCTCGCGCTGGATGTGTCGGCGTCAGTGGATGCGCGCGAATACGATCTGCAGCGCGCGGGCCTGGCTGCGGCACTTGACGCACCCGATATCCGGCACGCGATCTTGCAAGACAGCGCCGGAGACGTCGCCCTGGCGGTCTATGAATGGAGCGGACGATTTCAGGAGAGGCTGCATCTGGACTGGACGCCGTTGCGCCGCGAGGCCGATATCACCCGCGCGGCCAGCATCATCGCAGGGATGGAGCGGTCCACGGCAGAGCATCCCACCGCGCTTGGATATGCCCTGGGGTATGGGTCGCGACTGATGGCGCGGGCACCGGACTGCGCGCGACGGGTTATCGATGTCTCGGGTGACGGCATCACCAATCAGGGTTTCGCGCCCACCCTTGCCTACCGGCATTTCCCGTTCGAGGGCATCACGGTGAACGGCCTTGTCATCCTTGGGCACGATCCCGACGTGCTGGGTCATTACCGCGACGAGGTCCTGCACGGTCCGGCCGCGTTCCTGGAAACCGCGCGGGGCTTTGACGATTTCGAGCGCGCCATGGGTCGCAAGCTTTTCCGAGAGATCAGCGACCTGCAGGTTGGCGCGCTGCACGATCAGTAGATGTAGCGGATCTGATCGCTCCAGTACCGCTCGACCCGGCGTAGCAATCTCGTGATCTGGTCGATGCCGTCCGGGCCAAGCACGCCATGCGCTTCCAGCCCCTCGGCATGGCGCGCGAACAGTGCCGCAACCACGTCGCGGATACCGCGGCCCTTTTCCGTCAATCGCACGCGGACGGCGCGCCGATCCACTTCGCAGCGCTGGTGGTTCATGTAGCCCGTTTCGACCAGTTTCTTGAGGTTGTAGCTGACATTGCTGCCCTGGTAGTATCCCCGCGTCTTGAGTTCGCCCGCCGTCACCTCGTGATCGCCGATATTGAACAGCAAAAGCGCCTGAACGGCGTTGATGTCCAGAATACCGACCCGTTCGAATTCATCCTTGATCACGTCGAGCAGCAACCGGTGCAACCGCTCGACAAGTGACAACGCGTCGAGATAGCCGGTTATGAACGCGGCCTGCCCGTCCGGCGAGTTGAGGGATTTCTGAAAACTCATTTCCGACTCCGTACGATACTGTTCGTAACGGACCTTGGGCGATAAAGCCCAATAATCGGTTAAATCCCGCCAAGAGCGCCTAAAATGCGATCTACTCGGGGGTGCAGGCCACGCGGTTTATGTCGTCGACAAGACCGGCATGCTGATCGGGCGGCGGCACCTGTCCCGTCACCCATTGATAAAGATCCTGATCGTTTTCCACCAGCAGCGCGTCATACCGATCGAGCGCGGCATCATCCATGTCCGCGAGCTTGGCCGCGGCGTAGCGACTCAGGATGACGTCCATTTCCTTGATGCCGCGCCGCATGGAACGCATCGAAAGGCGCCGGATGCGGTTTTCGCGTGTCTCGTCAGTCAACGGCTTCTTCCCTCAGCTTGGCGCGCAGGCTTTTCTCGAGCCGCCCCAGACGATCGGTGGACAGCGCCATCTGCGCCCGGATATCACGGATCTCGGTCAGCATCTCGCTGATATCGGGCGACAGCTCGCCCAAGGTGGGGCTGTCAGGGCCGTCGCCCTCGCCCGACAGCAGCCAGAGCAGCGACACGTTCAGCAGCCCCGCCATCATCGACAGCTTGTTGGCGCGCGGTTCGGACTGGTCGTCTTCCCAGGCGCGCAACGTCTTTAGCTTGACGCCGAGCCGCTTGGCCAGATCGGCCTGTGTCATGCCCGCGTGCTGACGCGCCCCCGCGACACGGTCGCCGAAGGTGGTTGCATCCGGGTCGAACCAGCTTTCATTGGTGTCAGTCGTCATCTCTTCCCTTTCCGGTGATCATCCTTGATCCACCCTTGACCGTACCCTATGAGATCGGACATGTGAATTCAAACCGGAGACGGCGATGTCGATCCTTTCCGCGACATTATCGCGTGTGAACCCCTCGCCCACCATCGCCGTGACGACCAAGGCACAAGAGCTTGCGGCGCAGGGCCGGGACGTGATCGGCCTGGGCGCGGGCGAGCCGGATTTCGACACGCCGGATCACATCAAGGCGGCCGGCATCCGCGCCATCGAGGCGGGGCGCACGAAGTACACGCCCGTCGATGGCATCGCCGAGCTGAAAGAGGCGGTCTGCGCCAAGTTCCGGCGCGATAACGGGCTGGATTACACCCCGGCGCAGGTCAGCGTGGCCTCGGGCGGCAAGCAGATCCTTTACAACGCGCTGATGGCCACGCTGAATCCCGGCGACGAGGTGGTGATCCCGGCGCCCTACTGGGTCAGCTATCCAGACATGGTCCGTCTGGCCGGCGGAGAGCCGGTGATCGTTGCCGCGGGCCTGGAGACCGGGTTCAAATTGACGGCCGAGGCGCTGGAGGCCGCGATCACACCGCGCACCCGCTGGGTCATCTTCAACTCGCCCTCGAACCCGACGGGCGCAGGGTATGCGTGGGACGAATTGAAGGCGCTGACCGATGTGCTGATGCGGCACAGCCATGTCTGGGTGATGACCGACGACATGTACGAGCATCTGGCCTATGACGATTTCACCTTCTGCACCCCCGCGCAGGTCGAGCCGGGCCTCTACGCGCGCACGCTGACCTGCAACGGCGTCAGCAAGGCCTATTGCATGACCGGCTGGCGCATCGGCTTTGCGGCAGGCCCGCAGACGCTAATCGGCGCGATGCGCAAGATCCAGTCGCAATCCACCTCGAACCCCTGCACGATCAGCCAGTGGGCGGCGGTCGAGGCGCTGAACGGCCCGCACGATTTCATCGCCGCCAACAATGCGGTCTTCAAGCGCCGCCGCGATCTGGTGGTATCGATGCTGAACGAGATCGAGGGTGTGACATGTCCGGTGCCCGATGGTGCCTTTTACGTCTATCCGAGCATCAAGGGCCTGATCGGCAAGACGAGTGCCGGTGGTGCGCTGATCGACTCGGACGAGGCCTTCGCGACCGCCCTGCTGGAGGAAACCGGGGTCGCGGTGGTGTTCGGCGCGGCCTTCGGACTTTCGCCGAATTTCCGGGTCAGCTATGCGACCTCGGACGTGGTATTGCAGGACGCCTGCGGGCGGATTCAGACCTTTTGCGCAGGGTTCACTTGAAGAGAGGGCACGAGGCGGACATGGCCGACGATCTGCCGGAGTATTATTTCCGCGTGCGCGAAAACGGGGTCGTGGTCTTCCGCGTCGATACAGAGAACCGGCAACGCCGGATCGACATGGACCAGATCGCCGTCGTCAATATCCGCAAGGGCGAAATCAAGCCGCACGGCGACCGCAGCCTGAGCGAGGCCGACCTCGCCGCGATCCGCGGCTGGATGACCCAGCGGCAGGCGGTGCTGGACCATCGCGACATCGACGACATCCTGCGCGCGGTGGATCATCTCAACACCACCGCGCAATGGGCGCAATCGAAGGCCACCGACGATCAGCTCGAACAGGTGACCGACCCGCTCCTGCTGGCGATGCACGATCTGCGCACGGTGCTGGTGCGCAAGAAGGCTGATCGCGTGCTCAAGGATAAATGAGGATGTGACCCGCGGCACACCCGATGGGCGTCAAGGTGGAAATGACCCCGCACGGTGCCGCGACACTTGTTTCCGGTGGTAGCGGATGACTGGCCCCAAACCCGAGATGCCCCTGTCTTGACGTTAGGGTGCACGCCGACGCAGCAGCGTTTCACATGCTGCCTATATCGACACGTTTATGTCGGGAAACACGGGTTGGATCGTTCCTGCAAAGGGCAACTGGCGCGGTTGACGGGGCTCGAACCCGCGACCTCCGGCGTGACAGGCCGGCACTCTAACCATCTGAGCTACAACCGCCCGCTGCCCGCCCGATCCAACGAGCGTGGGTCGCTTCTATGCGCGGGATTTGGCGCCGTCAAGCATCGCAAACGCGAATTTTCATTTTTATGACACGCGCATTTTCACGCGCGGATACCGCGCCCCGGAAACCGTTTGTCGCGTCTGGATCAGCGAGGTCCAACAGGGTCCAAGCCGGCCCCCTGCCCCGACAAGTCCCGGTTTTTCAGAAACATGCGCCCGCCTGATCGAGGCAACGCACCAGCGTCGGCACCAGCAGGCTTGTCAGCAAGGCGTTCAACGCCATGGCGATCCCGGCATATGCGCCGGCGACCGGGTTTACCTGAAACGCGCGAGCCGTCCCGATCCCATGCGCGGCGACCCCGACGGCAAACCCACGCGCGCGCCAATCCCGGATCCGCAGCAGGCTCATCAGCGGCGTCACGGTGACCGCACCGATGATTCCGGTCAGGATGACCAGAACCGCCGTCAGGCTTGGCAGGCCCCCGATCGCTTCGGATATCCCGAGCGCCACGGGGGCCGTGGTCGATTTCGGCGCAAGTGACAGTATGACCTCGGTCGACAGGCCGAACGCGCGGGCCAGCAGAATGGCCGAGCCGGCCGCCACGATAGAGCCCGACAGCAGCGCCAGCAGGATCGGCGCGACCGTTTGCCGGATGGTGTCGCGATTGTCCCATAGCGGCAGGGCCAACGCCACCGTGGCCGGCCCCAGCAGGAAATGAATGAACTGCGCCCCCTCGAAATACGTGGCATATTCGGTGCGTGTGATCCACAGGACCGGCGCGATCAGGAAGACGGACAGAAGCACGGGATTGGCCCAGGGCGGATTGCCCAATCGTCGCGCCGCCGCATCTGCGGCAAGATACGCCAGCACCGTCGCGGTCAGCCAGAGAAGCGGGGTGGTGGACAGATAACTCCAGAGATGTGCCACGCCGGTCATGTCGACCGCCGTTCCGTCAGGCGCCGCACCCCGATGAAGGTGCCAACGGCCGCCAGCATGGACAGCAGCGTCGACAGCGTCAGCACGACCAGCAATGCAAGCCAGTCCGCTGACAGGACCTCCAGATTGCCGATCACCCCCACACCCGCCGGCACGAACATAAGCGACAGGTTGGCGAGGATGACACCCACGGTCGGTCTGAGCAGTCCGCCAAGAGAGGGCCAGACACGCAGCGAGAGAACAAGCAGCGCGAGACCCGGAACCGGGCCCGGAACGGACAGGCCGAGACCACGCACCGCGATTTCGCCGATCAACTGGCAAGTGAGAAGAATCCCGAGTGTTGGTAGCATTAGGTTACGCCCCCTGATCGTTACCGTTTTCCATATCCCCGATTGCCACAAGTTCGGAGCATCGACCATTTGCATTTTACGCATGCCCGGATCGAAAGGCTGGAACACCCGCAGGACGGGGCCTTGGAATGGTTTTCCGTTGCACCAAAGGGCGATCGAGGAGCGCGGTGATGGCCAAGCCAACGGTTGGATCAGCGTCCGACACGGCCGCCACACCACAGGTTTCTCCCGGCAGGTCGATCATGTGCCACTCGTTAGCGGTCGGGTGGCGGTGGCCGACCGATCCAAGTTCCCGCAGTGGAAAGTGCCCCCGAAGGTTCTGAAATGATCGTCCGTGACACGCCACCCTCGGGGGTCGTATATTGGTCGGCCTTCTAGGCCCAGTCGGCATAAAGCGAAATACGGCCTTTCACCGCATCGAGGAACATTTCCGCGGCCGGGTGCGGCGCCCCCAATCGCGAGGTGATCACGCTGAAGCCGAAGGTTTCGACGATGTCGACCGGTCGGCTGACGCCGCCATGCGCCTCGTGGTCGGCGGCGGTGAACGCATCGACAAGCCCGACCCCCAGCCCCCGCAACGACAGTGCAGAGACAACCGAAGACAGACGCGCACGCGCCACGATGCGCGGCGGCACACGCATCGCCGCGAAAAGCTGGTCCAGCATCGCGCCGCTGGTGGTGGTCGAGGAATAACCGATCACCGCGCGGTCTGACAGATCATCGATCCGGACGCGCCCGCATCCCGCCAGGGGGTCGTCCGGCCCCATGATGCAGCGAATGGGCACGCGCTCATGCGTCAGCAAGCGGATTTCGGGGGTCTCCATCACGGGTGCGACAAAGCCCAGCACGACCTGCCGGCTGGCAACCATGTGGATCACCGACTGCGTCGAGAACGACAGGATCTCGAGATCGAGGTCGCGCAGGTGGCCGCTGGCCTGGATGTCGGCGGCCACGTCAGGGATCAGCGTCAGCGACAGCACCGGCATCGACGCGATGCGCAGTCGCTCGCGCCGGCCGCGGCCGATCTCGCGCGCGGCGACCTCGATCTCGGACAGGCCGACGAATGCGCGTTCGACCTCCGAAGCCAGCGCATGCGCGGCCTCGGTGGGGCTGATACGATTGCCGACGCGGTCGAACAGCAACAGCCCGGTCTGGGTTTCGAGATCCCGAATCAGGCGGCTGGCCGCCGGCTGGCTGATCGACAGCCGCGCCGCGGCACCAGAGACCGACCCCGCCCGCATCACGGCAAGAAACGCCTCCAAGGCGCGTTGACTTAGCATGCTGTCAACATAACAAAATCGGATACTAGAAGTAAATTTTAATATTTGAATTATCCGCCACGCTGGCGAACGATGGCAGCCACAGGGGCCGATGCCAGGCTGCTGACAATCCGCGCAGGAGAAATCATGAGCGAGCCTTCCAGTTTTCCGACATCCGCTGCGGCGCTTCCGTCGCGGGTCGATGTGGTGGTCATCGGCGGCGGCGTGGCCGGTGTCGGCGCGGCGCTCGCGCTGGCCGAAGAGGGCGTGTCGGTACTCTTGTGCGAAAAGGGGCGCGTCGCGGCCGAGCAATCGTCACGCAACTGGGGTTGGGTGCGCCGGCAAGGCCGAGACCCGCGCGAATTGCCGTTGATGATCGAAAGCCTTGCCCTGTGGCGGCGTCACGCCGCGGCGCTCGATACCGATATCGGCTTTCGGCAGACCGGGTGCACATATCTTTGCACATCGGACTCCGAGGCGGCCGAGCGCGAGGCGTGGCTGACCCATGCGCAGGAGTTCGAGATCCCGTCCCGGATGCTGTCGCGGGCCGAGATATCGGGGCTGCTGGATGCGCCGGCCACCCACGTTAAGGGTGCGATCACCACGCCCGACGATTGCCAGGCGGAACCGTCGCTGGCAGTGCCCGAACTGGCACGCCGCGCGCAGTCCCTTGGGGCGATCATAATCGAGGGGACGGCGGTGCGCACCCTCACCCGCAGTGCGGGCCGCGTCACCGGCGTGATGACCGAACACGGGCCGGTGGCCTGCGACGCGGTGATCCTCGCCGGCGGCGCGTGGTCGCGGCCGTTTCTGGAAAATGCCGGCCTGTCGCTGCCGCAACTCGCGGTCTGTTCCTCGGCCATGCGCACCGGGCCTGCGCGCGCGAACGCGGCCCCGCCCGCCGGGATGATCGGCGCTGCGGGTGGCTCGATCCGGCCGCGCCGCGACGGCGGCTATACCATCGGGCGCGCGGGCGCGGCCCGCTTCGATATTGTACCGGCAGCGTTCCGGCATCTGTTCGCCTTCCTGCCGATGCTGCAGAAACGCTGGCGGATCGTCGATCTGGGCTTGGGCAAATCGTTCTTCGGACCATTGGGCCATCACCGCTGGCGCGACGACGAGATCACCCCGTTCGAGCAGATGCGCGTCCTCGATCCCGAGCCCGACGCGCGCCTTCTCGACGATGTCTGGCGCGAGGCGCAGGCACTCTACCCGCAACTGGCCGGGGCCGAGCGGGTGCAGGCCTGGGCAGGCATGATCGACGTTACCCCCGACGAGGTGCCGATCATAGACAGCGTCGCCGGCGTGCCCGGACTGGTGGTCGCCACGGGGCTGTCGGGGCACGGATTCGGGCTGGGGCTGGGGGCCGGTCTGATGGCGGCACGGCTCGCGACCGGGGGCACGCTTCCGGTAGCGCACGCCCCTTATCGGATGGACCGCTTCGGCGCACGCACCACGAAGGCGGCATGATGGGCAAGCGCATGAACAAGGAGGCGGATATCATCATCATCGGGGCCGGGATCACCGGGCTGGCCACGGCCCATGCGCTGGCCTGTGACGGCATCTCGGTGCGCATCGTGGACGCCTACGCGCCGGCCGCCATGGGTTCGGGCTGGACGCTGGCCGGTGTGCGCCAATCTGGACGACACCCCGCCGAGCTTGCGCTGGCGCGCGACGCAGTGGCCCGTTGGGCAACGCTTGACGACACACTGGGCGCGCCCACGGGGTACCGCCGGTCGGGCAATCTGCGGCTGGCCCGAACCGAGGACGAGGTACCCGTGATCCGGCGTCTGGTGACCGAGCAGGCCGCGGCCGGGCTCGACATCTCGCTGGTCGATGCCGATGGCCTGCGCGACATGGTGCCGGCACTGGCACCGGACATCCTGTGTGCCTCGTTCTGCGCCAGTGACGGGCAGGCCGAACCGGTGGCGGTGGCAACCGCCTATCACACCGCGCTGACGCGGATGGGCGTACGTATCGACACCGGCGTCCGCGTGACGGGTCTCGACATCACGCAAGGTCGCTTTTCCGCGATCCGGACCGATGCGGGACGGCTGACGGGTGGGGCGTGTCTCGTCGCGGCGGGCATCGGCACGCCCGGCCTACTGGCCCCTCTCGGGGCAGATCTGCCGCTGCGTACGCCGCTGGTGACGGTCGTTCAAACCGTGCCGTGCGATCCGTGCCTCGGGCCGGTGCTGGGCGTCGCAAATGCCGACATGGCCGCGCGCCAGCAGGAGGACGGGCGCCTGCGCGTGTCCAGCGGGGTCGCCCCCTGGCAGGGACATATCACCGAAGACGCCAAGGGCGCCCCCGTGGCCAGCCCCACCGCCGGGCGTCTGGCACAGACAATCGCCACCGTTTCCAGAACGCTTCCGATCCTCAAGGACACACCTGTCGAGACGTTCTGGGGCGGCGTGATCGACCTGACGCCCGACGGCCTGCCCGCGCTCGACGCCGTGCCGGGCATCGACGGGCTCTTCTGTGCCGCAGGGTTCTCGGGCCACGGCTTCGGCATTGGCCCGGCCACGGGCCACGCGATGGCGGCGCTGATCACGGGGCGCACGCCGGACATTGACCTGTCACCCTTTGTCCTCTCGCGATTCGCGGGGCGCGACGCATCGCAGGATTCAACCGGGCCGGAGCTTCACGGATGAGCACGAGCGCCGATATCGCGGTGATCGGGGCCGGGCTTGTCGGCTCGGCGCTGGCACTCGGACTGGCCCGGACCGGCGCGCGGGTGGCGCTGGTCGATGCAGCCGGGGACGACTTTCACGCGTCGGTCGCCAATTTCGGCCTCGTCTGGGTGCAGGGCAAGGGCCTTGGCGCGCCGGATTACGCCACGCTCAGCTTTCGCGCCGCGCAGGAATGGGACAGCTTCGCCAGCGATCTCGCGCAGGCCACCGGCCTGTCGCCCGCGTATCGGCGCACCGGCGGTGTGCGAATCGCGCTCGACACCGCCGAGTTGGACCGGACGCGCGCCAATCTCGCGCGGCTGCACAACCAGCCCGGCGGCGCGCATGACACCCGGATCATCGACCGCGACACCCTGCGCGAACTGGTCCCCGGCATCGGCCCGCAGGCCGTGGGCGCGGCTTATTGCCCGCATGACGGCCACGCCGATCCGCTGATGACACTGCGCGCGCTGCGACGGATGCTTCAGACCCGGACAACGATCGTGGCGATGCAGGTCACCAACGTGCGCCCGCAGGGTTCGGGGTTCGTGATCGAGGGCGCCGAGGGCCGCCTCGCGGCGGATCGGGTCGTGCTGGCCGCCGGGTTGGGCAACGCGGAACTGGCCCCGGATCTGGGACTGCACGCGCCGCTGCACCCGCAGCGCGGTCAGATCCTGATCACCGAACGCCTGCCGCGGATCCTGGATATGGCCACCCACACGGTGCGCCAGACCGCCGACGGCACCGTCATGATGGGCGACAGCAAGGAGGATGCGGGTTTTGATCGCGGCACCACCCAAGAGGTCGCGCGACAGATCGTCGACCGCGCCGTGCGCAGCTTTCCGGCCCTTGCCCGCGCGCGGCTGGTGCGTAGCTGGGGCGGGTTGCGGGTGATGTCGCCCGACGGGTTGCCGATCTACGAGGCGTCGTCCACCTGTCCCGGCGCCTATCTGGTCACCTGCCACAGTGGCGTGACGCTGGCGTCCCTGCACGCCGGCGAGGTCGCCCATGCCATCGCCGACGACGCGCTCGCCGCGCGCTACCCGGAATTCTCTCCCGCCCGCTTCGAGGAGGCCGCATGAGCGTCTTCCGCCGCACAGCACCGGCCACGGGCACCATCGCGATCACCGTCGATGGCCATTCCGTGACAGCATGCCCCGGTGATACCGTCGCCACCGCGATGCTCGCGGCGGGCTACACCTCGATCGGGGCGAATGTGAAGACCGGCACGGCGTCGGCGCCCTTCTGCCTGATCGGGATATGCTTTGGCTGCCAATGCACCATCGACGGCGCGCCGGATGCACAGGCCTGCCTGGTCCGCGTGCGCGAGGGGATGGTGGTCGAGACGCCGCACCCTTTGGGCCAAGACGCGGGGGCCGCATGAGCGACAGGGTCGATCTCTGCGTGATCGGCGCCGGCCCGGCGGGGCTGGCGGCCGCGGCACGTGCCGCCGAGGGCGGGCTCGACGTGCTGTTGCTTGACGAGCAACCCGCCCCCGGCGGACAGG
The DNA here is from genome assembly GCF_050896375.1 of Roseovarius tibetensis. Lineage (NCBI taxonomy): Bacteria > Pseudomonadati > Pseudomonadota > Alphaproteobacteria > Rhodobacterales > Roseobacteraceae > Roseovarius > Roseovarius tibetensis. The sequence goes on from NZ_JBPBBB010000007.1 coordinate 126,640, forward strand.
TTTGGCGCAACGCGGGCTCTGCGCAGCATGACGCGGGGCCGGCGGCGGACGCGGCGCTCCGCCGGTTCGCGGCCTCGGGCGCGGATCACCGCGCCGGGGCGACACTCGTCGACATGACACCACCGACCACGGATCGCGACGCCCCGACCGAGATCACATGGCGTGCGCCCGGCACCGCCACGAGCCCGCGCATCCGCCGGACAGCGGCGCGCGCGGTGATCCTCGCGACCGGCGCGCAGGAGCGTCCGCTGATCTTTCCCGGCGCCGAATTGCCCGGCGTGATGGGCGTCGGCGCGATCCAGACCGCGTACAAGCAATCGGGGCTGGTTCCCGACGCCGAGGGCGTTGTGCTGGCCGGGCACGGCCCGCTGGTGCTGCTGACCCTGGCGCAAGTGCGCGCGGCGGGCGGGCGCGTGTCGGCCCTGCTCGATCTTGGCCCGCGCGGTGGGTTCGCGCGGGCGATCAAGGCGCTGCCTCGCGCCATCCTTGGCGATCCGGGGCTGATGGCCCAGGGCGCCGGGCTGCTGCTGCGCCGGATGCTGTCGGGCGTACCGGTCTACCGCCGTGTCACACGCCTGCGCGCCCACGGCGCCGGTCACCTGCAATCGGTGTCGTTCGCGAGTGACGGTCGCGCCCAACACCTGCCCGCCCGCCTGCTGGGCGTGCATGACGGCGTGATCCCGAACACCCAGGTCAGCCGCCTTCTGAACCTGCGCCATGCGTGGGAGGCCGGCCAAGGGGCCTTCGTGCCCGTGCGCGAGGCTGATGGCGCCGTCGCGCCGGGTCTCTGGATCGTCGGCGACGGCGGCGGCATTGGCGGCGTCCGCATCGCCACCCTCGAAGGCGAGCAAGCGGCGCTGTCGGTGCTGGCGCGCGCCGGGCGTGCAGACACCCACGCCGACCTTGCCAGACGTCTGAACCGCCGGCGCGCTGCGCGCCAACTTCCCGAGGCGCTTTATCCGCCCATTCCACTGTCGGCCCATGCCACGGACGACGCGCTGATCTGCCGGTGCGAGGCCGTCCGTGTCGCGGATGTGCGCACAGCCCTTGGCACCGGGATCGACGGGCCGAACCGCGTCAAGGCCCTGACGCGCTGCGGCATGGGGCCGTGCCAGGGTCGGATTTGCGGCAATCCGCTGACGCGGCTGATCGCCGACGAGACCGGGCGCCCCCCCGACGCCGTCGGCGCCTTGCGAATCCGTCCGCCGCTGAAACCGGTGTTGCTGATGGATTACCTCGCACCGGATGCCCTGCCCGAGGCCGCGTCATGATGGCGGATGTGGCGATCATCGGCGGCGGCCTCATGGGCCTTGCGACGGCTTTCGAAGCCCGCAGGCTTGGCCTGTCGGTGCAGTTGATCGAGGCCGCGCGTTGCGGCCGCCACGCCTCGTCGGCCAGTGCCGGCGGGGTGCGCAGTCTCAACCGGCACCATGCCGAGATCCCGCTGGCGCGCGCCGCACTGGACCTTTGGCGTGGGCTGGCGGCGCGGCTGGGGCACGATGTGGGCTTTGTACAAAGCGGCCAGATGCGTCTGGCCGAGGATGAGCCGGGCCTCGTGGCGTTGGAACGCCGCGCCCGCGACACCGCCGATGCGGGCTGGACACATGAGCGGCTGATCCCCGCGCATGACGTGCGCGCGCGGCTGCCGGCCAGCGCCGGGCATATCCGCGGCGCGCTGGTGGTCGAGGATGACGGCTTTGCCGACCCGATGGCAACGCTGCACGCCTACCGCCAGGCGTGCCTGTCTGCGGGCGTCGTCATAACCGAAAACCGGCCCGCGCGCGGCATCGCCCGCACCGGGGATGGCGGGCTGTCGATCGACACCGACCGCGGCGAAATCCACGCGCGGCAGGCGGTCAACTGTGCCGGCGCCTGGGGCGGCGATCTGGCATCCGAGGATGGCCTTGCGATGCGCACCGGCGCGCTGCAGATGATCGTGACGGCCCCGGTGGCGCCATTCTTGACCCCGGTGGTCGGCGTTCACGGGCTCAAGCTGTCGCTCAAGCAGACCGACGCGGGCGCCGTTGTCATCGGCGGCGCCTTCGAGGGGCACGTGCGCGACGCCGGCACCTGCCGCACCGCGCGCGGCGATCTCGATCCGGCGCGTATCGGCACAAGCCTGGGGAATGCAGTGGCCATATTTCCGCACCTGGCGCGGGCTCGCGTGGTGCGCGCGTGGACCGGGCTGGAGGGCATGATGCCCGACGGTCTGCCGGTTCTGGGGCCAAGCCCGCGACTTGCCGGGCTGGTCCACGCCTTCGGGTTCTCGGCGCACGGCTTTGCCCTGGCGCCGCTGGTCGGGCGGATGGTGGCCGAACACCTGCATGACGGCACCGGCACCGCGGCGATGGCGCCGTTCTCGCCCGCACGCTTCGCCGCGCCGCAACCACGACAGAAGGAGTTGAGCGATGCTTGAACCGCAGGGACGGGTGATCATGGTATCGGGCGCCAGCAGGGGCATCGGCCGCGCGCTGGTCGAACGGCTGATCGAGCGAGGCTACAGCGTCAGCGCCGGAATGCGCGATCCGGGCGCACTCGACGCTTCGACCATGCCGCGTCTGCTGACCGCGCGGTTCGACGCGACCGACCGCGCCAGCCATCAAGGCTGGCTCGACGCGACGCTGGACCGCTTCGGTCGCCTCGACGGGCTGGTGAACAACGCCGGTATCGCCGACCGCTTCACCATCGACGCGGGCGACGAGGCCGATCTGGACAGGCTTCTTGCGGTCAATGTCAAGGGTCCCCTCTTTCTGACCCGCGCTTGCCTGCCGCATCTGCGTGCCAGCGGCACGGGGCGGATCGTCAACGTCGCCTCGCTGTCGGGCAAGCGGGTGCGAAACGACAATATAGGCTACGCGATGACCAAGCATGCGCTGATGGCGCTGACGCATGGCACACGGCGCATCGGATGGGAGGACGGCGTGCGCGCCACGGCGCTTTGCCCGAGCTTCGTCGCCACCGACCTGACGGCCGGGGTCCAGACCATCGAGCGCGATGCGATGATCGCGCCCGCCGACCTCGCGGTGCTGGCGGAAACGGCAATCGCGCTTCCCAATACCGCGAGCGTCGCCGAGATGCTTGTCAACTGTCGCCACGAGGACATGCTATGATGCGGAATGTCCATTGCGGCGGATCGGGCGGCGAACGTGCCGGCGCCCCCCGGATTCGAAACCGGAAAATCGGCACGACACCTGCAACAGGAGCGAAAACCATGAAAGCCAAGACACTGATGATGGTCGGCACGGCGATGCTTGCCGCCGGGGCGGCGCAGGCCCAGCAGACAACGCTGACCATTGGCATGGGCAGCGCGGATGCCGGGCGGCTCGACCCGCATGTCGCCACGACAACCCCTGACAAGGGCGTACTGCACTGGATGTTCAACGGCCTTGTAAGGGTCGAGCCGGGCAAGGCCAGCCCCGAACATATCGAACCCGACATCGCCAAAAGCTGGGAGGCGTCGGAGGACGGCCTGACATGGACCTTCCAGTTGCGCGACGATGTCGACTGCCACGGCGACTACGGCATGCTGGATGCCGAGGACGTGGTCTACTCGCTCAACCGCGCGGCAAATCCCGACGTGTCGTCCTTCGCCGCCGATTACAGCGCCTTCGAGACGGTCGAGGCCACGGGCGATCACGAGGTCACGATCACGCTGTCCTCGCCGGTGCCCAGCCTTCTGGGGCTGCTGGTGCCCTATCACGGTGGCAACATCGTCTGTCAGGATGCCGTCGAGGAGATGGGCGAGGATTTCGCGCGGTCGCCGGTGGGCACCGGCCCGTGGGCGTTTGCCGAATACCAGCCGCAGCAATTCGTCCGTCTTGTCGCGCACGAGGACTATTTCCGTGGCGAACCCGAGATCAAGGAAATCATGTATCGCTACATCCCCTCGGATTCCAGCCGCGACCTTGCGTTCCAGTCGGGTGAGATCGACATGATCTACGGCCGTCAGGACCAGACCTGGGTCGAGCGGATCTCGCAACTGCCCGATGTCACCGTCGCCACCATGCTGCCCGGCGAGATGTCGCAACTGATGCTGGACGTGACGTCCGAGCCGCTGAACGACATCCGGGTGCGCAAGGCCGTCGCGCATGCCGTCAACCGCGACGGGCTGGTCCAGCTCAAGGGGCCGGACGTGACGCTGCCGGCGGTGTCGCCGGTGCCTGAAGGCTACCTCGGATACACCGATGACGTGCCGACCTACCCGCACGATCCCGACCGCGCACGGGAATTGCTGGCCGAGGCTGGCTATCCCGACGGCGTGACCATCAAGGCCATCCACACCACGCTGCCCACCATGCTTGAGACCATCCAGGCGGTGCAGGCGCAACTGCGCGAGAGCGGTATCACCCTGGATGTCGAGCTGGTCGAGCACGCCACCTTCCACGCGCAGATCCGCGAAGGTCTCAGCGAGCTGACACATTACTCGGCGGCGCGTTTCCCGGTGGCCGACACCTACCTGACGCAATTCTTCCACTCGGATTCTGCGCCGGGCGAGCCGTCGGCGATCACCAACTTCGCCAACTGCTCGGTGGCGGATGAGGAAATCGTGTCGGCACGCGTCGCGTCCGACCCCGAGCGCCAGAAAGAGCTCTGGGCCGAGGCGCAGCGCAAGATCATGGAACAGGTCTGCACCGTTCCCCTGATGCAGAACATGCAGCTCTGGGCGTGGACCGACAACCTGAACCTTGGGCACGAGGTCGAGGGGTCGTTCAACCTCAGCCCGGCCATCACCGAAAAGTCGCACTTCGTCGATTGATCGCCACCATCCACCCGCCGTCCCGCGCCCCTGTGCGCGCGGGGCGGTGCACCTGATGTCCCATTACCGAAATCACGGGGTCGCATGAGCAGCTATATCCTTCGCCGACTCGGATTCGCGGTCATCACGCTGTTCAGCGTGCTGACCATCGTCTTCTTCATCGTGCGCATCCTGCCGGGCGATCCGGCGCTTGTGGTGCTGGGCGACCAGGCCAGCCAGGCCGCGATCGAGGCGTTGCGTGCCAAGCTCGGCCTCGACAAGCCGCTGATCGTCCAATACGGCGAGTTCATGGCGGGTGTGCTCACCGGGGACTGGGGCACCTCGCTTGTCTCCGGACGCCCGGTGATCGGCGAGATCCTCAACGTCCTGCCTGCTACCATCGAACTGACCCTTGCCGCACTCGTTCTCGGCGCGGCGATCGGCATCCCGCTGGGGGTGTGGTCGGCGGTGCGGCGCAACGCGATCCCCGATTACCTGATCCGGCTCGGCTCGCTTCTGGGGCTGTCATTTCCCGCCTTCGTCTCGGCCATCCTGCTGCTGCTGGTCTTCTCGATCTCGCTCAACTGGTTCCCGGTCATGAGCACCGGGCGCGGCGAGACCCTGGGCGCCCGGCTGCACGACCTTGCGCTGCCGGCGATCAATCTCGGGATCATCATGGCGGCCTTCATCACCCGCGTCGCCCGCTCGGCGATGCTAGAGGTGCTGGGACAGGATTATGTCCGCACCGCCAAGGCCAAGGGCATCGCGTTCGCGACAATCATCTGGCGGCACTGCCTGCGCAACACGATGATCCCGGTGGTCACGGTGATCGGCCTCTACCTCGGTGTGCTGATCGGCAATTCGGTACTGACCGAGATCGTCTTCAACCGTCCGGGGCTGGGCCGCCTCATCGTGGGGGCCCTCAACCAGCGCGACTATGCCATGCTGCAAGGGCTGATGGTGATCTACACGCTGATCGTGGTTCTGGTGAACCTGCTGACCGACATCACGTACGGCTTCATTGACCCGAGGGTGAAATATTCATGACGCACACCAATCCCGCCGCACCGCGCAGCTACCTGCGCACCATGCTCGCCGCGACCGGCAGTGCGCTGTTCAAGGCGTTCAACACCAACAAGACCTCTTGGGCCGGTCTTCTGGTCTTCGTGGTGGTCTGCCTCGCGGCGCTACTGGCGCCGTGGATCGCACCGCACGATCCCATAGATCAGGATGTCTTCCAGCGCCTCCACGGCCCAAGCGCCGAGCACTGGCTGGGAACGGATGTCTTCGGCCGCGATATCCTGTCGCGCATCCTCTACGGCGCACGGATTTCACTGTTGATCGGGCTTGTCTCGATCGGGCTGGCGATGCTGATCGGAACGGTGATCGGGCTGGTCGCGGGATATTATGGCGGGCGGCTGGACATCGTCATGATGCAGACGATGGACGTGCTGCTGGCCTTTCCGTCGCTGATCCTCGGGCTGATCGTGGTCGCCATGCTGGGGCCCAGCATCACGAACCTGATCATCGCCATCGCCCTGACCGCGATCCCGCCCTTCGCGCGCATCGCCCGCGCGCCGACCATCGCGATCAAGGATCGGGAATTCATGGAGGCCGGGCGCGCCCTGGGCTATTCCGACCGCCGGCTGATGTTTCGCCACCTGCTGCCGAACATCCTGCCCGAAGTGCTGGTCATGGGATCGATCTGGATCGCGACCGCGATCCGGGTCGAGGCGTCGCTGGCCTTCATCGGCCTCGGCGTCAGCCCGCCGACCGCCACATGGGGCGGCATGATCCGCGAGGGGTTCGAGAACATCCTCGACAGCACCTGGCTGGTGCTCTTTCCCTCGCTCGCCATTCTCATCGTCGTGTTCGCGCTCAACCTTCTGGGCGACGGGCTGCGCGACGCAATCGATCCGCGACTGAAGGGTGAACAATGACGCAACCGGTTCTGAGTGTCCGCGGGCTGACGACCTCGTTTCGCGTGGATGGCGCGTGGCAATCTGTCGTTCGCGATCTGAGTTTCGACATCGCCCCGCGTGAAACCGTGGCCATTGTCGGCGAAAGCGGCTCTGGCAAGAGCGTGACGGCGCTGTCGATCATGCGCCTCATCGAGCCGGCGACGGGCCGGATCGAGGGCCAGATCCATCTTGGTGACCTCGACATCCTCGGGGCGTCCGAGGAGAAGATGCGCGACATTCGCGGCAGCGATATCGGCATGATCTTCCAGGAGCCGATGACCAGCCTCAACCCGGTGCTGACCGTCGGCGCGCAGGTCTCCGAGGTGCTGCGCCGGCATCGCGGTTTTGATGCGGCGGCGGCGCGCGCGGAAACCCTGCGCCTGTTCGATCTGGTGCGCATTCCCGACGGCGCGCGGCGCTACGCGGAATTTCCGCACACCTTTTCGGGGGGCATGCGCCAGCGGGTGATGATCGCCATGGCGCTTGCCTGCCGGCCCAAACTGCTGCTCGCCGACGAGCCGACGACCGCGCTCGACGTGACCATCCAGGCGCAGATCCTCGAACTGATCCGCGATCTGCAATCCGAGATCGGCATGTCGGTGATGTTCATCACGCACGACATGGGCGTCGTGGCCGAGGTCGCCGACCGCGTGGTGGTGATGCTGCGCGGCGACAAGGTCGAGGATGGGACCGCGTCGAGGATCTTCGCGACCCCCGAGCATCCCTACAGCTTCAAGCTGCTTGGTTCCGTGCCGCAGCTTGGCACGCTCAGCGGGTCGGACATGCCGCGCCGGTTCCCGGCCTTCAAGGAGGACGAAAGCGATCCGCGCGCCACCGGGGCCTTCGCGGCCGAGGCCCCGGACGAGCCTGACAAGCGCGGTGGCGATCTGCTGAAGGTCAAAGACCTGTGCACCCGGTTCACCATGCGCGGCGGGGTATTCGCCCGCCCCATCGGCCGGGTCCACGCGGTCGAGGGGGTGTCGTTCTCGCTGCGCGCCGGCGAGACCCTGTCATTGGTAGGTGAATCCGGCTGCGGCAAATCCACCACGGGCCGATCCCTGTTGCGACTGGTCGAACCCGCCAGCGGCTCCATCCTGTTCGAGGATCAGGACCTGATGACCACCTCGCGCGCCGAGCTGCGCGCGGCGCGGCAGCGTATGCAGATGATCTTCCAGGATCCGTTCGGGTCGCTCAACCCGCGCCAGACGGTCGGCGCCGCGATCCGAGAACCGATCGTGGTGCACGGCCTCGCCACCGGCGCCGCCGCCGATGCGCGGGTCGACGCGCTGCTGGAACAGGTCGGGCTGAAACCCGAGCACGCGACACGCTTTCCGCACGAATTCTCGGGCGGCCAACGGCAACGCCTCTGCATCGCGCGGGTGCTGGCTTTGGAGCCGAAGATGATCATCGCCGATGAATCCGTCTCGGCGCTCGACGTGTCGATCAAGGCGCAGGTCATCAACCTGATGCTGGATCTGCAGCGCGATCTGGGCCTCGCCTTCCTGTTCATCAGCCACGACATCGCCGTGGTCGAACGGGTCAGCCACCGCATCGCCGTGATGCTTCTGGGTGAGATCGTCGAGATCGGACCGCGCCGCGCGATCATCGGCGACGCCCGCCACCCCTATACCCGCAAGCTGATCAATGCCGTGCCGATCCCCGATCCCGACCGCCCGCGCCGCACCACCGGGCGCGTCACCGACGAGTTGAAAAGCCCCGTGCGGGCGCTTGACTGGACGCCGACGCAGGCCCCAATGGTTCAGGTCGGCCCCGATCATTTCGTGCGCGAAAGCTGACGACCCGGCCGGTCACGCTTTGATCTGGACCGCGCCCGATGCGGGCGCGCGGCATCCACCAGCCGTCATGCGCGTCGCCGCGCCCCTTACGGCTCGTGACCGGCCGATCGGCCTGGCTGAAGCCACGCGCGGGAGGCGAGTGGCGTGCCGATAGCAACCGTGCAAGGTAGACGACGAAAGGGCGCGCAGCATCCGGTACCATCACCGGCGCACGGCACGCACGACAAGATCTTTGACGGACACGGCACACGTCCGGACAAAGACGACCACAGGCACCGACCACAGGCTGGACGCGGGGCGGCGATCACGCCTCATCCACCTCGATACGATCGGCGACGTCCTGGGCGATCTGCTCCGCATGCAGCGCCAGAAGGATCAGCTTTGCATCCAGCGTGTCGCCGTCATCCAGCGCCGCCTCCACGCGATCGTCGATACGCTCCGCATCCGCCGCGCTGTTGCTGTCCGCAAACTGCTCATGTCCGAGGATGCAATAGGCGAGCAGTTGCGCGGCTTCGGCGCAGGCAACATCCTGGCTCCTGACACCGGCATATGTCTTGTTGAGCTTGATCACGGTCAGCTTGACCGGGTCCGGAACGAGAATGGGATGCACACCGGACTCCCGGAGCGCATCCTCAAGGGCGCGCATCGCCGCAGAGCGGCCCAGAATGTCGAACAAACGCAACATGCATTCAATTCTATCAGGTCCTTGGCACGGCCACACCCAGATTCCGCCACGCACCGGCCGTCAGCGCGCGGATGAACAGCGCCAAACACCACATCGACATGGCCGAAACAAAAACTACTCCTGCGCAACGGCATCGGATGGTTCACATCCCGATCCGCGGTTTCCCGCATCTTGAAAAACCCGATGGACCGCGTGGTCGATATTCGAACTGTCCGGCATCAGGCGCGCATGCGCGGGATTCTGCGATACAGCCACGATAATGGTTATCGAACCACTAAAACCACCTTGTTACTCAAGGTGTAAGTGAACATTTCAAACCAAAATTGCGGGATGGTGGACCTGACGGGAGAAGAATCGAACCTTCTTTTTCAGGTTCTTGAGGAATGGGAACGCCATCTCGCGCATTTAGACCTTGAGGGTCTGGAGCGCGACCATGACGAATATCAAAAATAATTTCCATAGCTTAGCGGACTGGCGGCTTCCCGACGCGCCGGAGCCAGTGAAAGCGCCTGCTGCGACGCAAACATCCAGAAAACCCAAGCCCTTTTCACTGCGTCTGAGCTTCGACGAGCGGGCGCGGCTTGAGCAGGATGCGTCGGGCATGGCGCTCGCGGCGTATATTCGTGACCGCCTGTTCGGCGATGATGCTGCGCCGCGTCAGACGCGCGGGCATTTTCCGGTGAAGGATTATGCCGCGCTTGGGCGGGTTCTGGCGGCGCTTGGCCAGTCGCGGCTTTCGAATAATCTCAATCAGCTCGCCAAGGCGGTGAACACGGGCTCGCTGCCCGTCACGCCGGAAACCGAAGCCGATCTGCGGCAGGCGTGCAAGGATGTGCAGGCGATGCGGCGCGATCTGCTGATCGCGCTCGGCCTGCACGAGACGGGATCAGGCTCCAAAGCCGGATGGGATTTGAAGCCATGATCCTCAAGGCAAAAGAGCGCGGCGGTGGCGCACAGCTTGCCCGTTACCTGCTCTCGATGCGGGATAACGATCATGTCGAGCTGCATGAGGTGCGCGGCTTTGTCGGGGATGATCTGCTGTCTGCCTTCCGTGAAGTCGATGCCATCGCCAAAGGCACGCGCTGCGAGAACTACCTGTTCTCTGTCAGCCTAAACCCACCTGGCGGCGAAACCGTCACAACCTCCGATTTCGAGAACGCTGCCGACGAGATCGAGCGCAAACTCGACCTCGAAGGCCAGCCCCGCGCCATTGTGTTCCATGAGAAAGACGGGCGGCGGCACGCGCATGTCGTCTGGTCGCGGATCGATGCCGAACAGATGCGGGCGATCAACCTGCCGCATTACAAGATGCGCCTGCGGGACGTGTCGCGCGAACTGTTCCGCGCACATGGCTGGGAAATGCCGAAGGGGCTGCGCGAGTGGCGGGAGCGCGATCCGCTCGGCTACACGCGCGAGGAATGGCAGCAAGCGCGGCGCGTCGGGCTCGATCCGAAGCAGCTCAAGGCGCTGTTTCAGGAAAGCTGGAACCGCTCGGATACCGGAACAGCCTTCGCGCAAGCGCTCAAAGAGCGTGGCTTCATGCTGGCGCGCGGCGACCGGCGCGGCTTTGTCGCCGTCGACTATCGCGGTGAAGTCTATGCGGTGGCACGGCAGACGGGCGCGAAGACCAAGGATGTTGCCACGCGGCTCGGTGATCCCGAAGCCTTCCCTTCGGTCGATGAAGCCCGCACCTACATCGCCGCCCGCATGACAGAGCGGATCAGGGGTTTTATGCGGCAAGCGGAGCTGGAAGCTGCACAGGGCCGGAAGGCGCTGGAGGCCGAGCGCACCGACCTAGCCACGCGGCACCGGCAGGAACGGCAGGCGCTAAAAGATGCCCAGCAAAAGCGCTGGATAGCGGAAACCAAGGCGCGGGCAGCACGGCTGCCGCGCGGCTTTTCCGGCATCTGGCACCGCCTGACCGGCAAATACAGCAAGATCAAACAGCGGAACGAGCGCGAAGCGTCGGAGGCGCATGTGCGCGACCGCGCCGAGCGCGATGGCCTTATTGCCAGCCACCTCGATGAGCGCCGCGCGCTGCAAGACCGGATTCGGGAACAGCGCGAACGGCAGCAAGCCGATCTGCTTCTGCTGCGCGAGGATGTCGCCCGCTACCAGACCATGGACCTGCCGGAGCGCGAGTCAGAGCGTCCCGAGCCGGAAACGCAACGCGAAGAGCGCAAGGAACAACGCCGCCGCGACCGAACGCGGGATCGCGGCTTTGAACGATAGTGAAAGGAGAAGTTACATGCTTAGCAATATCAAAGAACAACTCACGCCGGAGCTGCGTGAAGAACTTGCAAGGGAATTCGAGGGTGTTCTGGCAGAGAGCCATGGAATAGCCGCCACGCATCTTTTCGATCAGAGTGTGCAGCGTGTCGTTCTGACCTTGCCGAGAAATTATGTCCACGTGGCAAAATTTCTGGCCATGCTGGAAGTCGAAGAACTGCCAGCGTCCCTGCGGCTATGGCAGTTTGCCCGTGATGAAGGACGGGAAGTCGCAGCCATGGAGCGGAAACTCGGACGGATGATGCGGGCCTACCTTGAAGAGGTTTTGATGATCCGCATCGGAGTAGAGATTTGTGAACTCAAAGCCGCGCTGTAGAGAGACATCGATCCGGAATCCTAACGTCCCGCTTGCAACGCAACAGTATCGCACGCCCGAGCCTCGGTCCCTCGTGTGTGCATCTTGTGTCCGGTGATCTGCTTCGAGAACGCGATCCTCTCCCTCCGCGCCCGTCCATCGGCGCTTCCGGAAATCATGAATGGCAGAAAGGGTTGCGCATACGGCCAAGGCGGTGTGCCTGCTCCACTACGTTGTGCCCGAAGGTGTCCGATAGCAGCCGCTTCCTGCGCCTCCTGATCCCGAGAAGGCCCGAATTGGTCGGGTCGCAAACGGAAAAGGAGGATCACATGATCACGCTTCTCACCATGCACGAGCTGCACGGCTTGACCGCTCAAGAACTCGGCGAACTGCACCAGCTCTTTTCGATGCTGCTGACCGAGACAGAGCCCGACATGCCGGATCGCCGCAACATACTGGCGAGCCTCGAAAACATCGAACGCGCCATGGGCTACCAAGCCAAACCGGCGGCACGATCACGCTGCAAGCCCTAACGCTGCGCGCAGCCCGCCGCTGTCGGGTTGCGCCGCATTCCGGCGTTGGAAAGGTCAATCCTGGGTGTCGAGTGATTGCTGCAAGAGGGCCACGAGTTCAGCCCGCTTTTCAGGGGGCAAACCGTCGAGATTCCGCTGTCGCCAGCGGACGGCTGGTAACTCGCTCGCATGGGGGATGCCGAGAAGCGGCCAATCGGGGGCTCCGCGCTCGAAACCTATCAGGAAGGCGCGATGCTCGGCAGGCATTTGCCCGATCAATTCGGCGATCAGGCGCTTCTGCGTTGCGACCAGTTCTTCTATTGGTACGGTGGTCTCGGTCATCCCCTCGAAGCCGTCCCTGTATTCAGTGGCGAGGTTCTTAACGCGTCCCGAAAGCACCTCCCCCATCGGACGGTTGTGGCTCAGCAGATAGACCAGAAACGTCTTTCGCAGCTCATCTGTCAGTCCTTCGTTGGCAAACAGGTCCCGCACGTCAAACAGATCGCGCGGGTGCTGCCGGTCCAGAGCAGCCACCAGCTTCCCTGCGTAAAGGTCTTCGAAGGAAACCACATTCGTTTCGGCAAAGCCGAAAGCATCTTCGACCTCCGCGACAACAGGCTGGACGCGCGGCTCCTTGACGACACCGCGCAGGACCGGAGACACCTCGATCTTGACCTGCGTACGGTCTGCGGCGACGAGCAAGCGCAGCACCGTGCCGTCACTGGTATTCGGCGTCACGCGGGCGCCTGGTATCTCTTTTTGAGCACTTTCCGCGATCCGTTTCATCGCGGCGTCGATGCCAGCTAGCGCTTCCGGCCTTCCGTGCATCGGCAGGTACATCAGGTCGATATCAACGGATAAGCGCGGCAGATCACGGACGAACAGGTTGATTGCGGTTCCGCCCTTGAGCGCAAAGCAATCCTCGCGCGCCACAATGGGCAAGAGACGCATGAGCAGCCGGACTTGTTGCTGATATCGCTCTTCAAATGCCATCAAGGTCCTCCGGTACGGTGATCTGGTATGCCGGATCAAGACGTCCGCCCTTAACGAGCATCCGCTTCCCCTTGCCGAGATCGAAATCGTCGGGATCGAGTCGCTTGCGCCACGCATGGCCATGCCGATCCGCGAAAAAGAAAAACAGCCGCTTGACCTTGACGCTTCGGCAATCACCCAAGAGCTTTGTCAGGCGGCGGGGGCTCAAATTGGCTGCGCCCTGCATGATCATGTCCGCTTGGTGAAAGCTCTCATGGCGCGGCAGTTCGTCGAGCATTTCAAGATAGGCGCGCTCCGGCTTTGACAGCGTTAGCGGCCAATCCCATTGCCCCCAAGCCATTCTTGCAAGGCCCCCGCCTTGAAGGCGCTCAAGATCGCGGCCCTCGTTCTGCTCCGTGTTCCAGGCAAGGCTGCCGAGGCCGAAACTGACCGGATCATTGCGAAACAGGGTTGCGCTGTTCCGGTAAACGAATGTTTGCGGCAGGCCGAGCTTGGAAAGCCAGTGCGGCGGCTTCTCGGATCCGTGCAAGTGGATCGTCTTGGTTTCGTACGTGAGATAGTGGGCGAAGCCCTGTAGCTCTAGCGCCGTGCGTCCGCCGACGATCAGCGGAACTTGCAGCAAGGTTTGAAGGGATATGACGACCTGCTGCCACCCCAGAGAGCCGCGCGGGCGGCGGTAGACACCGCGCGCAGGCTGTTCCAGCCAACCGTGCTTGACGTAGTATGAGCGTAGGTTGCTGGCGATGCCGCGCTGTTCCAGCCACGCCGCATCGACGACCAGCCCTTCGGGCAGGTCCTGTTCAAGGCGGTTTAGATGTGACGTGCTTCGCTCAGTCATACTGAGTATTTTACACACTTATCAAACCGATGGCAAGTTTGCTTTCATGCCAGAATACTCAGCCGAATTGAGCAAAAAGAGAAAACATCAAACCGAAGGCTGGCCGTGAGGCCAGCCGAAAATTTTGCGGGCAGAGCCGCCGCTTACGCGGCGACTCCTTCCTGCTGTTCGGGCTCTTCGATCACGGGCTGCAAGCCGTGCAGGAAATCCGCTGCACGCTGCGCATGGGCGGCGGCGCTGAAGATGGCGCGCTTGTCGTCACGCAGCACCTTGAGCCAGCTCTGGATATAGGCGGCATGATCGGTGCCAGGCTCCGGCGTCAGGGTCAGATCAGCGCAAAGCAACGCCGCGCCAAGCTCGGCGACCAGTTCCTCGCGGGCATAACCTTCATCGCCCCACCGCTTGCGCCCGAATTCACGGTCAAGGCGCTTTCCGTGCTTTGTCCAGTGGGTTAACTCGTGCGCCAAGGTCGCATAATAGGCTTCGGGACTGCGGAAGCTCTCGAAATGCGGCATCTGCACATGATCGCTGCCGCCGCTGTAATATGCCCTGTTCCCACCGCTGCGAATGTCTGCGCCCGTGGCGGCAAAGAATTCTTCGGCATGGTCGATCCGCTGCGCGGGGTCGATGACGGGCTCCGGCTTGCTGTAGAAATGCTCGGGCAGCCCTTCGATCTGCTCGACGTTAAAGACGCTATAGCCCTTCATAAACGGGATTTTGCGCTCTTCCTCGCTGCCGTCGTCCTGCTCTTCGGTCTTGGTGATGGTGTTGGCATAGACGACCAGATTGCCGCGCTCGCCCTTGCGGACGTGTGCGCCATATTCCTTGGCTTGGCGGTAGGTCATCCAGAACGGCGACAGATAGCCGCCCTCCATCGCCGCACCCCACAGCATCAGCACGTTGATTCCGCTGTATGCCATGCCGTTATGGCGCAGCGGCTTGATGATCCGCCCATCCATGTTTCCGGCGTACCATGGCTTGTGCCATGTCAGTTCGCCTTGCTCCAGATCGGCAATGATCTTGTCTGTTACTTTCTGGTAAATGTCCTGTTTCATTGGCCCTTTCTCCTTTTAACCCGCATTCCCCAAGTAGTCCGCTGATTTCGCTGTCCTGAGCTTGGTATTTCGTATATAAATCATGGTGTTGATAG